>JBILRU010000001.1:0-82522 GCA_044372485.1 Crocinitomicaceae bacterium
ACGCCACCCTGCCAGCAGTATGTTTCGAAAGTTGTGATGCATGCCCCAGCAATACAAACCAAATTGAGGGCACATGGAGGCTTAAACCTGCCGCCGGTTCATTAGCGATTGGTCCTAATATAGGTGATGGCTCATGGTATTCAAATAGTATTGCCGATGTATTTACTCGCAGTTGTCTTTTTGACGACTCCATTAAATTCGAAGCGAATGGAACCATGACTCATTACATGGATAATTCCACATGGGTAGAAGCATGGCAAGGTTCACCAGACGCTTGTAATGTTCCTGTAGCACCTCATGTTGGTGGTGTTTTTAGTTACACTTATGCTGGTGGAGCATTAACTTTGAATGGTGTTGGGGCTCATTTAGGACTTCCAAAAGTAATTAATGGTGCTGAAATTAATAATCCAGCCAACGCAGCGTCTTCCATAACGTACCAAATTTCGTTTACAAATAATGATAGTATCATGATCGCTGATATCAATATGGGTCCAGGTTGGTGGAGATTTGTTTATCAAAGATCAAACACTGTTACTCTTCCAGATGCAGATGTCACATTTAAAGTTAATATGTCCAATTATACAGGTTCCTTAGCAAATGGTGTCTTTGTCAATGGATCATTTAATAACTGGTGTGGAACATGTAATCCAATGACAGATATGGGTGGGGGCTTATGGCAAGCTACGCTTCCGATTCCAGTTGGAAATATCGAATATAAATATACAGTGAACGGATTTGCAGATGAAGAAATATTTGCTGGTAACGAACCTTGTACAATTACTACCACTGTTGGACCGAATGTATATATAAATCGCTCTTATGCTGTTACTGGTTATGCCACTCTGCCAGCAGTATGTTTTGAAAGTTGTGATGCATGTACAAGTCTTCCGCCAGCTCAACTAATTGGAACTTGGAAATTAAAAGCAGACGCAGGTTCTTTAGCTGTTGGTCCAGGCCAAGGAAATGGATCTTGGTATTCAAATAGTATTGCTGATGTAACAGAAAGGGCTTGCTTATTCGATGATTCGGTTAAATTTGAAGCGAATGGATCCATGACTCATTACATGGATAATTCCACTTGGGTAGAGAACTGGCAAGGAGGTGCTCAATTTGGCAACTGTGGCGCTCCTGTAGCACCTCATGTTGGTGGTGCATATGCATTTACTTACAGTGCAGGCGAATTAACTATTAATGGCGCCGGTGGACACCTTGGTTTGGCAAAAGCATATAACGGAAATGAGTTGGGCCTAGCAGGAGCTGTTCTTCCAACATCTCGAACGTATCAAATTGCTTTTTCTAATAATGACAATGTTATGACCGTTGATATCGCAGTAAATGGTGCAGGATGGTGGAGATTCATCTATGAAAAAACACAGGTTATTCAGGCTCCGACACCAATGGTAACGTTTAAAGTTGATATGAATAATTATGCAGGTACTACTCCTACGAACGTTAGCGTTTTCGGTAACTTTAATGGGTGGAATTCCAATGCTAACCCTATGACTGATGCGAATACAGATGGTATTTGGGAGACAACTCTTCCGATAGCAGCAGGTCCGATTGAATATAAATTCTTTATCAACAACAGTAATGTTGAAGAACAATTTATTGGCGGAGAACCATGTACAGTTACGTTTGTCGATAATAATAATGATGTATTTGTTAATCGTTCTTACACTGTCGTTGGAGATGCCGATTTGGATACGGTTTGTTTCGAAAGTTGTAATGCATGTACTTCAGGCATCAACGAACAAGTAGGTGTGACATTCACATTAATGCCGAATCCAGCTCAAACATCTTTCAGCATCGTTTCTACTGAAGTAATTACAGAAATTGAATTAGTTGACTTAAGCGGAAAATCAGTTCGCAAAGTAACTGGTACAACTCATGTAAATGTAGCTGACCTTGTTCAAGGAATGTACACCGTAATCGTTCGTTCTGAAAACGGAACTTCTACATCACGTGTGATCGTTGAATAGTACACAAAAATTTGATTGAAAGGAAGAGGGGCTTGTCCCCTCTTTTTTTTATCCAAAAATTTAGAATCAAGGTTT
The DNA here is from genome assembly GCA_044372485.1 of Crocinitomicaceae bacterium. Lineage (GTDB taxonomy): Bacteria > Bacteroidota > Bacteroidia > Flavobacteriales_D > Crocinitomicaceae > UBA952. The sequence continues at coordinate 2,055 of JBILRU010000001.1, forward strand.
TATATGCTTGTTCTTTCCGTACTTTTGTCACATGGATCACGACATCGAATTGAAATTTCAGCAAGTTAAAAAAAGCCTTGAAAAAGATTTTGGACCTGGTCTAGATGTGCCATCGTTGCTATTTTTAATTGGTGTCAACGAACTAGGTATTGGCTATAAGAATTTCAGTAAACAAGAGAAGACAGAATTGATGCATATTGCTATTTGTACCTTGCTCGAACCATACGGTTATTATGAATTTGAAGGCCGAGATAAAGATCAATGGCCACATTTCAAATTGAACGCATTGATTCCAGCGCTTGGCCACCAAGAAGAGCAACATTTGATGAAAGAAGCAATGATTGACTACTTCGTTCAGAATGACTACTATACCCCTGAAGAAACTGAATGAAATTCTTAAAGAAAAGACCTTGTAAAAATGTTGTAGAAGAACAAGCTTAATTCGTAATTTTGCACCATGACTCAAGAGACTATTCAAGCTCCATCCACATTTAAAACATATTTGGTTTTTACTAAATTTCGATTGTCATTTCTGGTGATTTTATCTGCCCTTTCGGGGTATTTATTTGCGGGAGGAAAAGATGGCTTGGTAATTTTCTATTTAATGCTTGGTGGAACACTTGTTACCGCAGCCTCTAACGGTGCCAATCAAATCTGGGAGCGGGATTTAGATAAATTCATGAACCGAACCAATCGTCGTCCATTACCAACCGGACAAATGTCCCTGCGTGAAGCGTACATTATTTGCGTCATTTCACTAATTAGCGGAACGATTTTACTCGCTTTAATCAATTGGAAAAGTGCCATTCTAGGGGTTCTAGCTTTTATCAGCTACGTATTCATTTACACCCCGCTTAAGCAAAAAACACCATGGGCCGTTTTCGTTGGTGCATTTCCGGGTGCCGTACCTCCCTTGTTAGGTGCCATTGCTCACACAAATGCCTTTGGATTCGAACCTGGAGTGCTATTTTTTGTTCAATTCACTTGGCAATTCCCTCATTTTTGGGCGATTGCATGGGTTTTATACGACGATTACAAAAAAGCAGGGTTTTCACTTTTGCCCTCAAGAACAGGGAGATCTAAACATTCTGCCTTTCAAATCATGTTATATGCATTGGCACTCATTCCATTTAGCTTAGTTCCATGGTTATTGGGATGGACAGGGATCTATTCTTTAATTATTGCGAGTACTCTAGGAATAGGTTTCTTTCTATATGCATATAAACTGTATCACAGTTTAGAAGTTTCAGATGCGCGTAAACTTATGTTCGCCTCATTTGTTTATCTACCGATCATACAATTTGTTTACGTATTTGATCGCACCATATAATCGTACATTCATTCCTTAAATCGAATACCCATGAGCAACGAAAACGAAGAAAAAATGACTCAAAAAAGAGATTTCGCCAACGAAATTAGTCCAGAAGTAAAGGAGAAAATGAAGAAAAACCTCGTATACGTGGGGATTTTCAGTGTGATTATGTTATTTGCTGGATTTACTTCCGGATATTACGTATCCATGGGGGATTCCTTCTGGTTGAAATACCCAATGCCTACATTCTTTTGGTTGAGTACTGCAAGTATTGCCTTGAGCAGCTTGGCGTTTGTACTTGCCATTCGAAGTGCTAAAAAAAATCAGCAAGGAAACATCAAAATGTGGATGGCAGCAACACTCATTTTTGGTGCGGGATTCATCTATTGTCAATTCAAGGGTTATGGTGAGTTAGTCAGAAACGGGTTTCATGCCGTTAATAATTTAGTGGTAACAGATGGACGATACGGAGATTATTACGAAATAAAATTCAATGACAAATTTATCGATGTAGACGGAAACAAATTTGTCTATGAAGGCAAAGAAATGAACGCGAACGATTTCAAAGCTCTTCAAAACTTCATGGCTCAATTTAAAACGGTCAAACAAAACAAAGCGCTTCGTGTAACCAAGGCTGATGGACGTTTTGAATTATACTTCAACCACCAACCTGTATTGATTAAACAAGGACTTTTATTTGCAAATGACTCTACTCAGCTTCAATTCACGGATGAAATTCGCCTAAGTCAATTAGCGGTGAACATTCTAGATAACCGTGGAGACTTTTTTGCTAGAGGCGAGTACGGGAAAGACTTTACGATATTCTACAAAAAACAACAACTAGATTACAAAGACAGAAAATTGTGGTACAAAGGGAAAACGATTAAACCTCATTTACAAGTGAAGGCGATGGAGTCAGCAGATTCAGCATCACAATACCTCTATCTGATAACCTTTGTTCACTTACTACACGTTCTCGTTGCACTAATCTACTTATTAAAAGTTTCAACAGCTTCATTTAGAGGTGATTTCAATTCAGAGAACCATTTGTCCTTGCGATTGAGCGCATTATTCTGGCATTTTTTAGGTGTTTTATGGTTAGCTTTGCTCTTGTTTTTCATATTTATTCACTAAACTTGCAAAAAATTAGTTAAATGGCTGGACATACAACACAACTAGATGCCAAGACCCTTTGGGGTGGAAAAGAATCGCCTTTTCAAACAAGCTATGGTAAATTAATGATGTGGTTTTTCCTCGTGTCAGATGCACTGACGTTTAGTGGATTGCTTATCGCTTATGGATTTACGCGTCACGATGCGCAAGATGCATGGCCAATTGGTGAAGAAACATTTAACTCCATGCCATTTTTAGGACACGGTTATCCCCTTCTCTATGTGGCATTAATGACCTTTATTCTTATCGTTTCTTCCGTTACGATGGTATTAGCGGTTGAAGCAGGACATAGAATGGATCGCAAAGGTGTAACAAACTGGATGATTGCAACCATTATTGGTGGATTCTTCTTTGTCGGGTCACAAGCTTGGGAATGGTCTCACTTTATTCATGGTTCTGAATTTGGAAAAATTGAGTTAGCTGATGGTTCACAAGCAATTGTGAAAGGACATTTCGGCGAAATCAAAAATTTCACAGTAATTGAAGCTGGCAAACACCACAAAGTTGGCGAAGTAATGAAAGAAGATTTAATGCATGAATTTCAACATGCGGCTGAAAAAGGACATCTGGAAGGTGGAAATATTCATTTCGCAGACGGAACTGTTGCTAAAATCAATAAGGCGAAGGATCATGAGATGAAGTTAATCATCAAAAAATCTGGTTCTAAGCATGAAATTGGTGCTGCTCCAATTACAGGTGCTGCTGCTGAAAAAATGTATTATGAAGCACTTTACAGCGGAGAAGCAAATCGCGTTGTTTACGGTGCAAACATGAAACAAAACGAATACGGTCCACAACAATACGCTCAGTTCTTTTTCTTCATCACTGGATTCCATGGTTTTCACGTATTCTCTGGAGTAATGATTAACATCATTATTTTGTTAGGTGTCCTTGCTGGTACATACCATAAACGTGGTCACTATGAAATGGTTGAAAAAACAGGGCTTTACTGGCACTTTGTCGATTTAGTTTGGGTGTTTGTTTTTACCTTCTTCTACTTGATCTGATTTAATCACACTAAAATATATTCTCATGGAAAGAGATGATTTAATTGAATATTCATTACACAACCACCACGACGAGGCTACTGGAAAGTCTATTCGTAAGAAAATCATTCAAGTAACTGTTTTATTAACGATTATTACAACAGTTGAAGTATTCTTGGGTGCTTTAATCAAACAAAGCAGTGATGCTTGGGCATATGTAAAATGGTCATTCATCATTATGACACTAGTGAAAGCTGCTTATATCGTTATGGTATTCATGCACTTAGGTGACGAGAAAAAAGCCCTGAGAAATGTTATTTTGATTCCATACGCAATCTTCATCGCTTACTTAATCTTTATTGGATTATGGGAGGCTACGGAGGTTTCTTCTGCATTGAGGTCTTTCGGTTTCTAATACATGCCTCAATCCCAACAACCTAGAAGTCGTGCAAAATCGATTTTAGCCTTGGTGTTGGTTTTTGGTCCAGCGCTTTTCCTTATTCTTATTTCTACACGCCGCTGTGAACATCGATTCAAACAGCTAGATGACTACGGCTTGGTGAAAGCGCCTTCGTTTGAAGTCTATGAAAATGGAATGTACCAAACTAAGAAACTCAGCGATTATAAAGGTGATCTTGTCGTTATTTCTACCATTCAAACCACTTGTCCAAAAGAGTGTGGTATATCTCTTTGGCACTTCAATCAAATTCTATTTCAGCACATTCGCAAAAACAAACGCAAAAAGCTGAAACAAGTTCGACTTATTTCTTTTGCCACAGATGAATTTGGACGTCCGGCAAGCGACGAACAAATTGAAAACATTAGAGAGATGTTAGAAGATGACGTAGAGGATTACGATCCATCACTTTGGATTGTTGCTAAAGGTGACCCTGCAAAAGTTTACGACATCAAACACAATAACCAAAATCTTTACAGAAGAGGGAAAGAATACTTTGGCGGTGTAAGTTATTCCTCACTTATGCTCTTACTCGATAAACAAAATCACCTAAGAATGGTTTTAAAAGGTGATGAAGAGGGAATGATTCGCCGGATGAAAGAGCACCTTGCCCTGCTTCAAAAGCAATATGATAAAGAACGGGCAAAAAATGGCTAAACTATCTTTTCTTTTTACGCTTTTTATGCTGCTTTATTCTTGCAGCAACGAGACTCCGCCGAAACTTCCTATATTGGGCAACGCCGACATTTTGTATAAAACAGTAGATGGAAAAGAAATAGCAGACACTATTTATCCCACAATTCCTGCATTCTCCTTTTTAAATCAAGACAGTCTACTTGTTACGAATGAAAGCTACAAAAACCGAGTTTGGGTTGTGGAGTTTTTCTTTGCTACATGTCCGACTATCTGTCCCATTATGAATGTGCAATTCAACAAATTAAACCAGGAAACGAAAAAGTATCAAAAGCACATTCAATTTCTATCGTTTAGCATTAATCCTAAAAATGACCTTCCAAACGTTCTGAAAAAATACAAACGTGACCACGGAATCACAGCTAATAATTGGGATTTTCTCACGGGAAATGAAGCAGAAACACACCGTTTAGGCATCGAAAACTTTTTAACCTTTGCTGGAAGAGATGACGAAGCCGAAGGTGGATACGCCCATTCCGGCTCATTTACCCTCGTTGATAAATCAGGACATGTTCGCGGTGTTTATGCAGTGACCAATATGGACTTGAGCGTAAACGCGAAAGAATACAAACGACTTAAAACAGATTTACTTAACCTTTTGAACTATGAATACCATGTCGAATAACAACCTACCATCGTCCAAATACAGAAAACTAGTCGTTGCTGTATCCATAATTATTCCAATCGCAGTAGCTGCACTTTTTGGGATTAAAGTAGAAGGTGTCGATTTGTCGTTTTTACCGCCTTTTTATGCGTCGTTGAATGGAATTACAGCTGTATTGCTCGTTCTTGCCTTAGTGTTCATTAAAAAAGGCAATATGAAGCTTCATCAACGCACTATCCAAGTTTGTTTAGGCATAAGCTTGCTGTTCCTTGTTTGTTATGTAGCGTACCACATGACATCGGATAGCACGGCGTACGAAGGATCATACAAAGGAATCTATTATTTTATATTGATTTCACACATCTTGCTGAGCGTTGCTGTTATTCCAGTGGTATTGTTTACTTACTTATTTGCATTAGAAGGAAATTATGTGAAACATAAAAAGTACACGCGTTTTGCATTTCCTATTTGGTTATATGTTGCCGTTACTGGTGTGGTCGTTTATTGGATGATTTCTCCTTACTACGTGTAATAATTCTCAGAAAAAAAAAGTGTAACTTTCAGTTCAAACATTAAATTTTATAAAATGGACCAAACGCATTTACACCTCATCACCAACCACCTAACCATTATTGGAACCCTATTCGCTGGAATAGTACTTCTTATCGGATTAATCTCAAACACTGTTCAAACACGCATCGCAGCATTCATTTTAATGCTCATTTCCAGTATCGGTGGGTATATCACCTTCAAAACCGGACACGAAGCAGAGGAAACCGTTGAACACATCAAAGGCATCAGTGAATACGTGATCGAACAACACGAAGAACTCGCAGAAAAAGCATTGTGGTTAATCATTTTACTCTTCATTGCCTCTCTTGTTGGGTTATACGCAGGGAAAAAGAACCTGTTATCCGAGAAAAAAATCTCTTGGATTATCTTCCTCATTAGCATGATTAGTTTTGCTGTATTTGCATGGACCGGTTATTTAGGCGGACAAATTATGCATGCAACTGAAATTTAATTAAATCCTTTCATGATTTCTTCCGATAAACAAAACCGTTACGATAAAGCCTACCTAAGACTTGCCTTGAGTTGGGCACAGCTTTCTCATTGTGCTCGTAAAAAAGTGGGGGCGATCATTGTAAAAGACTCCATCATTATTTCCGACGGATACAATGGAACACCTGCAGGTTTCGATAATTGTTGCGAAAATGATGAAGGGAATACGCATTGGTATGTATTGCACGCGGAGGCTAATGCCATTCTGAAAGTTGCCAAATCTTCGAATAACTGCAAAGATGCTACGCTTTATTTAACGCATTCCCCCTGTAAAGATTGTAGCAAACTAGTCTTGCAATCCGGAATTAAACGACTTGTCTACCAAGAAGCGTATAAAGATGCTTCTGGAATAGATTTTCTTAAAAGCGCAGGGTTAGAAGTGGTACAATTGGAAAACTGTAACGATGTCTGAACAAGTTAAAAGCAATTATATTCTTCCCATAATCTTGTCCCTCGTTCTTGCAAGTGGACTTCTAGGTGGGATTCTACTCAAAGATGTAGACAAAAAATCTTCTCGAGACATCCAAAAATTGGAAGATGTTCTTACCCTACTCGATAAAAACTATGTCGATAAAGTGGACAAGGACGCTATATTTGAAGCAACGATATCAGACATGCTTCACAAACTGGATCCGCACAGTAACTACATTTCTGCCAAAGACATGAAATCAGTAAACGAATCCATTGAAGGGAAATTCGGGGGTGTCGGTATTCGATTTTTGCTGTTGCGTGATACCATCTGTGTAACCAACATCATCGATCAGTCACCCTCACAACAAGCGGGAATGAAAGCGGGAGATAAGATTGTCAGTGTCAACGGAAGGAAAATCTGTGGCAAGGGTATCACGAACGAAAAAGTTCTAGCAACATTAAAAGGAAAACCCGGCACAAGCCTAAACGTAACTTTTGTACGTGGAAAAAGGGAAATAACAACTAATCTAGTACGTGGGATCATTCCCATTTCATCCATTCCTTGCGCATACATGCTCGACAAGCAAACTGGATATATTCTAATTAGTGAATTTTCACAAGTCACCTCAGAAGAGTTTTATTTAGAAAGCTCGAAATTACTGAATCAAGGCATGTCAAAATTGGTCTTGGATTTGAGAAACAATCCGGGAGGAGTCATGTCATCTGCGATTGACATCGCCGATGCTTTCTTGTCTAAGAATAACATGATATTAAAGTCAAAGGGGAAAAATGAAGGGGAACATACCTACTATTCAACTTCTGGTGGACACCTAGAAAAAACGAAAGTAGTGGTCCTGATCAATGCGCATTCTGCATCTGCAAGTGAAATCTTAGCCGGTGCCATTCAAGATAACGACAGAGGAATGATTGTTGGAAGACGCTCTTATGGAAAAGGATTGATTCAGAAGGACGAAGTGTTAAGAGATGGCAGTAACCTTCGTTTAACCATTGCGCGTTATTATACGCCTTCGGGACGCTGTATCCAACGCTCATACAAAGGAGGCTACGATAATTACATGAGGGATGAGGATCGCATCACCCGAAACGAATACTTCAAGCCAGATAGTTCCATATTTGTCGATTCATTGAAATTCAAGACAAAACACGGACGAACAGTTTATGGCGGCGGGGGAATTATGCCCGATGTTTTTGTTCCAGGGGACACTTCTGGAAGCTCGTTTTACTTGACAGAATTGCAATGGAGTGGAGCAGCAAGAGCTTTTGCCTTCGATTTTATGCAAGTAAACCGCACAAAATGGTCGACAGCCAAAGAATTTGTTCAACAGTTTGAAGTAAGTGAGGAATTATTGAAACGCTTTGTTTCTTTTGCACAAAAAGACTTTCATGTTCAAAAAGACCCTCTTGGATTAGCGGTGAGCAAAGAATTGATTAAGCGGATGCTCAAAGCGGAAATTGCTAGTCAAAGTTGGACAGAGGAAGGATATTACCGGGCCCTGAATCCATTTGACAAAGAACTTATGAAAGCAATTTCCTGTTTTCGTTAAGAGACTTATTTTTTTCTTTCGGAAAAGAACAAAACAATAAAAATACCAACCATTGCCAGTATAGTAAAAGTAGCAACCCAGAAAGAACTTCCAATTGCTAAAGGTAAAAGTATGTTCATGGCGTTTTTTATGAAAATTAGTTGTTTATCACGTGCGCTTGTCGGGAAATGAACATTGACACAAAAGAAATTATTAAAGGCGCCATGTCAACGATAATAGCTTGACTTTTAGAATGATTATTAAACTCCTTTTGCTGGTAAAGGACATCAGAGCAATGGGCTTAAAACAATTTTTCTTGCCAATTTGCTGCTTGATTTTCAGATAATAATCCTAATTCTAATAATTCAGAAACCACCTTTTCAAAGTCTTGATGTGTCAATTCTTTGCCATAATTCCACTCGGTTTGGTTTAGCCATTTCTGAACCTCTTCCAGAGGCAAAGCATACCTCCACGCAAATTGTTCTGCTGAATTCGACTGACTTTTGAGGCGATAGGCTTCCTTTTGAACAACAGCCGCCATTTTACGCAACAATGCTTCATCCGAATGAAGCAACTCACTTCTTACAGCAATCACAAAGCATGGCCAAGGCGTTAGGACCTCATCCAGCAATCGACATTTACCTTGCTCTACAAAAGGGGAAGTGGTGAATTTTTCCCAGAGAAATCCTTGAGCTTCACCATTGTTTAAGGCCCAAATTCCACCATAAACATCTCCCACAACATTAAACTTTAATTCATCTAAATTCCATTTTTCCTTTTGTGCCTTCACATAAGCCATGAGGTGTGACCCTGAGCCTTCTCTTGAAATCGCAAATGTTTCCCCGGCTAAGTCACTGACCTTTTTTATGGTTTGATCAGCTGGAACGTGTAATCCCCAACACAATGGACTTGCCACATAAACGTTCAGTATTTTTGCGTCAAGTCCTTGTAAAATTGCGCGTGTAATTCCTTCTGTCAATAGAACAGCAATATCTATGGACCCAGCTTGGAGTCCTTTAATCATCTGGCCGGTACCGCCTGTCATATCGGACCAATGCAATTCAAGACCTAAGGGCTGAAAAACACCTTCCTCAATCGCGTTTCGCCATGGAAGATTAAAATGTTCTGGCACTCCGCCTATTTTAAACCGCTTCATAATTCGTTTTGATTAAAAAATTGCCTGTCGTACAATCGTTTATAATAACCACCGTCTATTTTTAGCAACTCCTGATGATTTCCAATTTCAACCAATTCGCCTTTTTCCATCACCACAATTCGATCCGCTTTTTGAATGGTGGATAAGCGATGTGCAATGACGATAGATGTCCTTCCAGACGTGATTTTATCAGTAGCCCGTTGAATCAACTGCTCACTATCACTATCAACATTCGACGTTGCTTCATCCAAAATTAAAATTTGAGGCGCGTAAATGTATGCACGGATAAATGCGATTAATTGCCTTTGTCCGGCAGACAGCATGCCCCCCCTTTCACCAATTTCATGCTGATAATTACCCGGTAATTTCATGATAAAATCATGCGCGCCTACTGCTTTTGCCGCAGATTCCACGTCCGCCTGAGAAAACTGTGAATCACCTAAAGTAATATTCGAAAAGATTGTTCCTGAGAAAAGGAAGACATCTTGTAATACAATCGCAATGTTTTTCCGCAACTCCGTCAGTTCTATCTCTTGTATGGGAACATTTCCAATGCTGATGGTTCCAGAATCATGTTCATAAAAGCGCCCAAGTAAATTGACGATAGATGTTTTTCCAGCACCAGTCGCGCCAACAAAAGCAACGGTTTCACCATGCTGAATAGTCAGGTGCACATTTTTCAACACTGGACTTCCTTCTACATAAGAAAAACAAACATTGTCAAAGTGCACAGGCTGAGCAAAATCCACATTGGTTAATGTGCCGCTGTCTTGTAAATCAGCATGTTCGTCAAGCACGTCAAATACTCTTTCTGCACGAACAGTTCCTCGTTGAAGAATATTAAATTTATCCGCAAGTTGTCTAATTGGACGATATAATTGATTTATCCATAAAGTAAATGCAAAAACCTCTCCGTACATTGAACGAATTTCATCGGATGATTTTCCGGACACATGTAACGCTCCCCAAACCAACAAAAATGCGATGGATAAAGAGCTCAGTATTTCTACAACAGGGAAAAAAATGGAGTTCGCCCATACCGCTTGAATGTGTGCTTGTTTGTGACCCTCATTAATCTTTTCAAAACGTTTATACTCTTCCCTTTCTCGATTAAACAATTGAACCACACTCATGCCACTTAATCGTTCTTGTACAAAGGTGTTCAGTCTAGTAACCGCCAAACGTTCTTTTTGAAAAGAATCCTTCATTGACTTTGCGAAAATTCTTGTTGCCAACAATAAAAAGGGAATCGGAATGAGCGTCATCCATGCTAGTTCCCAATTATTCATGAACATGAGTACCAGAATAAAAATCAAAGAAAAACAATCCGAAATAATCTCCATAATTCCCGAAGAAAAAACCTCCGTAATTGCCTCCATGTCTGATACAACTCGCGTCACCATTGCTCCAACTGGATTTTTATCAAAATAAGACATGCGTAAACGAAGAAAATGTTCAATGATTTTCTTTCTCAAATCACGGATGACCGACTGTGCTAACAAGTTGGAGAAATAGGAAGAAATGAGCTGGAGAAATCCTTCTAACACCATGACACTTAACAGAAGTAAAGACCACCAAAGTAACATGGATGGATTTTGTGTTTGAACAATGTATTTGTCCACCATGCGTCCAATCAACAAAGGTCTTAAAGGGCCGGGAATGGAAAGCAAAATAACAGAAATCAGGGCAAGCGATAAATACTTGCGATATGGTTTCGCAAAGAACAATAAGCGTTTAAATAGCTTTTTTTTCTGTGGTTGATTTGAATTCATACTTAGGTTCACAAAATTAACGCAATTCACCAATAATTGCCTTGTATTTAGGCACGCATGTATTGGTAAAACCCTGCATTTTGTAGAAACTTTTTTTTAAGCTACCTTTGCGTTCAATTTTCGAAAGACGTGGGAGTAAAAATATTTGCCGGTAGATCATCAGAAGCCCTTGCTACGAAAGTAGCGGAAAGTTTTGGCGTTAAACTTGGGGACGTTAAAGTAAGTGTTTTTAGTGATGGAGAATTTCAACCATCATTTGAAGAAACAGTGCGTGGACAGGATGTTTTTATTATTCAGTCTACGATGCCGCCAACTGAAAATTTATTCGAATTACTGTTATTGGTGGATGCGGCACGACGTGCTTCAGCGCGGAAAATAATTACTGTAATTCCGTATTTTGGATTTGCGCGCCAAGACAGAAAAGACAAACCGCGTGTAGCAATTGGAGCAAAACTAGTTGCTAATATGTTAATGGCTGCAGGTGTTGACCGTGTCATGACCATGGACTTACACGCAGATCAAATCCAAGGATTTTTTGAAGTACCTGTTGATCATTTATATGCTTCCACTTTGTTTTTAGCAGAAATTGAAAAACTTGACACCTCTAATTTAGTGGTTGTTGCTCCAGACGCTGGAGGTGCTAAACGGGCCAATTCGTACGCAAAGAATTTAAATTGTGGTTTGGCATTGTGTCACAAACACCGTAAAAGACCGAATGAAATTGCTGAAATGACTGTCATCGGAGACGTTGAAGGAAAAGATGTAATTATCATTGATGATATGTGTGATACAGCTGGTACATTAACAACTGCAGCGGACCTTTTAATTGAAAAAGGAGCAAAAAGTGTTCGTGCTTTCTGTACACACGCTGTTTTAAGTGGTCCTGCTTACGAACGCATAGAAAAATCTCAATTAACCGAACTAATCGTTACCGACACGATACCAATGTCTAAACACAGCGACAAAATACGCGTAATCACGGTGTCAGAATTGTTTGGAGACGTCATTAAACGTCTTGTAAACAACGAGTCAATTAGTTCTCATTTTGTAATCTCTTAATTAATATATACATGAAAACAGCACATTTGAGCGGTTCGCTTAGAACGAACGTAGGGAAAAAGGATGCTGCCAGCCTAAGAAATGCTGGTCTAGTTCCTTGTGTGCTTTACGGCCAAGGTGAGCAAACTCACTTCTCAGTAAAGCGAACTGAAATGGACAAAATTGTTTATTCACCAGAAGTTTTCCAAGTAGCCTTGGATATCGACGGAAAAAAAGCAATGGGAATCATTCGTGAATTGCAGCAGCACCCAACGAAAGACACTATTCAGCACGTTGACTTTTTGGAATTAAGCGACACGAAAACTGTTCGTGTAAAACTTCCAGTTAGATTAACAGGTTCTTCTCGTGGTGTAATGGCCGGTGGTAAATTAATGACCGTATTCCGTTCATTGCAATGCGTTGGATTAGCAAAAGACCTTCCAGATGCAATTACATTAGATATTTCTAACTTGCGTATTGGTCAATCTATCCGTGTTAATAGCATTGAAATTCCTGGCGTTACTTTATTAGATCCTGCAAATGCAGTTGTTGTATCCGTTAAAATGGCTCGTGGAGCTGTTAAAGGTGCAGATGCTGACGACGAGGAAGAAGAAGAGACAGCAACGGAAACGGAAGCAACAGAAGCATAATACCATTGGTGATGTTCATTCATCCCAAGACTTTCTAAACCGCCCTCGTGGCGGTTTTTTTTTGCCCAAATAACAAGATAATCTGTGACATCGTTTTCGAATTGATAATTGTTCCTTAATTTCGTTCTATCCATATGGCCACACAATCAATTGTTATTATTCCTACCTACAACGAACTCGACAATGTCGAGCCAATGGCTCGTGCAATAATGGCGCTCGAAAGAAGTTTTGATATCCTGTTTATTGATGATCAATCTCCAGATGGAACGGCTCTAAAAATTGAAGAATTACAAGCCGAATACCCAGAGCGAATCCATTTAGAAAAAAGAAATGGAAAGCTTGGGCTTGGGACAGCATACATACACGGTTTTAAGTGGGCGCTCAATCACCAATACGACTATATTTTCGAGATGGACTGTGATTTTTCTCATAATCCAAATGATTTAATACGACTATTAAAAAGCTGTGAATCAGGGGTTGATGTCTCTATTGGATCACGCTATTGTCGAGGCGGACATGTGAAAAACTGGCCTATGAAACGCATTTTGATGAGTTATTTTGCCAGTGTATATGTGCGCATCATTTTGTTAATTGGTATAAAGGACACCACTGCTGGATTCAAATGCTATCGAGCTGAAGTATTGAGAACGATTAAACTAGACCATGTTACCTTTAAAGGATATGCGTTTCAAATTTGTATGAAATATGCCGCGTTGAAACACGGTTTTAAGGTAAAAGAAATTCCCATTACGTTCATTGATCGCATTGTTGGAGAATCAAAAATGTCCACAGGAATATTTAAAGAAGCCTTCTTTGGTGTGTGGAAAATGCGAAAAATGGATTTATGAATAATTACTTGATCAAAGCCGGTACTATTGTCAATGAAGGAAAACAATTCGTTGGTGATGTATTAATAATAAATGGACGCATTGAAAAAATTGCTGCGAGTATCGACTTGCCAAATGGCCTTACTGAAATCAATGCAGAAGGAAAATATGTGTTACCGGGATGCATAGATGATCAAGTTCATTTTAGAGAACCAGGACTCACCCATAAAGGAACGATTTTTACAGAGTCAAGAGCTGCGGTTGCTGGAGGCATTACCTCATTTATGGAAATGCCAAATACCGTTCCTAATGCCTTGACACAAGAATTACTTGAAGATAAATACCAAATCGCCGCACAAACATCCTTGGCGAATTACTCCTTTTTTATGGGCGCTTCCAATGATAATCTAGCGGAAGTACTAAAAACAAATCACCAAAACATTTGCGGCATAAAGATCTTTATGGGCTCATCAACGGGAAATATGTTGGTGGACAAAGAAGCGGTCTTAGAAAGCCTCTTTTCACGCGTTTCGATGCTTATTGCCACGCATTGTGAAGATGAATTAACGGTTAGAACCAACTTGGCGAGATATAAAGAACAATATGGCGAAGAGATTCCCATTGAGGCACACCCATTGATTCGCAGTGAAGAAGCTTGTTTTCTGTCGTCATCATTGGCAGTTTCCTTGGCAAAAAAATACAAATCGAGGCTACATATTTTACATATATCAACAGAAAGAGAAACACATTTATTTGACAATACGCTTCCATTGGATAAAAAACAAATTACTGCGGAAGCCTGTATTCACCACCTTTGGTTTTCAGATCAAGATTACGCAGAAAAAGGAAATTTCATCAAATGGAATCCTGCCGTGAAAACCGCTGCAGACCGCGAAGGAATTTGGAAAGCTGTACTCGACAACCGTATTGATGTCATTGCAACTGATCATGCGCCTCATACTCTTGAAGAAAAATCAAATGCATATATGGGCGCTCCATCTGGCGGGCCTCTTGTTCAACATGCCTTAATTGCGATGTTAGAAAAAGTGCAAGAAGGACGGATCAGCATTGAACGGGTTGTGGAAAAAATGGCACATGCACCAGCAACATTGTTCAGAATTCAAGAGCGCGGGTACATGCGCGAAGGATACCATGCTGATATTGTCATCGTTGATCCAAATAGACAAACATCGGTGCACAAAGAAAATTGTTTGTCCAAATGTGCTTGGTCACCTTTTGAGGGACACACTTTTTCACATGCAATAGACAGTACGTTTATCAATGGAAGACTGGCGTATTCAAAAGGAGAGATTTTTGAAGGAAAATCCGGTTCAAGGCTCTTATTTGCTGTTTCATGATAAAATTGTTTCCCATTTTATGTTTCCTCTTTTTCCTTGTGGCTTGTCAAGAAACGACCACTAAAAAACCCATGCAGCTGATTGATGAGGAAAAGATGAGTCTTGTTTTAGAAGAGGTCTTACTCATGGAGAGTCATTACCAAAGTAAACATGGTGTTCCGGGTATTTACAAAGACGCATTGGATGAATCGCTCAAAGGGATTTTTAAAAAACACCATGTGACAAAGAAGCAATTCAAAGATAGTTATGTGTACTATGCGAGTCAGCCTGAACAGTTCAAAGCGCTCAACACATCTATAATGGATAGATTAAGCCGTCAAATACCTTAGAAACTGTGGTGCTCAGCACGAACAGGATAACCTAGAAAACGCTCCGCTTTCTCATTAAATACAGCTGCAGATTCAGAACTAAAAAATTCACGTTGACCACTTTTCGACAATTTTTGATCCATTTCCGGATGTGCTAATAGGTATTCTGCTAATTTCTTCGCAACAATCGGCCCCTGAGACACCACATGAATGTGTTTTCCTGCGATTTGCTGTATTTTTTTCTCAATTACTGGATAATGTGTACATGCGAGAACAATCGTGTCAATTAGAGGGTCGTTTTTTAATAGCTCCTGGACATCCTCCTCTATGAAATGGATTCCCGCTGGATGTTGGTGTTTTTCATTTTCTATTAATGGCACCCACATCGGACAAGCATGTTGAGAGACCAAAATGTCCGGTGCAAATTTTTTCAATTCGATCAAATAAGATTCACTTTGAACAGTACCCGTTGTACCAAGTATTCCGACATGACGCGTTTTGCTTAGAAAGCCAATTTCCTCCGTGCTTGGGCGAATGACCCCTAGCACGCGTTTTTCCGGAGCTATTCTAGGTAAGTCTTGTTGTTGAATGGTGCGAAGTGCTTTAGCAGAAGCTGTATTACACGCTAATACAATTAACGGACAGCCTTTGTCAAACAGAAACTGAACGGCTTCAAGCGTGTATTCATACACAACGTCAAAAGAGCGGTTTCCATAAGGCGCTCTTGCGTTGTCGCCAAAATACACATAATCATAATCCGGTAGTGCTTTTTGCACTTCATCAAAAACGGTTAATCCACCATAGCCAGAGTCAAAAATACCGATGGGAGCTCTTTTGTTCATGGTTCAAAACTAAACAAAAAAGGCAATCACATGGATTGCCTTTCGTGTTAATATTTCTTCAAATTATTTTTTGCTTGACGCTGCGTCTAGAATCAACAACTCCGTAATTACTTCGTTTGTTATATC
The DNA here is from genome assembly GCA_044372485.1 of Crocinitomicaceae bacterium. Classification (GTDB taxonomy): domain Bacteria; phylum Bacteroidota; class Bacteroidia; order Flavobacteriales_D; family Crocinitomicaceae; genus UBA952. Next base: position 18,374 of record JBILRU010000001.1, read on the forward strand.
CATTCCGCCTTTGTAATACATCGTCATGGAAGATTGATCTAACACATAATTTAATTTTTTGCGCTCTGAAACAATTTCAATCGCTTTTTGAACACGCTCCAAGATTGGTTGATTCAACTGTTCACTATACGTTTTTAACTCCTGCTCCAATTCGCCTTGACGTGTTTCCAAGTTTTGTTGCATACGCATTAATTTGTTCTGCTCATTCTCTTTAATCATTGGGGGCATATCATTTCCTTTTTCCATGAAAATTTTATACGCAGATTCAAACGCTTTCTGCATTTCTTCTAGTTCCAACACGCCCGATTTTTGAATTTGGTCTAATTGAGAAATCGCTGCTTTGCGAGAAGGCATCGTATCCAATAATTTTTGTGAATCCACATGTGCTACTTTCGATTGAGCTGCTGCTCCAAATCCAATAAATAAAACCAATCCTAATAGTAAATTTTTCATTCCTTATCTGTGTTACTTTGTTATACCCATTTCTTCGAGAACTGAATCGCTCATGTCGAATTCCTTCTCTGCATAAACCAAATTGCTTTGATTTGCTTTATCAAAAACGAAGGAGTATCCTTCTCTCTTTGCTACTTTTTTCATTGCTGTAAAGACTCTATCTTGAATAGGCTTTATTAACTCTTGGCGCTTTTGAAAGTAATCCCCTTCAGAACCAAAATGCTGTGTTTGCAAATCGATGACGTCTTTTTCCAGTTTTTCAATTTCGCTTTTGCGTTTTTCTTTTTCCTCTTTCGGAAGAAGTACTTCTTCACGGTCAAAACTTGACTTTTTCGTTTTAATGACCTCGTAACGTTCTTCAATTTCTTTGGTCCAACGTTCAGCCATTTTATCGAGACGTTCTTTTGCCTCAACATATTCCGGCACGTTTTTCAAGATGAAATCCGAATCAATAAACGCATACGATTGTGCATTGGCAAATCGCATGCCAAAAAACAAGATAAAAAGAAAACAATACTTTGACATATAAAAAATTGTTTCTAAAGAACGACGAAGTTAAACATTTATTGTAATATTCTATAATTCCCCAAGGTTCATTCCTATAGTGAAGCTCAATTTGGGGTAAAATCCTTTGCTCTGGATAGAAGCATTAGAACCGGAAGTTGCACCAGCTCCAGTTGCCCAACTATCTAATTTATCAAAGCCAAATCCGTAATCTAAGCCCAACATACCGAACATCGGCAAAAATACACGGATACCAACTCCAGCAGCGCGTTTCACATTAAAGGGATTAAATTTATCAAACGTTGGATACGTGTTTCCGGCCTCTAAGAACGTAAGCGCATAAAAAGTTGCTTGTGGATTTAATGAAATTGGATAGCGCAACTCCAATGTATACTTCGCAATAATTGGATCTCCTCCTTCAGCAGAAATACTTTGATCATCATAACCCCTAAGCGCAATAATTTCGCGTCCACCCAATTGATTCACTCCGGACAAACCACTTCCTCCCATCGAATAACGATCGAATGGAGTTAAACCTTTTGATTTGTTGTACATACCTATATAACCAAAGCCAAAGCGCGGCATTAAGACAAGTTTTTTGTCTGCTGTTAAGGGCAGGAACCATTCTCCAGTAAATTTAAATCGGTAATACTCCAAGAACAAGTAGCGTTCGCGATCAGTCATCGCTGCGTAATCTACATCATCTCTGAAATAAGAATACGGAAGCGTTGCTTTCGCAGTCAGCGTAAAATTGGAACCACTTTGTGGATAAATCGGTGCGCTCACAGAACTACGTTGGAGGACATACTTCAAAGCGATGTCGTTCGCGTAACCCTCATTAAAGAGCGGGAAACGTGTGTCTTTCATGACATCATAATACTGGTAACTCAATTCGTAGTACGCAGTGAAATAATCATCCGGCCATCTTTTGCGACGGCCTAAACCAACACCCGTTCCAGTAATGGAAAGTCCAGTATAGTTTGGATCTGATCTTAAGAAGCCTGTTGTCGACAAAGCTGTTCTATTTACCCAAAAGGAGAGGGAATTGGGTTTCTTTCCGCCCAACCAAGGTTCAGTGAAGGAAAAGTTATACCCTTGATAAAAACGACCATTTGATTGAGCACGTATGGACAATCGTTGACCGTCACCACCTGGTAGAGGAGACCATGCTTCTTTCTTAAAGAAATTTTTGGTTGAAAAATTATTAAATGATAATCCAACCGTTCCGATAATTCGTCCCGGAGTAGAAGGGCCTGCGCCGCCGTATCCACCGGACAACTCAATTTGATCACTTGACTTTTCTTCCACGACGTACTCAATATCCACCGTTCCTTTAGCTGGATTCGGCATTGGATTCACTTGAAAACCTTGATCATTGAAAAAACCCAATTGAGATAATTCGCGCTGCGTTCTCATGATGTCTTCCTTGTTAAACACATCCCCGGGTTTCGTTCTCACTTCTCGCAAGATCACATGGTCATTCGTTTTGGTGTTTCCTCGAATAGTAATCGTGCCATTTGTGGCGATTTTTCCTTCGATAATGCGGATTTGGTGGTTGATGTGATTATTAGTCACATTCGTTTCAACCGGAATTACTTGAAAGAACAAATATCCTTTGTTCATGTACAATGCTGAAATATCTCTGCCATCTGGACCGCCAAATAAACGTTGTGAGAAGAGGTCTTTGTTATATAAATCTCCCTTATGAATTCCTAAAACAGTATCTAAGAAACTAGAGCGGTACTTTGTGTTTCCAATCCATTCTACATCCCCGAAATAGTACTTTTCACCTTCATTAATCTGAATCTGAATTTTTAAATTCTTTTCATCCAAGAGATAAACGGTGTCATGAATGATTTGCGCATCACGTAATCCAACCTTGTTGAACTTCGCCATTAAGGCTGTTTTATCCGTTTGATAACTAGATTCTGTAAACTTGGAACGTTTGAAAACGCGTAATACACCTTTTTGTTTGGTGTCTTTCATTGCCATTTTCAACTTCCATAACGGCACTTCTGTGCTTCCAACAATCTCAATTTCCTTTATACCGATTTTTGGTCCTTTTTCGATCGTAATAGCGAAAATTTCTGAATCGTTAATGAGGGTATCCTTGGTACGCGTGATGTTTACATTGGCATGGTAAAATCCTTTTTCACGGAAGTAACCCCTGATTTTACTTTTGGTTTGAAAGATTAAATTCTCAGTAATGGTTTTACCTGCATATAAAGAGATTTCCTCACGAACTTTATCGGCTTCTCTTTTGGTGATTCCATCAAACTTAAATTTAGAAAGTTTAGGTCTCGGAACAAGTTCTATGACTAGATAAATCACACCTGCAACTTCTTTTTCTGCATAAATAGAAATGTTAGAAAAAAGTCCTTCACTCCACAAATTTTGAATGGCCTTGTTTATTTGTTGACTAGGCAAGGTGATCATTTGTCCTTGACGTAATCCGGCAATCATTTTAATTCCTTGGTGATCATAATTATCTGCTCCAATAACACGAACAGGCCCTATTTCATATTCCTTTGGTGATGCGTAATCAAAATCCAACCCCCCTAGAGTTGTTGGTCCAGTTTGACTATATGTCACAAAAGACAAGAATATGAATATAACTAAGTATCTCATTTAATATCGTTTAATTGCTCGGAAGTTTTTCCAAATCTTCTTTCTCTTTGTTGATAAGCAATAATTGCCTTCAAAAATTCTTCCTTTCTGAAATCTGGCCAATGCACGGTTGTGAAGTACAACTCTGTATAAGACAATTGCCAAAGCAAAAAGTTACTAATGCGACATTCTCCACTTGTACGTATCAATAGTTCAGGGTCAGGAATACCGGAAGTGTTCAATTTTTCATTTATGGAATCTTCCGTAATTTGATTGACGGTAATTAAGCCGCTCTTAACTTCCTCTGCTAACTTCCGGCTGGCGTTAGTTATTTCAGCGCGAGCACTGTAATTTAAGGCTAAAACCAAAGTGAGATTCGTGTTTTCCCTTGTTTTGTGGGTTGCTTCGTTCAAAGATGCCACACAGGACTGTGGAAGCGCTGTAATATCTCCAATGGTCATTAAACGAACGCCGTTTTCATGCATTTCATCCGTCTCATTCGTGATTGCTTGAACAAGCAAGTCCATTAATCCTGCTACCTCTTCGGCTGGACGGTTCCAGTTTTCAGTCGAAAAAGCATACATTGTTAGATAATGAACGCCAATTTCTCTTGCTGTTTTGATAATTTCTTTAACCGACAAGACTCCTTCCGCATGTCCAAACAAACGGTGTTGGCCTTGATTTTTTGCCCAACGACCATTGCCATCCATAATAAAAGCAACATGCTTTGGGATGTTTGTTTGTTCTAACTGGGTCAATAAATTCGTCATTTCCATGTTCTTAACGAAGGTAATCAAAGAATCTTGTGTTCTCTATGCAAAAACGCATAAACTATTTCTCAAAAAAAAAGGGACTGGTTAACCACATCCCTTTTTTAATCAGTTTAAAACCTATTATTCAGCTAAAATAATGAGGCGATTATTATTTAATTCTGCCACTCCACCTTTAATTGAAGCGTGAACTGTTGATCCTGAACGAACCAATAAGTTGCTCATTTCAGCATCTGCTTCATTCCCGCTTAATTCAAAGATCACTTCTCCACTTTTCAATGATGAGATGATTGGTGCGTGATTATTCAACACTTGAAACACGCCGTCTAAACCTGGAAGGGTAACACTTGTTGCCTCTCCTTTAAATAGACTTGCTTCTGGAGTGATAATTTCTAATTTCATGTGAAAGATATTAAGCTTCAGCCAACATTTTTTCTCCTGCAGCGATTACATCTTCGATGCCACCTTTTAAGTTAAATGCTGCTTCTGGATATTGATCAAATTTACCATCTAAGATATCGTTAAAGGCCTTGATTGTATCTTGAATATCTACTAATACACCCGGAAGTCCTGTAAACTGCTCCGCAACGTGGAAAGGTTGAGACAAGAAACGTTGTACACGACGTGCTCTGTGAACGATTAATTTATCTTCCTCAGACAACTCATCCATACCTAAGATGGCAATAATATCTTGCAATTCTTTGTAGCGTTGTAAAGTAATTTTTACACGTTCAGCGCAGTTGTAATGCTCATCACCAACGATTTCTGCCGTTAAAATTCGTGAAGTAGAATCCAATGGATCTACCGCTGGATAGATACCTAACTCAGCAATTTTACGAGATAATACGGTAGTTGCATCCAAATGGGCAAATGTATTTGCTGGCGCTGGGTCAGTAAGGTCATCCGCAGGTACATATACCGCCTGAACGGAGGTAATGGATCCATTTTTAGTAGAAGTAATACGTTCTTGCATCGCACCCATCTCAGTTGCCAATGTTGGTTGGTAACCTACCGCTGATGGCATACGTCCAAGTAATGCTGATACTTCAGATCCTGCTTGTGTAAAACGGAAGATGTTATCAACGAAGAAAAGGATATCTTTTCCTTGTCCTTCGCCATCACCATCTCTAAAATATTCTGCAATGGTCAATCCAGACAGTGCAACACGTGCTCTTGCTCCTGGAGGCTCATTCATTTGTCCAAATACGAATGTCGCTTTGGATTCTTTCATTTCTTCTAGGTCGATTTTCGTTAAATCCCATCCACCTGCTTCCATGGAATGCATAAAGTCATCACCGTATTTGATAATACCTGACTCTAACATCTCACGAAGTAAGTCGTTCCCTTCACGAGTACGCTCACCTACACCAGCGAATACGGATAATCCTCCGTGCCCTTTCGCGATGTTATTAATTAATTCCTGAATCAATACAGTTTTACCAACTCCGGCTCCTCCAAACAATCCGATCTTTCCTCCTTTTGCATAAGGCTCAATCAAGTCAATTACTTTAATCCCTGTAAACAGGATTTCGGTTGCTGTTGACAATTGATCAAATTTCGGCGCCTCACGGTGGATTGGTAATCCATCAGAGTTATCCACTTCATTAATTCCATCGATAGCCTCACCTACAACGTTAAACAAACGACCTTTGATTTTATCTCCGATTGGAACTTTGATTGGAACACCTGTTGCAATTACTTCCATTCCTCGTGTAAAACCATCGGTTGAGTCCATGGAAATAGCACGAATAGCGTTTTCACCAACATGTGATTGAACTTCTAAAACAACGCGAGTACCATCCGACTTGCGCACTTCAAGTGCATCATAAATGTTTGGTAACACTGTTCCGCGCTCAAATCTAACGTCCACTACTGGACCGATAACTTGTGAGATTTTTCCTTTTACTGATGACATGATAAGCCTTTTTGAATTCGGGCGCAAATATACACGATTTTATTTGAATTTACTAGAATAAAATCGAAGATTGTTTTATGTACTTTTTACAATTATCCGAACAGGGAAGTACGAAAAGACAAAACTAAGTAAAGAAACCGAAGCTAGGATTAATCCGAAATCAGCGAAAGAGAATACAATCGGAAAAGGAATATTTGCCCCTGGAATGATTAAAAATTCACTTGTCAGCTGTAAAATGCAAACAGCATAACCCATAATTAAACCAAGTAATATCCCCCAGCCGGAAATTAATAATCCTTCATAAAAAAATATTTTAAACACGTCGTTCTTGCTCATTCCAATGGCGCTTAACAACTGAACACTGTCTTTTTTCTCCACGTAAAGCATTGTTAAAGATGCAATCAGGTTAAATGCAGCTAGTACAAAAACAAACAAAAGGATGATAAAGACAACAAGTCGTTCGGATTTGCTTGTTCGAAAAATTAAATCGTTTTTTTCCAAATTTGTTCGAACCTTGAAGGAAGTATTTTGAATGGTTTTTTGTATTTGCTCTTTCACTTCTTGAGCGTCGTATCCTTGTTTTAAGGAAATATATAATTTGCTGATTTCCTGGTTATAACCTAGTAATTCTGATGCAGATTGAAAATCCCACATGAGGGCAGTTGCATTCACTTCTTGATTGAAATTTACGGCGCCGTCTACCAATAAGCGAGCTGAATGAAAAGGAGCTTTTCCAAGACGAATTTTAACGTTTCGTTTTGGGGCATAAATCAATATTTCATCTGAATTAGCAGAACCAATACTCACCTTTAAATTTTGCATTAATTCTGCCCCAACAAAAGCAAAGCGACCATCAGAATAGGTGTTTTGTCCAATTCCGCCTAATAAATGTTTTTGAATATGGCAATCTGAAAGAAAGGACTTCTCTACCCCATAGAGTTTCGCATTTATCCACTTTTGTTCATTTCTAAGCACGATGATTTCCTCAATCTGTCTAGAGACACTTTTTATTCCGGGTATAGACTTGATTTTATGAAAATCGATTTCGTTTTCGAAAAACGTTTTTCGTTGGGCGTGTTGAATGGTAATAGGTGGGTCGAACTCACTGTACAGTTGTTCAATCATCTTTTCGATTCCATTGAATGCGGAAAGCAAGACTACCAAAGCCGCTGTGATAATCATTACACCAAAAAGAGAAATCCGACTGATGAGCGTGACGATGTTTCGTTTTCCTCTCGACCACAAATACCTTTTTGCTATGTATAATGGGGTGTTAATCACTTCTTTTTCAGTAACTCATCAATTTTCATGGCATAATCCAACGAATCATCAATGTGAAAAACCAAATCTGGAATTTTACGAAGGTTTTTCAAGCGATTTCCTACTTCACGTCTAATTTTACCTTGATTAGTTCGGATGTTTTCCAATACCACGTTTTTATCCGGACCAGCAAAAACACTTAGAAAACAACGAGCTAAAGATAAGTCTGAGGTGACCCTTACCACAGTAACAGTCACCATTGAACCCAGGCAAATTTCACCTGCATTGCGTTGAAAAAATGTAGATAATTCAGCTTGAATAACAGCTTCAATTTTATTTTGTCGTATAGAACTCATGCGTCAAAGTTATGAAATAAGCAGGAAATGTATCCTATGATTTGATTTGAGTCATGTTTACAATTACTTGTTTCACTTGAAAAATGCTCAACATGGGTTTCCCTTTTACTTTTTGGCGTCTCTGTTTTCGTTCTTTTTGTAGCTTTTTCAAGTTTTTGAACACAGAGAAAACTGCGGTGATGTGAAGTGTCTTTCCGATAAGTAATTGTCCAATAGCCTTGAAAAAGACACTAAGTAGATACATCCAATTTAATGCCGGAGGAAGGTGTAAGAAATGCAAAAAATGTTTGTTTCGTTTGGCAATCATTCTCACTAGCTGATTGGGTAGTTTTTTTATGGTAGAAGATTGAGCATGGTGGCACATTGCCAAAGGTTGAAAATAAAGTTTCCATCCGTGACGCCAAGCTTGGAGTCCCAAATCGACATCTTCTGAATAATATGGATTATACAATTCGCAAAATCCCCCTAGTTGAAGGAGGTATGCTCTACGAACTAAGGCATTTGCTCCTGATAAAAACATAGTCGGCAATAATTCCGTGCTTGAAAAGGTGTTTCTATTGCTTTCGATGCGCAAGAAACGAATGCGCGGGTTTTTTGCCCCATCTTGTGCTTCGTTTGTTTCTTGATCATAAATGGCGCCCATCACTCCGAAGGTCTGCTCATTTTCAAACAAAGACAATTGGGAGGCAAAGTAGGTGCTTGTTAAATGGACATCGGAATTTAAAAAACACACCAAATCCTTACTTGCCCGTTTAATTCCTCTGTTCATGTTTCCGGCAAAGCCCGTGTTTACGTCGCTCTTAACAAGAATGACATCAGGAAAATCACGTGTAATAATATTCACTGAATCGTCGGTCGATGCATCATCGGAAACGATGATTTCAAAATCACTGATTTCACTTGATGCAAGCGCTGCAAGCGCAGACCTAATTGTTTCCACCAAAAGTTGTTGGCCATTGTAATTTGGAATAACAATCGAAACACTGAATTTCATGAACTAACTTAAAATAACTAGAGAAGCAAAAGTACACAAATAATCACGGTGTATTATTGCAGTATGTTTAGAGAAAAAGGATTACGTATCTTTGCTCCATGAAAACCTTTTGGGAAATTTTTCATTTTGCTTTTAAATACCGCATGCTCGCTTTATTGACGATCATTGGAAATTTATTGTTTACCTTGTTCAACCTCCTTTCGCTTGTTTTATTTATTCCATTTTTACAGCTTATTTTTAGCTCGAAGGAGTTAAAAACGACCGTTGTTCCCCCACATTACTCTGGGGATATCGGAAAACTGCCATCCTATTGGGTTGATGTATATAACTACGAAATGCACCATATGGTCGTTTCGGATCCAAAACGTGCTTTAATTACGGTTTGCTTGATGGTTTTTGGTGCCTTTTTCTTTAAAAATCTATCCCGTTATTTTGCTGTTTGGTTTCAATCGGAATTACGAGCAAGGGTAGTTCGAGACATTCGTAACCTACTTTACGAAAAGGCCATTCGACTTCCGCTTGGCTTTCATGCAAATGAACGAAAAGGAGACTTGTTAACCAGAATGGGGCATGATGTTGGTGAAGTAGAAAATGCGGTTGTTTGTACGTTAGAACTCGTTTTTAGAGACCCGATTTCCATTTTAATTCATGTTGGAACATTGCTGTTTATCAGTGCTGAATTGACCGTTGTTTCATTTTTCTTGTTGCCTATTTCTGCTTTTGTGATCTCTACTGTCGGGAAAAGTTTAAAGCGTACAGCAAAGCAAGGACAGGAACAACTTGGATTGTTAACTTCTTCCTTTGATGAGAGTTTGAGTGGTGTTCGAATTATTAAATCTTTTAACGCACTGAATTTTATGTCGGGAGTATTTCAAGCATTGAATCTTCGTCACCAAAAATTAACCACAAAAACCATTAGAAAAAAGGACGTTTCCTCCCTTTTAAACGAAACAATTGGTGCGGGTGTCATGATGTGTTTGGTTTGGTTTGGTGGGAAACAAATTCTAGAAGGGAATCAAGATGGACATGCAATGACCGGGGAGTTATTCATTACATTTATTGTTGTTTTCTCTCAATTATTGCGACCAATTCAAGCCGTATCGAGCGGTATTGCCGTGATCAACAAAGGAAAAGTTTCCTTAGATCGGATCAATGAAATTTTACATAGCGACGAAAAAATCATCGAGAAAGAAAACGCTCAATCACTTCATCAGTTTCATACTTCGATTGTTTTTGATCACGTTGGATTCAAATACCAACAGGATCCGGTTCTAAAGAATGTTAATTGGGAAGTTAAAAAAGGGTCTGCAGTGGCTATTGTTGGAGAATCCGGAAGCGGAAAATCAACTCTTATGGATTTATTATCTCGTTTTTACGACGTCTCTGAAGGAAGTATTCTGATTGATAGGCACGATATTCGAGACCTCAAGATTCATGATTTAAGGGACATAACTGGAATTGTTTCTCAGGAGTCTATTTTATTCAATGTTAGTGTCACTGAAAACATTGCCTTTGGTGATGAACACCCGGACATGGAAAAAGTCTTACATGCTGCTAAAGTTGCGAACGCACACTCGTTTATCTCCGAATTAGAAAATGGTTATGAAACGGTGATTGGAGAACGAGGAAATAAACTTTCTGGTGGACAAAAACAACGATTAAACATTGCGCGAGCGGTTTACAAAGATCCTGCAATCCTTATTTTAGACGAAGCGACATCAGCGCTAGACACGGAGTCTGAAAAACTTGTACAAGATGCTCTGGAAACATTGATGCAAGGGAGAACTTCGTTTGTGATAGCGCATCGCTTGAGTACGATAAAAAACGCGGACGAAATCGTTGTGCTATCGAAAGGCGAAATCGTTGAAAGAGGCAGTCACGAAGAGTTACTTACTGCAAAATCTCACTATTTTAAATTCTGTTCACTTCAGGGTTTAATTTAAAATCAATGTTCACGGATGCACCATAAACACTTTGCCTCTAAAGGTGTTATAGAGTAAAGTAAAAACTTTATCACTAAATTTGTACCCTAAACTATTCGTATGAATCACCAAACCGTATCTTTTTCGAAAGAAACAAACGTAGAATTCTACAAAACATTAAGATCTAGAGTAAATAACTACTTCAAGGAAAATAATATTTCACGTCACGCAAATGCCTCAATGGTGATTAAAACAATAGCGATGTTAGCGATTTATTTAGTCCCTTTTGGTTTTTTATTTGTTGCTGGATTGAGCTCATGGGTATATTTCCTTTGTTGGATTGGAATGGGTGTTGGAATGGCTGGATGTGGACTTTCCATCATGCATGATGCGAATCATGGTGCATATTCACGAAATGAAACAATTAACAAGGCAATCGGTAACGTATTAATTTTACTTGGTGGAAGCGCTGTGAATTGGAAAATTCAGCACAACGTTTTACACCACACGTATACAAACGTTACGCACTTGGACGAGGACATTGATCCACCAGTAAAATTACTTAGATTTTCACCGCACAAACAACGTTATGCTCAGCACAAATTTCAACACCTGTACGCGTGGTTTTTTTACGGAATGATGACTATGATGTGGTTCTCTACGAAAGACTTTAAGCAAGCGAAACGCTACAAAGAAAAAGACTTAATCAAAACACAAGGAACTACTTACGCGCGTCACATGACATTCATTATTTTATTTAAAATAATTTATGTTGGATTGTTTATCGTTTGTCCATTTGTATTTAGTCCAGCATCTTGGTTACTTACTTTAATCGGATTTATTGTGATGCATTTTATTGCTGGATTTATTCTTTCTATCATCTTTCAGCCGGCACACGTTGTTCCATCATCGAACTACCCAATGCCAGATGAATCTGGAAATATCGACGCGGATTGGGCAGTAAATCAATTGTACAACACTGCAGATTTTGCGCCTAAAGCAAAGCTTTTCTCTTGGTACGTTGGTGGATTAAACTACCAGGTTGAGCACCATTTATTTCCAAATATCTGTCATGTACACTACAGTAAATTGGCTGCAATTGTAAAGTCTACAGCGGAGGAATTTAACCTTCCTTACCACTCCTACAAAACATTTTATGGTGCATTAGCTGATCACGCGAAGATGTTATATAATCTAGGGCATTACGATCAAGCCCCTGCTATTCACTAAGACATGTTTCTGGATGATTTCAGAAATCATTGCATTGAGAAGCCGGGTGTTACAGAAGGTTTCCCTTTTGATAAAAGCACACTAGTATTTAAAGTCTTTGGTAAAATGTTTGCCTTAGTTGATGTCGATGTATTTGAGGCAATTAACCTAAAATGCGACCCAGAAAAAGCGATTGAATTACGCGAGTCACATCAAGGAATACAACCAGGCTATCACATGAATAAAACGCACTGGAACTCTGTGTATTTGAATGAAGATGTTTCGGATCAGTTATTAGTAGAGTTAATTGACCATTCCTATGAACTCGTGTATGCCAGTTTACCCAAAAAAGTAAGGAATGAAAATCCGATTTGACAAATACGTGTGGTGTGTACGACTCGCAAAGACACGCTCCCAAGCCAGTGAACTCATTTCTAAAGGAAAAATCAAGTTAAACGGTCAAGATGTTAAGTCGTCCAAAGAAATAAAAGTAAACGACGTCATCGGCGTGCAAAAACACAGCGCAACCTTCAACTACAAAGTACTTGTCTTACTCGACAAACGGCTTGGAGCGGCACTCATTTCAACATATATAGAAGATCAAACCACAGAAGAAGAAATTCTGAAGTTCAAACAATACCAGTTGGCTCAAAAAGCATACCGTGAGACAGACGGAAAACCAACCAAAAAGGACCGTCGAGAATTGGATAAATTCATGGATGATTGGGATGAAGAAGGTTAAGAGGAGAAATGGGAGATGATTTTATCTGCCAACACATCACTCAGTTTAAAATAACTTTGAACTGTCCAACCTGCTACATGAGGACTTAACAAGACCTTTTCTGATTGCAGTAAATAGCGAAATTCATCGGAATGTTCTTGATCGAAAAAAGACTCAAAACTCGATTTCTCATACTCTAGAACATCCAAGCACGCACCTTTTAATTTATTCGATTTTAGTCCCTTGACGAGCGTTGTTGTATCAACAATTTTTCCCCTCGAAAGATTTAATAAAAAATGATTTTTGTGGCAATTTTCTAGAAATTCATCGTTAAAAAAATGGATGGTCTCCTTGTTTTGGGGAATGTGAAAACTTATTACATCCGCTTGTTCTTGTATTGCTTGTAGGGTACATTCTTGAACAAAATGATCGCCAAAGCCGGTTTTATATTTATCGTAAGCCATGACTTTCACATCAAACCCACGAAGTTTTTTAGCAAAGGCCGCACCATTATTTCCATAACCAATTATACCTACCGTTTTACCATCTAACTCTTCCCCCCTGTTTCCTTCACGGTCCCAAATGCCTAAACGTATTTCTTGATTAGACTTCTCGATGTTGTTAAATAAGGAGAGTAACATTCCCAACGCATGCTCAGCAACGGCATTTCTATTTCCTTCAGGAGAATTAAAACATTGAATGTTTTGTTCCTTACAGAAGGCAGTATCAATGTTTTCTAATCCAGAACCAGATCTCGCAATAAATTGTAAATCAGGTGTTTGACTCAATATTTCGCAAGTAAGTGTAATTCTGGATCGAATCACTAAACCCCTTGCATCTTGAATTTTTGAACGTAAATCATTCGCAGGAGTTTTTGTTAAATCAACACACTCATAGCCAAACAAGGTTAATCGTTCCTCTAAAATAGGATGTACCGAATCGATAAAATAAACTTTGCCCTTCATTATGACTAGGTGTTTTTCCAAATGTAAACAATATTGTCATGTTAGTGCCATTTGAGAAAGCAATAAAGAAACTGTAATGAATAAAAAAGGATTGTTTTCAAAAAAACCCAAAAAAACGACACTCATAATTAAAACCTAACAGCACTTCTCTACTTAGTGCTATAGATTCGGGGTAAACACATATATAAAGGCTGTAAAACAGCTTAAAATGGATTTTATCGCCCTAAATAGATCAATAAGACGGAAATATCACTTGGGGAAACACCGGAAACACGTGAAGCTTGTCCAATTGTTATTGGTTTTATCTTCTTTAACTTTTCTTTCGCTTCTATGGATATACTTTTCATTTCGTCGTAATTCACCGAATCTGGAATAACAAGGTCTTCCAAGCGAGCTAATTTATTCGCTTGTTCTTTTTCTCTTTCGATGTACCCTTCGTATTTTAATTGTATTTCTGTTTGAACCAACACGTCTGCGTCTTTCTCACTAGCTTTAATGGCCGCATCATTTGCTTCTGGACAAACATTCAACAAGTCAGACAAACTTATGTGTGGTCGTGTCAAAACACTTGTTATCTTCATTTGCTGAGTTATTGGCGCTGAATCTTTTTCTATCAACAAAGAATTTACTTGTTCGGGTGTAATTCCAATTCTCCTTAACTCTTTTTTAAGCCAATTCGTTTGTTGAATTTTATGATGAACTTTTTCTAAACGCTCATCATCTGCAAGGCCCAGTGTATGACCTAAAGATGTCAATCGCTCATCTGCATTATCCTGGCGCAAAAGTATCCTAAATTCCGCTCGACTAGTAAACATACGGTACGGTTCATCCGTTCCTTTGGTAATTAAGTCATCTATTAAAACTCCGATATAAGCATCGCTTCGGGAAAGGATAAAAGGATCCTTATCATGTAATTTCAAATGCGCATTAATTCCAGCCATTAATCCTTGGCACGCCGCTTCTTCATATCCGGTAGTACCGTTTATTTGTCCCGCAAAATATAGTCCTTCAATTAACTTTGTTTCTAGGGTGTGTTTTAGTTGGGTAGGGGGGAAGTAATCGTATTCAATGGCGTATCCGGGACGAAACATTTTCACATTTTCAAATCCGGGAATTGTTTTCAAAGCAGCTAGTTGCACATCTTCTGGAAGAGAGGTGCTAAATCCATTTACATAAATCTCTACAGTGTCCCAACCTTCGGGCTCCACAAATATTTGGTGGCGATCTCTATCAGAAAAGCGATTAATTTTATCTTCAATACTCGGACAATAGCGGGGGCCAGTACTTTTAATGGACCCATTAAACATAGGGGATCTATCAAAGCCTGTTTTCAGCATTTCGTGAGTTTCTGTATTAGTATAGGTTATGTAACACGGAACTTGCCTTGTTAAAGCGCCGTTGCTAGAATAACTAAATTTTGACGGATTTTCGTCGCCATCCTGAATTTCCATTTTGGAATAGTCCAGGGACCGGCCATCAACTCTCGGTGGTGTTCCTGTCTTCATTCGTCCCGCTTCAAAACCCAACTTAATTAAGTTCTCGGTTATTCCCGTTGATGCTTTTTCTGCAGCCCTTCCTCCACCAAATTGTTTCTCTCCGAGATGAATGAGTCCATTTAAAAACGTTCCATTAGTTAATACAACAGCATCAGCAAAAATATCAATATCAAGAGATGTTTTCACACCGGTAATTTTACCTTCCTCCACGATAACACCGACACACATGTCCTGCCAAAAATCCACATTAGGGTTTTGTTCAAGCAACAATCTCCATTCCCAAGAAAACATCATGCGGTCATTTTGCGTGCGCGGAGACCACATAGCTGGGCCTTTAGAAATATTCAGCATACGAAATTGTATGGCGCTTTTATCACTGACAATACCAGATCCTCCGCCTAATGCGTCTATTTCTCGAACGATTTGTCCTTTAGCCACACCACCCATCGCTGGATTGCAACTCATTTGAGCAATTGTATTCATGTTCATAGTAAGCAAAAGAACCTTGCTTCCCATTTTTGCTGCGGCGTTTGCTGCTTCACACCCAGCGTGACCTGCGCCAACAACTATAACATCGTATTTATCTAACATGTCGATTGTTTCACGTGGAACATTACTTTATTGAACTACCCATTGTTTCACGTGGAACAAATTGGTTCAAATAATGAGACTCTTTAAGCCGCATCATTTCAATATCTTTTTTTGATTTATCTTTAAACCCACAAAGATGAAGAAGGCCATGAAAAATTACACGATACAATTCATCTTGAAAACCCGTGTTTTCTTTAGAGCTGTTTTCTAAAACTCTATCCAAAGAAATTAATAAGTCTCCGTTTATCTTTCCCTTCTCGCAATAATCAAACGTAATGATATCCGTGTAATAATCATGATTTAAAAAATCTTGGTTAACCTTCAAAAGATAGTCGTCTGAACAAAACACCACTGCTATGTCTCCCGCAACAAATCCTTCAGAAAACACAAGTGATTTTATAAACAATTTTAATTGGCGAGATTTTATAAATTTTGGCTTTACAACATCAACGCTATTGAATGATATCATTTACTAAAATAAATTATTACCTCATTGCCTGCTTCGTTGTAAGCAACCTCATCTGATAAATTTCTCATTAAGAATATCCCTCTTCCATTCTCTTTCAAAATATTTTCTGGGGCCGTTGGATCGGGTAGGTTATCATAATCAAAACCAAGCCCTTGATCTTTTATTTTAAAACAGAACGCGTCAGATGCATCGCCAACAGCAACATCAATAGTTAATATGTTGCTCTGTTCATTTCCATGGCTAATTGCATTATTGACTGCTTCAGTTACAGCTATTAGCACATTTCCAAACGCATCTTCCTGAACACCAATGGTTTGACAAACTTTTTCCACCAAATTTTCTACATCAACCAACGATTGAAAGTCGGCAGGTAAAGTTAATTCCTCAATTATATTAAATCCTTCTTTCATATCAAGTATTGCAGAAAAAGTCATTAGTTTAAGTTGAAATATTGGTTCGCTCTTTCCTTGTAATACAATTTCAGGGAAGGGTCAGCGCTTTTCAATAAATCTATTTCCTTTAATTTGATTTTGTTATACTCATCAAATCTAATTTTGTTACTTGAATCTTCATCTTTTCCTGATTTAGACTCTCTTTTCTCTTCATAACCTCTTTCCATCATTGCTTTTTCACTTTCCAGTAACCTTGTGAGTATTTCCTTTTGGCGGTTTATAAGATCTTTGTTGATGTTTCTATTAATGATGTTTTTCTCTTGTTCTTCCAATTCTTTAATTAACGGATTCAACTGATTACCCAAACCCTTTCCGTCCTTATTCATCTCGTTTTTCAACTGTTCTAATCTCTGTCTAATGGCTGTTTGTTCTGCTGCCATTTTTGCTAATTCTTTATTTCCTAAACCTGGCATATTCTGTCCAGAATTACCCGGAGTCATTCCTCCTGGTTGACCCCCCGGTTTAGTTCCTGGCTTGTCACCAGGTTTGTCACCGCCCGGATTCGGTCCTTTTTGCATTTGTTCAAGCTGTTTTTTTAGCATTTCTTTCATATCACCCGTGGACATACTTTGTCCTGGTTTTGGACGTCCTTTTCCAGGATTGTTACAACTCCCTGAACCTGCCATTTCGCTCTGCATTTGACTCTGCATACTTTGTAATGCTTCATTTAATAACAACGCTAAATTGTTATAGGAAGTCATTACCAGCTGTTGATGTTTGTTTAAATCTTTTTTTCTATGATCATCTATATCTTCGATGGACAAACGATGGTTGGACTCAATCGCATTTAATTCTCTATCAATAAATGAAGCAATTTTAGGTTGGCGTTTCGCTAATGCTAAAAGACTGTCTTTCACAATTTTTGTTTCGTCAATTATTCGCTGTTGACGTCTTCCTAACTTTCGGTAAAGAGGGTCTAACGTTGTTACTTTTGAGAACTTATTTATTAATGCCTCTTGATCAAAGCTTAAAGTCATTAAGCTTTCTAAAATATTTCGAAGAGATTTCATATCCTCTTCTTGTTCCTTTTTATTCGCTTGTTGTTGTTTGGCGTTTAATTGATTTGCCATCGATTCCATACCTTCCGAAGCTGACTTTTGTTTTTCTCCCGCCTTCTTATCTTTACCTTGTTCTAAAGATTCCTTCGCATCATTTAAATCTTCACTCACCTGTTCTTTCAATTCATCTAAACCTTCAAGGTCCATTGGTTTTTCTAAATCTTTATTTAATTCATCTAATTTTTGGAGGTCCTTTTTCAATTCATCAAACTTCTTATTTAACTCCTCTTGTTTTTTAGCTAATTCTTCTTTTGTTAATTGATCGTTTTTTTGATCACGAAGCTCGTCTTGTTCCTTAGCTAAATCCTTTAATTCTTTCTCTATATCATCAATACGTTCGTTAAGCTGCATTTTCTTTAACATCTCAAGGCTTCGGTCCAATTGCTTTTTCATATCCTCACTGGATTGATTAAGTTCTTCCATTTTTTCCTTTACCTGTTCTTTATCGTTTTGTTGAAGTAATTTTTCTAAATCCTCTAATAATTTCTTCAGCTCGTCATCCATTAATTCATCTAAAAGCTTTTCAATCAATTCTTGTTTTTCGAGTAATTCTTGGTCCATTGGAGAGAGTTGATTCTTCTCTTCCATACTTTTATCCATTTCATTTTGGATTTTCTCTAATGATTCTAATAGGGTAGACTGTTCTTCTTTTAGTTGCTGAACTTTATTCAATTTATTCCAATCAGATGATTTAGCATTCATAGTCTCTTTTTTCAATTGATCTATATTCTTTTGAAATTCCTTGGTCTTTTTTAATAATTGATCTAAATCTTCCTTTGTTTTATTTTGATCTTCTTGTCTTGAGTCATTCAACTCCTCTAGTGTTGGAAGTTCATACGTAAATAACTGACTTTTAGCAGCTTTACTACCATTTACACCATCATTATCGTATACAACAAAATAATATTCTATTTTGTCATTCAATTGAACATCCTCTCTTTTAAAGTCAACAGCAAACGTAAAATTCATTTGTGATCCAGCTACCTGTTGAACAGGCATTCTCACTTCTTTATTTTTTCCATTCTCACGAATGATTTTATATACGAATTGTAAGGACTTCAAACCATAATCATCCGAAGTAATTCCTTTAAAATATTTAAGTCCTTCCAAAATTGAATCAGTTTGCTCCGCAACCTCAATGGATGGAAACCCATCTTTTATGACATTCATTTTATATTGAACAGTATCATTATGATGATTAAAACGATTCTCTAATACAAATTTCAATACTTTATCATCCTTACATAATTGTTTATATTTAAAGGATTCCTCTTTAAAAACAGACTTAAGTTGATTCCATAAAACACTTGTTTTAATGGTGTTTTTTGTACGAATTCTCCATTCCACTTGAGTACCTTCTGGAAGTGTTAAATCCCCCACATTTTCAATAACTTCATTTTCTTTTCCAAGGTAAGATGGATAAGAACAAAAAGCTTGAATACTTCCTATCAAGGATTTACCAATGATATTTAAATGGTATTTATCACTATCAAATTCGTTCGTAGTGAAATAAAAAGCTGCATTTTTTTTAGGTTTATTTATGCTACCAACAAACTTATTTTTTGTTTTACGAAGTAATAAAAATTTACCCTGGTCACTGACAATAAAAACTTGATTCGGTAATTCCTTTTTTCCAGTTGGAGATTCAATCGGAATAATATCTAACTCAATCGGAAAATTAGCTCCTTCTTCTACTGTTAAATTTTTTCTTTTCAGTATAAACTGAAAGGGAGCATGCTCTTTAAAAACCTTATTATAGTATACAACATGTTCCGTTCCTTGTGTAATAATAGATGGAATAAAAACAGCTATCCCAATAAAACAGATAAACAACGGAATTAAGTACCTCAAATACTTTTTATTCTCCTCAATTCGAATAGCATTTTTAAATGGAATGACGCTTAATTCTGAAGATCTTTGGTTTACGCTAGCTCTCAATAATTCAATATTTCCCTCCTGATGCATTAAATTATTTTGCAATTGCAGGGTATTTTTTAATCGATCAGAGATGGAAGGAAAAAAAGAACCAATTATTTCTGCAGCTTGAATTCTACTAATTTGTTTTCCAAAAGAAATTATTTTTGAAACTGGAATCAAAATGAATCGAAAACACACGTAAGTATTTAATCCAATAAAACCAAAAAATAAGATTGCTCGAATAACTGAATTAAAGCGTCCAAAATATTCGAAAGTCGTCGCAAATAAAAAGGAAAATAAAAAAATTACGGAAAAGAGCAAAAGACCACGAATCATTTGATTCTTATAGTACTTTCGTATAAAAGCGTCTATTTGAACGATAAGTGATTCTAAGCTATTTTTCATGAGATAAAAGTATTCAAGATTTTGATACAGGACAAATTTAATATCCTCAACTTAATTATATATAGTATAATTTTTTTAAAACTTATTTAAAGAATTTATTACTCTTATTAAGGGTGTTCATATGTGTAAAAGTTTCAATTCAAAATTTTGATTTACCCTTTTTAACAATTTATTGTATTTAACAAACAAGTTTTACGAATGTATTTAATAGAAAATCAATACGTTATATCGTTATACACAAAACGTGACTTTTATTGATTGTTTATAATAAAAGTAATTTCTCTTACATAAATTCGTTTATAACCATGGTGATATCAAAGGGTAACTTACTCAAACTTTTAGTGTTTAATCCAAAAAAAGGTGCATATGGAATATTCTTTCAATAAAGCAAGATAAACTTATGAGTTGTTATACACCGTTATACACAATTCAATAATGAATAACGTGTATAAGTAGCTTTATGTTTTTGAGTAAAACAAGGACTTTCCGATTATCAAATAATCTAAATAGTTAATAACTCGACCTATTTGTGAATAGTGTTTACCTTTGTAATCTAAAAGACATAGAGATGATTATTCCAATAGGTTGCGATCACGCGGGATTTAAAACGAAAGAACTTATTGTTAAACACCTTACAATGAAAGGATTAGAGGTAAAGGATTTTGGTTGTTATTCAGAGGAAAGCATTGATTATCCTGATTATGCGCATCCAGTTGCACATATGGTTGAAGAAAACCCAGGAATGATTGGGATTCTACTGTGTGGTTCTGGAAATGGAATTAATATGACAGCAAATAAACACAAGGGTGTTCGTAGTGCACTATGTTGGGAAATAGAAATTGCTCAGTTAGCTCGTTCGCATAATGATGCAAACATCATCACTATTCCCGCGCGTTTTGTATCTGAAGAATTAGCTTTAGAAATGGTGGATGCGTTTTTACAAACACAATTCGAAGGAGGAAGACACCAAAATAGAATTGACAAAATTCCTTGTTAGTTTTTACTTATAAGTATTTCAACCCGTCTATTTGCTTCTTTTTCCTCTTCGTTTTGAGGGTCTTTAAAAACAGGTTTGGTGTTTCCAAATCCAATGGCTTTTAATCTATTTACATCCACACCGCCACTTATTAAATAATCGACTACCTTTTGAGCGCGTTTTCTAGAAAGTTTCATAGATACTAAATCTTTATCACTGTCTTCGTTTACATGTCCATGAACTTCAATCTTCACGGTGGGATTCAAAATTAAAAAGTCTCTCAATCTTTTGAGTTTAGGGTATGATTCCTCTAAAAACGTTGCTAAACCAGCAGCAAAATAAACATCATCCAGCTCTGCCACCATGCCTTCTTGAATAGGCTTTAACCAAATAGTGTCTGTAAAACTTAAGTTAAACGGTATAGATGTGTTTTCTAAATCCGAAGACAAAAAGCCTTCTGCATCCACTCGAATTACCCCGCTTTTAATTTTTTTTAGCAAGTTCATTTTTAAATCACTAGCACGATAAATACCATTAACTTCAGTTGAGCCTTGCAAAACGATTCTTGCTTCTATGGGTTTTCGGGTAAATTCATCACGAATAACCAAAGAATAAACAGGCAAACCATCGTTGTAAACCAAGTTTAAAGGCCATGTTTTTGTCAAGTCAATTTCTTCAGATTCAAAAGAAAACAAACAGTGTATATCCTGTTTGGATTTTTCGTTTGCTAAAAAAACGAGGTAGTATTGATCGTTTTCTTCTATGGGTATTTGTGTTTCCAATGCCTCTAATGAGTCGATGGATTTTTCTACCAAAATTTGAAGGTTTTGTTCTTTTAAGGAGGCGCACAAATCACCTTCTTTTTCTTTTAAAATCAAGACATTAACAGCGGAAGAATCCTGCTTAAATGATAGCTTTAAAGCTCCTTTTTCAGCACAAGTGAAGTGCAACCAAATTTGATTTTTACTAGGTGATGTCAGGTTTTGAAAAATTCCTTCGGGCTGAATTCCACCTTTTTTCCCAATGAACGACAGGGTAATTGCTCCTTTCGGATTTACATCGAGCGCATGTTCACAAGTGGAATAGTCCTTCTGTTGTGAAAAGGATAAAAATGGGATGAAGAAGAATAAAAGAATGCTTCGCACTTTGGGTTTAACGCATCATTTCATCTTTAGTTTCAAGCTGCCAGAAACTTCCGTTGTTAGGAAAAATCCAGACGCACCTAATTGAATGGATGAAACGGCCAAGCGATCAACTTTCCCAGAGAGAAAAACCCCTTCGTCCAATTTAGAATTTAATTGTTGTGTAATGGTGTTTTTTGTTTCATTCAATAGAGGATTTAAATCATATTTTGCGGACTTATTTAATTCTTCTAAAATACGTTTATCAAACATCCATTTAGCTGTTTTCAGTAGCACGCTTTTTGAATTGAGGTCGTAGGTTAAGTTCGTTAACACGAAAAATTGATCCTCTGTAATGATGGGTGTTCCTACAAGAAAAAAAACACCTTTTTTTGAGCCCGAAAAATATACTTGAATAATGAGTTTGTGTTCTTGATTACCTAAAATATGCAGGGAGTCAACAATAATTTGTTTTCCATTAAACGGGATTTTATACCCCATTAAATCTTTATTCATGATTTTATTAATCGAATCGTATGAAGCTTTTATTAGGATATTTAACGCATAACCTTGTCCATTTGTGTATTTAGCTTGTTTAGGTAAATCACTATATACGGCCGGTTCTTTATCGGTGGTTATGAATGGTTCTGCTGTTAACTCTGCTGTCAATTCCGCGCGTTTATTTATAGCATCAAATGTGACAGGGCTCAGCGCCATGCTCTTCGGCCTCAAAAAAAGAAGACCGTATCCGCTTAAGTCCATGGGCTCTTCTAGCTGACGCCAAACATCTTTAATGGAAGACCGAATATCAACTGATTCTATTTGTCGATCAATGTCTTTCTCTAACGATTCTAATTGACCTTTCACTTGTTTTTCTACTTGAGATGTGGCATCGTACTTAAATACGGTGATTTCACAAGGGTCCAACACATCGAATAATTTAAGCTTTGTTTCGGTGTTAAATGTGTATGAATCCGAAATAGAGATGCTTGTGTTATATCCAACCTTCACTCTGCGCATCGGCTCTCCAACACCACAACTTGCATAGATTCTAGGAACAGTACACGATCCTTTTTCATCCCACAAACTGTGGCATTTTGGACAATAATTCAACTTCAATTCAAACTTGCCATCCACTTCATAGTATAAGTTTGTTTTCTTTAGTTGAAAATTGATAGGTTCACGGATGAACTTATAAGAAAAACTAACTCCTTCACATTGTTCTTGTTTTCCCTCAAAAGTTTTGGGTAATGACTTTTCTACGTCCTTTAATTGATTTTGTAAGTCAATTTCAACGGGTACATTTATTTGAGAAACAGGAAGGACAGGCATTTGTGGGTCTACCAGCTCCACGATCGGTTCGGGAATATTAATGGATTTACAAGACCAACTTAAAAGAGGAAGTAAAAAAAGGATGTATTTCATGATGGGTGATTTCACGAAACGAAGGTATAAATCTTTTGTTTGTTCAAAACAAAAGACACAAAAAAGGGGGCCTAAGCCCCCCAAGAAAATGTTAGTTCATTTTTGCTTTTAATCCTTTATCTAGGGCATCCAAAAATTCTTCTGTGTATACATAATGATCACCGTGAGAAACCTTGTTTCCATGAATACAAACAGCAAGATCTTTGGTCATGATGCCAGATTCAACAGTTTCGATACAAACGCGCTCTAATGAAAGACAGAAATCAATTAGATCTTGGTTATTATCTAGTTTTCCTCTAAATGCCAAACCCCTTGTCCAAGCAAAAATCGATGCAATTGGATTTGTAGAAGTTTGCTTCCCTGCTTGGTAATCTCTATAGTGACGAGTTACAGTTCCGTGTGCTGCCTCAGCCTCCATAATCTCACCATCTGGTGTAATTAATACAGAAGTCATCAAACCTAATGATCCAAAGCCCTGAGCAACGGTATCCGATTGAACATCGCCATCGTAATTTTTACAAGCCCAAACAAAATTTCCATTCCATTTTAAGGCAGAAGCTACCATGTCGTCAATTAAACGATGCTCATAAACGATTCCAGCAGCTTCGTATTTAGCTTTGAATTCATTTTGGTAAATTTCTTCGAAGATATCTTTAAAACGACCATCGTATTTTTTCAAGATGGTATTTTTAGTGGATAAATAAAGCGGCCACTTTTTGGTCAGCGCCATATTGAAACAACTTTGTGCAAAACCACGAATAGACTCATCTGTATTATACATGGCCATTCCAACTCCGTCTCCTTTGAAGTTATACACCTCAAAATTTTGAACATCGCCACCATCTTCTGGTGTGAAAGTCATCGTTAGTTTTCCTTTTCCTTTGAAAACAGCATCTGTTGCGCGGTACTGATCACCAAAAGCGTGACGACCAACAATAATAGGAGCTGTCCAGTTTGTCACCAAACGAGGAACGTTTTGCATCACTATTGGCTCACGAAAAACAGTTCCATCAAGGATGTTACGAATGGTTCCATTGGGAGATTTCCACATGGATTTCAAGTTGAATTCTTTTACACGTGCTTCATCGGGTGTAATCGTCGCACATTTAATACCAACCTTATATTCTTTAATTGCTTCCGCTGCGTCAATGGTAATTTGATCATTGGTTTCATCTCGTTTTTCAATTCCTAAATCGTAATATTTGATATCAAGATCTAAATAAGGAAGGATCAATTTGTCTTTGATGAATTTCCAAATAATGCGGGTCATTTCATCCCCATCTAACTCTACTACTGGATTGGCAACTTTAATTTTTGACATAGGTACATTTTTACAGCACAAAATTACGCAAATTTTCGTGAATAAAAGGAGTGAATAAAAGCCACAAAACCAAGTGTAAAAAAGATAATAAATATCCTTAAAACGAAGTATTACCTAAAAAAGAGATGTTCTTAGTTAAAAAACCAAGTAACTAAAAGCACTAAAAGTGACAAGATGAATCCTAAGGATAAAATGGTGGGTATGAGCTTGCTCTCTTTGCGATCACCCTCGAGAAAAAACCGCCACAGCACAAAGCTGACGATTCCAAATGGATAGGCGATGAATAAAGCCGCGCCATACACCCAAACGATTCCCGCTAAGGAAAACCATATGGCTAAAAGGAAAGAAATGAGTGCCGTCCAATCGTTCTTTGTTCTATGCATCACTGAAATAATTTGGAAGTCAAATTTACTATTTTATCATAAAAAAAGCGGTGAGAGTCCCACCGCTTTCTATCTTTTAAAAGGTTGATTAATCTAAAGAACCAATCATTTTAGATGGATCAACATATAAGTCGTATTCTTCCGCTGTGACGTGACCTAGTCCAACAGCGGCTTCTTTCAAAGTTGTACCGTTTTTGTGCGCATATTTTGCAATTTCAGCCGCCTTGTAGTAGCCAATTTTCGTGTTAAGAGCAGTGACCAACATGAGGGAATTGTCTAAGTGTTTTTTCAACACAGGTAAATTTGCTTCAATACCAGCAGCACAATTATCCGTAAAGGATACGCATGCATCGCCAATTAATCGGGCAGATTGAAGAACATTAGCCGCAATGACTGGTTTGAAAACATTTAATTCAAAATGTCCATTTGATCCAGCAATTGAAACAGTAACATCGTTCCCCATCACTTGGGCGCAGACCATTGTCAAGGCTTCTGGTTGAGTGGGATTTACTTTTCCAGGCATGATGGATGATCCGGGTTCGTTGTCAGGAATGATGATTTCACCAATTCCACATCTTGGTCCAGATGACAACATGCGTATATCATTCGCAATTTTCATCAAAGAAACCGCTGATCTTTTCAATGCTCCAGATAATTCAACCATTGCATCATGAGCAGCTAGCGCCTCAAATTTATTTTTTGCAGTAACGAATGGAAGTCCAGTAAACTCCGCAATTTTTTTAGCTACAAGTACATCGTATCCTTTTGGGGTGTTTAATCCTGTCCCAACAGCTGTCCCGCCAAGTGCTAATTCACCTACAACAACTAGTGCATTGTTAATTGCGCGAATGGAATAATCTATTTGTGCAACGTAACCACTGAACTCTTGTCCAAGTGTTAGTGGAGTTGCATCCATGAAATGCGTTCTACCTGTTTTTACGATGTCCTTGAATGCTTCTACTTTCGTTTGAAGGGCTTTTCTCAAATGTAATAAACCAGGCAAAGTTGTTTCCATGGTCATTTTGTATGCTGCGATGTGCATCGCTGTTGGATACGTGTCATTTGATGATTGTGATTTATTCACATCATCATTTGGATTCAGAACTTTTTCTCCATCTGATAAATCCCCACCTTGAAGCACGTGTCCACGATTGGCAATCACTTCATTACAGTTCATATTGGACTGTGTTCCTGATCCCGTTTGCCAAATAACTAATGGAAACTCTGAGTCGTGTTGTCCGGTCAAGACTTCGTCACAAACCTTTGATATGAGGTCTCTTTTTTCTATTGAAAGAACACCAAGGTCATGATTTGCATGTGCAGCTGCCTTTTTTAAATAGGCAAATGCGTGAATTATTTCAGTTGGCATTGAGCCTTCCGGTCCAATTTTAAAGTTGTTTCTAGAACGTTCCGTTTGCGCTCCCCAATAACGATGTGCCGGCACATTTACCTCGCCCATCGTGTCTTTTTCAATCCTAAACTCCATTTTTTAGTGTATTGTAAATTAAATTGTTTAATTTTGAAATGTATTCAAACACAAAAGTAATAGAAGATGAGCACTTTCGGTATTGTATTGTTTCTTTTAATTGGCGGGATGGCATTTTGGATGCTATTATTCTTATTAGGATTCATCCTCCCTTATTGGTTAACGCTTGGTTTATTTGAGCAATTACGTCCGAAACGTATCTTCGAAGAGAAAGAAGAAAAATAATTCGAAATAAATTCTATTGAAAAGCGCTTTTAGGCGCTTTTTTTGTTTTGAAGAAGTTCGGATGTATTTCGTTGAATCGTTTCGCTGAGCGCATCTGTTGGTAAATCATTTTCATCTTTCCCGAATGGATCTTCTATTTCTTCTGCCAAAACTTCCATACTCACGAGCGCATAAAAGACAAACGTTGATATGAATGCAGAATAATATCCAAACAACTCAACAAATGCAAGCGGCATCGTAATGACATAGATGAAAATGAATTTTTTAATAAACAAACTGTATGAAAACGGAATGGGTGTATTTTTAATGCGTTCACATGCCCCTAAGCTATCCACTAGCCGATCAAGGTTTTGATTGAGCATGCTCAATTCAAGGCTGTCCATTACACCCCTTTCTTTTAGAACCTGAAGTTTTTCACGCAAGGCAAGAATAATCCAAAGTGCTTGATGTGCTGATTTTTCAATGGATGTAAGATCTTCTGGGCTCAGAAAACTTGGTGTACTAATGCGTTGACCTCTTAAATGTTCTTTCGCACACACAGCAAAAAGCGGAAAGTGATTTTCAAAATAATCTCTTTCTTGAGTCGTTAAGTTCAATACGGACAATTTTGAAATAAAATTTCTAGAATCGTTGACAATTGCCCCCCACATTTTTCTGCCCTCCCACCATCGGTCATAGGCTGTATTTGTGCGAAAGACAAGTAAAAGCGAAATGACAAATCCAAGTAATGAATAGACTGTGGTGAGGTTTTTTAAATACGTGGCATTTGGAAAGAAATGAATTTCCAAAAATGTAATTAGCGCAGTCAATAGCCCAATATATATGAGTTCTTTCCAGAGTATTGTCACTGTATCACTTTTGTGAAACGAGAAAATAAAGGAAAGCCAATTCTTAGGGTTGTAATTAATCATCGTTTATCGTTAGAGCACAAAGCTAAAAAGAAAGTGGTTAAAGAAAAAAAATGTAATTTCGAAAATCAAATTTAAACGCATATGGAAATTACAAGAGAATTATTAGAAAAGCTCAATCAAAAGTATGCGTCATTAGGTGAAAATGTATCCTCTTATCTAGAAGGGCTGCTGCATACAGATGTAACCACTTATTGGGATTACATTCAATTAGACACACTTTTAACTTTACAAAAGCCGAAAACAAATTTCCCAGATGAGACTATTTTCATCATGTACCATCAAATAACAGAGTTATATTTCAAATTGGCGCTTCGGGAATTTGAGCAAATCGGTGAAAAGCAAGAATTGACGAAAGCGTATTTCGTTTCACGCGTTACGCGTATTAATCGGTATTTCGAAGCCCTAATTAAGAGTTTTGAAATCATGATTGACGGTATGGATAGGGAAGAGTTTTTACAAGTCCGCATGGCATTGCTTCCCGCAAGTGGTTTTCAATCAGCTCAATACCGCCATATAGAAATTTATAGCACAGATTTTATTCAGCTAGTTGCAAAGGATCGACGATCGCAATTCGCGACTACTTCTGAAATTACGGATATGTTTGAGCACATCTATTGGAAAGAGGGAGCAACAGAGGTGGCAACTGGAAAAAAAACACTCACATTGATACAATTTGAGGAAAAATACCGTTCATCATTTATTGCTCAAGGCGAACAATGCAGAACTAAAAATTTATGGCAATCTTATTTGAGGTTAAGCCTAACGGACCAAGAAGATGAAGAAGTAAAAAATGTGTTGAGGGAAAATGATACAAATGTGAATGTCAATTGGCCTTTAGCACATTATAAGTCTGCGGTGAGGTATTTAGCGCGCGACACTAGTGATATTGCCGCTACTGGTGGAACGAACTGGCAGAAGTATTTACCTCCACGTTTTCAAAAGAGAATTTTTTATCCAGGTTTATGGACGACAGAACAACAGGAGAACTGGGGAAAGTCTTGGGTGGAAGCTTCTTTAAATAAGTAAGACTTAATTCACCACTGTTTTCAAGTAAATTTGAGAGAAGTCGATGATTCCAGAAGGATTCATTTCAAATCCCCGAACACGTAAATTAATTAAAACAAAAAAGTCTTCAGAAAAGACAGGTAGAATGACATTTTCATTGGTGATTATTTCTTCACAAGCTTGTTGATATCGAATTTTCTGACTTAAGTCAGAGGTTGATATCGAATTCAAATACAAACGATTATAGCGCGCATTGTAAAAGTTGTTCCCGAAAGTGTTTTTTCCAGCCCCCTGGAAAAATAAACGCAGATATGATTCTGCATCAGGGTAATCACCCACCCAACCAGCTTTCCATAATTGAGCTTTTCCATTTTTTATTCGCATATCGCGTTCTTTCGTCCCAATGTATTCCATTTGAATCCGAATGCCTAGTCCTGACTTTAATTGTCTGCAAACTTCTTTGCACCAAAGGTCTGCATTACTTCCTCTTTGAGTATTCACCAAAAACGAAATAGGTGGAAACGGATGCTTCTCATCATAGCCGGCTTCTTTTAAATAAATTTTAGCGCGTTTAAGATCTTGATTAATTTGCCCAAGGTGTGGATTGGAATAGTACGCACATGAAGGAATAAAACCACGGTTAATCGCTTGTCCATCACCACTTAATATGTCGTTGCAAATATGGTTCTTATCTAAAGCATATTGAAACGCTTTACGAACGAGCTGATTGTCAAAAGGTTTTGATTTTAGATTCCAAGCAAGGTAATGAATTTTAGATGCTTTTTGAATATGAACTCTGTGTAGTAGGTTCTTCCCTTTTTGAGCATCAGTCAAGGTGCCAAATGCTTTTTCTAACTCATTTGCAGGTAAGTCAAAGAGCAAATCAACCTTTTCTTTAGAAAACAGAGGATATTCTTGGCTTAATTTTGTGTTTGTTAGTACGAGAACCTCATCTAAATAAGGCAATTGGTTGCCAAATTTATCATGCATCCAGTAGTCTTTATTTTTCTCTAATTTAATCTCGGACGAAGAAGTTGATTTGATATAAAACGGACCTGAGCCCACCGGGTGATCACGTAATTGTTTGCCATAATAAAACCAAGATGTTTTTGACAAAATCCCCAAGCTCGGGTGAGTTAATAGTTGCTTGAAGTTATTGTAAGGTTGTGTTAATTCTATTTCTAACTCGTAATCATTGATGATTTTAATTCCTGCCACGTTCCTTTCTTCTGGAAGCATTCGTTTCTTGAAAAAGGATTCAGAACCAACAATCATTCCCATCAACAATGATCCAGATTGATTTAACGGATTGTTTGAGCAAGCCAAACTGAGCGTGAAGGCCACGTCTTCAGCGGTTAATTCACGAGGTGAGCCTGTTGTAAAACAAGCGTCCTCGTGAAAAAGGACCCCATGTTTCAGCTTAATTTTTACTAGCCGCCCCCCTTTTTTAATAAGGATTTCTTTCGCCAAATAATTTTGAATGGCACCTTTCGAATTTGATTGTTTTACAAGCGGATCAAATAATTGACTAATAATCCTTAATTCAGAAAGTGAATTTGTTTCTAGTGGAAACAAAGTGGTTAATTGCTCTGGAAGCGAATAAGAAAACACACCACCGTAGTAACGATCTCCCTTAGCTAATTCGTTCATATCATTCCCACGATAAATGAATAACGTAAGTGAGACAATTACAATCGCTGCAAATAGAAGTGGGATTTTAGCGCGTTCAATGGTACGTTTCATTTTCTAGGTTTATTCCCAGACCTGATTAACAGAAGTGTTATTTAGCAACAAGGTGTAAAAATCCGTGTCCAGTAACTTCTTGTCCAGAAATGTTGTAGCCAGTATATTCATAGAAATATACACCTTCATTTGCAATAACCCCGTTGATTTTCCCATCCCAAGAAGGATTATTATTTACTAAGTCGTCACTACTTTTTTCAAAGATCACATTTCCCCAGCGGTTGAAGATGGTAAGTTCCAATTTTACCACATTTTTTGTGCTTAAGAAATAGGTATCATTGTTTCCGTCATTTCCTGGGGTAAAGACATTTGGAGCTTCCACAATGGGCGTTGGATATGCACAAGAGCCATCATCTATAATTGCGGAGGCGTTATAATTCAGAGCGTTTGGATCCGTACAACCTGTTTGATAAACACACGTGCCGTTGTCAACATTCGCCCCCACATTGTAGTTTAGCGCTATAGGATCAGTACAGCCACAAACATCAACTTGGATGAGGTAGTATGCGGTGTCTGAACATAGTGCTGATTGGAAGGCAATGAGTTGAACTGAATAAATCCCAAAAGGACCAGTGTACGTATGCGAAACGTTCGTTAAATTAGCACTTGTAGCGGTTTGCGTATCACCAAAATTCCAGGAATAATTATTCGCGTACAAACTGTTGTTTTGGAAGGTAACATCAAATGGCGCGCAACCCTGAATAGGTGTTCCATTAAATTCGGCATCTGCTGCATTCTTAACACCAACAAAAGCGCTGTCTGACATAGAGCACACATTGTCTTGAACGGTAAGGTAATACCATCCAGATGGAATATTCTGCCATAAAGAATCATTAGAGAAACCATTTGGACCAGGGCCCGTCCAAGAATATGTTGGCGTCCCAGTTAATCCAATGGCCGATGCAGCAACGAATCCTGTTGGTTGGCAAGATGTCAAAGCAGTATAAATGGTGTCAATGATGATGGTTTGATTCATGGTAACTGTAACCGTATCAGTTAAAGGGCCTAAACAAGCATCAGTAACTGTTATTGGAAAATAAAAAACGCCGTTTTGATTTATAGATACCACATCTTGGGTGGAATCGGAAGAGCTATTTAACCAATCATAAGTATAGGAACCGGTTGCTCCAGATGCACTTGCCCCCAAAAGAATATTATCATTAAAACATTGGAGACTGATATCTGGGGTATTGATGTTCAGTGGTGTAATATCTGTGAGGTATAAATTTCCAGAAACAGAAAGAGAGTCGCCATTCGCATCAACATAACTAACAGTAATAATAATGGATTCAGTACCTTCTGCAATTCCATCTACAATTGGAGCAATATTAATCGCAGCTGTATCTTGTCCAGGAGCAAGAATGATTGGGCTATCTGCTAATATGAAATCAACATCATCTATAGCCGTTCCGGTCACAGAAAAATTTACTGTAAGGGGCAAATTTGATTGACAGGCACTTCTAATGAATAGAACATTGGCATCTACACACGCTTCAGGAATGGTATCTGTTCCATTTGCCGTTTGCAATGAGATGCCCACAGGCGGAGAGAAGAATGAATCATCTTGTAAAAAAACAGCTGTACTTAGGTAATTGTCTTGACAATCAGCAACAGCAAATTTAAAGTGATATGTTTCACCGCATTGAACATTAAAGGTAATAGGAATAGGTGTCGTATAACCATTTAAAGTGTTTCCTGGTCCTCCAGGAACATAATATTGCGCATTTAAATTTGGGTGAATGGTACTAATTGTAATTGGCAAATTTGTGTTTGGCACAGTGGCCAAATTTACAGATCCATTCGGAAATCCAGCGGGAGAGGCATAAGGACCTGTAATTCCTGGGCCGCTCACAAAGAATCCAAAAACATCGTTAAAAAGCGTGTTTATATATGTTAAATACTCATCAGATCCAAAGACAAAATTGAAACTGACCACATTCGAAACAGCCACAAAGTCAAATTCTAAAGCTGCAAGGTCTTCGGTTTCATCAATGTTTGCGGCATTTGGGTTTGTTGTGACAGATTGAGCGACGGATAACAGGTCGTTATCCGATAAGCCACTTGTTCCTATGGTTCCTGCTGTTTGAGTTGTCGATACTCCAACTAATTCTGTTACGTCACCACTAGACAACACAATACCACCTTGAAAACCAATATTAGAAGTAGCATCAGAAAAATCACCAATTTGAGTTGCGCCTCCTGTAAAGGTGACATTCGAAACAGTAACTCCTGATCCAATTAAATTATTCGTAACGTATTGCAATGCTGTTTGACCTGTGTTAACGGCCAGTTGGCTAAATAATGAGAAATTAACTATCAAGGCAAAACCGAGAAAAAGGTATTTTTTTATCATTTTATTCTAATTTATAAATCCTAGGACGGCTCTTCTATCCTAAAAGATGCACTAATTTGAATAAAAAAATCTAGACGACAAATTTTTTCAGGAATAATAACGATTTTTGAGTTCATATAATTTTAGCACAATGAAGTTAACACAAGAATATATATTAAAGAATAAGGAACGTTTTTTAGAAGAGCTTTTGGGGTTTTTAAAAATACCTTCTATTTCAGCTGATCCAGCCTATACGGATGACGTGGCAACTTGCGCTAGAAAATTGGCGGAACACATGAAAACCATAGGCTTGGATAATGTGGAAATTTGTATTACCGCTGGACACCCGATTGTTTATGCCGAAAAAATAATAGATTCCTCCTTACCAACAATTTTAGTTTACGGACATTACGATGTGCAACCAGCTGATCCAATTGAATTATGGACATCTCCGCCATTTGAACCAGTCATTAAGGAAACACCGATTCATCCGATGGGAGCGATTTTTGCGCGTGGGGCTTGTGACGATAAAGGACAAATGTTCATGCACGTGAAAGCGTTTGAAGCAATGTTGGCCTGCAACGAACTACCGTGTAACGTCAAATTTATGATTGAAGGCGAAGAAGAAGTCGGCAGTTCTAATTTAGCGATTTACGTCAGAGAAAATAAAGCAAAATTAGCGGCAGACATTATTTTGGTTTCCGATACAGGAATGTTAGCAAATGATGTTCCATCGATTACAACTGGACTAAGAGGATTAAGTTATGTAGAAGTGGAAGTTGTTGGCCCAAATCGAGATTTACACTCCGGACTTTATGGTGGTTGTGTGGCAAATCCGATTAATATTTTAACAGAAATGATCGCTTCTTTGCACGACGCAAATGGCAGAATTACTATTCCTGGTTTTTATGATACGGTAGAAGAATTATCCGTTGAAGAAAGAACAGAGATGGCAAAAGCGCCTTTTTCCAATGAGGCATATTGCGCTGCATTGAATATTGAAGAGACACATGGAGAGGCAGGCTATTCGACGATGGAACGCGGGTCAATTCGTCCAACCTTAGATGTAAACGGAATTTGGGGTGGCTATATCGGTGAAGGAGCAAAAACGGTGATTGCATCTAAAGCACAAGCAAAAATTTCTATGCGCTTGGTTCCTCATCAAACATCAGAGGAAATCACAGACTTATTCGTGAAACATTTTGAATCAATAGCGCCAAAAAGTGTACGCGTAAAAGTACACCCACATCATGGAGGAGAACCTGTTGTTACACCAACAGATTCTATCGCGTACAAAGCGGCCAGTTTGTCTTATGAAACCACATTTGGTAAAAAGCCAATTCCAGTAAGAAGTGGAGGAAGCATTCCAATCATTGCGATGTTTGAACAAGAACTTGGACTTAAAACCATGATGATGGGATTTGGTCTGGATAGCGATGCTATCCATTCGCCAAATGAGCATTTCGGACTTTTTAACTATTACCGAGGTATTGAAACGATTCCTTATTTCTTCTCCAACTACACTAAATTGATGTTGAATGAAAACGCTTAGTTTTCTTTTTGTTCTTTTTGTTTTTTCGTCATGTGCTTCTTTTGAAGATCCAATTGAGGTTTTAAGTTACGACATGAAAATGGAAAATTTAAATTTGGAGGGGGCAGCGCTGCGTTTCAACACGAACATTCATAATAACACTTGGACACCCATCAAAATCAAACCATCTACACTCGAGTTGTTTGTCGATGGCGAAAAATTAGGGGATGTATATTTGGAAGAAAAAATCCGACTAAAATCCAACAAAGACAATGAAGTCAACGCGCTTGTGCATGTAAAATTTGCAGACGGAATATTGGGTAAACTTATTCGATATCGTTTCAAAGAAACAGCGCAATTGGAATTACGCGGAAAAGTAAAAACAGGCCTTCTATACGTTCCCATAAAAATTCCGGTAAATTATTCAAAGGTGATTTCTCCGAAAACCCTAAATCTTAATCTAGACAATCAATAATGCTTTCAGCTGACAAACCAAAAAAATTATTTTTACTTGATGCGTACGCATTGATTTATCGTGCTTATTTTGCCTTTTCGAAAAACCCTAGGGTTAATTCAAAAGGTCAAAATACCTCAGCTGCATTTGGATTTACAAATGTGCTCATTGATGTCATCAAAAACGAAAAACCGACACATTTAGCGGTCGTTTTCGATCCGCCGGGTGGATCTGCTCATCGCCAAGAAGAGTTCGCTGCTTATAAAGCACAACGAGAAGAAATGCCGGAGGATATTCGTTCGATGATTCATCCCATTAAACAAATCGTGGAAGCTTTTAACGTGCCTATTTTAGAAGTCCCGGGTTTTGAGGCAGACGATGTGGTAGGCACAGTGGCTAAGGTTGCCGAAAAACATGGTTTCACTACATATATGATGACGCCAGATAAAGATTACGCTCAACTTGTCAGTGAAAATATTTTTATGTTTAAACCAGGACGAGGCGGAAATCCACCGGAAATTTTAGGAGTGAAAGAGGTATGTGAAAAGTTCGAGGTAGAACGTCCGGAACAGGTTATTGACATTTTAGGACTTTGGGGAGATGCTTCGGATAACATTCCGGGAATTCCGGGAATCGGTGAAAAAACCGCGAAAACCTTGATTGCAAAATATGGATCAGTAGAAAACTTAATTGACCATGCCCATGAGTTAAAAGGGAAACAGCAAGAAAATGTCATCAACTTTGCGGATCAAGGTAGGATTTCAAAAATGTTGGCAACCATTATTTGTGATGTCGATGTGGAGTTTAATGAATCCGAATTGGAGATGTGTGATGTCGATGCAGAAAAAGTCCTGCAAATATTCACTGAATTGGAATTTAGAACCTTAGCGAAACGTGTCATCGGTGAAGAAATTGTGGTCACTACCGCAGTGAGTGGAACAACACAAAAGGAACCGAAAGACGCTTCTCAACTTGATCTATTTGGCGTTCAAAGTATGATTGAACCGCAGGAAGCGACATCAACCGCGAATTACAAAACTATCGCAACAGAACGCCCTAGTTATCATTTGATTTCATCAGCGGAAGAGCGTAAAGAATTACTGGAAATTTTATTGAAACATTCTCAGGTTTGTTTTGATACGGAAACAACGGACATTGATGCGTTGCACGCTGATCTTGTTGGATTTTCTTTTTCTTACAAAGCAAGGGAAGCATTTTATGTGTCCGTTCCACCAGATTTTGATGCAGCCAAGAAAATTGTTGAAGAGTTTAAACCATTTTTTGACGACCCGTCGATTGAAAAGATTGCACATAACATAAAGTATGATCTAAAAGTTTTACAACGCTATGGAATCGATGTGGCAGAGCCACTCTTTGATACCATGATTGCACATTATTTGATTAATCCTGAGGCTAAACAGAGCATGGATTTTTTATCCACCTTTTATTTGAATTATCAACCCGTTTCCATTGAAGCATTGATTGGTAAAAAAGGGAAGGGTCAAGGAAATATGCGCGATTTGAAGCCGGAAGAAATATCTGATTATGCATGTGAAGATGCGGACATTACACTTCAATTAAAAACATTGTTCGAACCGGAAATTCAAAAACCACATCTTTCGGAGTTGTTTTACAACATGGAAATGCCTTTAGTAAAAGTATTGAAGGACATGGAGTTTGAAGGGATTTCCATTGATGTTCCAGCTTTAATCGATTATTCGAAAGAATTAGATCATACCTTAATCCGTCTAGACGAAGAAATAAAAGCCGCTGCAGGGGAAGATTTCAATATCGATTCACCGAAACAATTAGGTGAGGTGCTTTTCGAAAAACTAAAAATATCTAGCAAAGCAAAGAAAACGAAGACAGGACAATATGCGACTTCGGAGGACATCCTTCAAAAACACGAACACGATCACCCCATCATTCCAATGATATTGGAGTACCGACAACTGCGCAAATTAAAAAGTACGTATGTTGATCCACTTCCGACGATGTGCGATCCTGTCGATGGACGAATCCACACCAATTTTATGCAAACGGTGACCGCCACTGGAAGACTAAGCTCAAATAATCCGAATTTGCAAAACATTCCGATTCGCTCCGCGAAAGGACGAGAAATACGTCGGGCATTTGTTGCTAGAAGTTCAGAATTTAAGTTAATGGCCGTCGATTATTCTCAGATTGAATTGAGAATTATTGCCGCATTGAGCGAGGACCCTAATATGATTGAGGCCTTTCAAAAAGGACAAGACATTCACGCGGCAACAGCGGCGAAAGTATTTCATACACCAATAGAAGAGGTGACACGCGATCAACGAAGCGCAGCAAAAGCAGTCAATTTTGGAATCATCTATGGTCAGTCAGCATTTGGACTAGCGCAGAATTTGTCCATTTCCCGAACGGAAGCAAAAGGGATTATTGATGCCTATTTTGAAGAATATAACACCATTAAAAAATACATGGACCATGTAATTGCTCAAGCGAGAGAGTCGGGTTATGTGGAAACAATCATGAAACGAAGAAGGTATTTACCAGACATTAATTCAGCGAATGCGGTTGTTCGCGGTTATGCGGAAAGAAATGCTGTTAATGCGCCCATTCAAGGATCTGCTGCAGATATTATTAAAATGGCCATGATTGCAGTTGACCATGCCATGAAAAAGGAAAGCGTTCAGTCAAAAATGATTTTACAAGTGCACGATGAACTTGTATTTGATGTGCATGTTTCGGAAGAACAACGTATGCAAACATTAGTGAAAGAGGCGATGGAGAACGCGATAAAATTGGTGGTGCCAATGGAGGTTGAATGGAAGATTGCACAAAATTGGCTAGAAGCTCATTAAACTCTGCGAAGCCTAGTAAAACCTGGGTGTATTATTAAGCGTATATTTGTTATTCATAAAAAAGAAAGATGGATTTTTTTACAATTTTAATTAAAGCAGCACAGCTATTTTTATCCTTGGCGATTTTAGTAACCTTACATGAGTTTGGACACTTTATTCCCGCTAGATTATTTAAAACGCGTATTGAAAAGTTCTACCTTTTCTTCAATCCCTTCTTTTCGGTTTTCAGAAGAAAAAAAGTAAATGGCGTTACGAAAACGGCATGGTTTACGAAAGATTCTCCAAAAGAATGGAAGGAAGACCCAGACACGACTGAATGGGGATTTGGTTGGTTACCGCTAGGTGGATACGTGAAAATTGCCGGGATGATTGATGAGTCCATGGATACAGAACAATTGAAGCAACCTGCTCAAGAATGGGAGTTTCGCTCGAAAAAAGCATGGCAAAGACTAATTATCATGGTAGGTGGAGTTGTCGTTAACCTCATCCTTGGGTTCATTATTTATATCGGCGTTGTCTTTACTTGGGGACAAATGGAATTGAAACCAGTTAATTTGGAACATGGCTTAAGTGTTCATCCATACTTGGAAAGATACCACTTAAGTTCTGGTGATAAAGTGCTAACTATAGAAGGACAAGAAGTATTGAATTTAGATGAATTGAATAAAGGAATTATGTTCAGAGGAGCACGAAATTTGACTGTTCTGCATCCAGATGGAACAAAAGAAGCAATTCGTTTGCCAAAAGAAATCGACCGAACATTATTTCAAGTGGGCGCCTTACCTGCTTTTGGCTTGAGGTCAAGCGCTCATAGTGTTGGAGAAGTAATGAAAAATTCTCCCGCGAAAGCAGCAGGATTAAAAAAGGACGACGTCATTCTCAGTGTTGGAAACCAACAGGTAACTTATTTTGATCAACTTTCCAAAGGACTTTATGAAGCAAAGGGGAAGCGCACAGATCTAACCGTTTTGCGAGGAGTTGATACCCTTGAATTAAAAACGAAGGTAAAACAAGATGGAACCATTGGATTTCAAACGAGCGTAAAAATTCTTATGGATACGAACGCGATTCAAACGAAACACTATGGTTTAGGTCAAAGTATCGCTATTGGAATGAGCTATGGTAAAAATACGCTCTCTGACTATATTTCTCAGTTTAAATTTGTTTTTACTAAAAAAGGAGCCACTTCAATCGGTGGGTTTGCATCAATTGGAAATATGTTTCCTCCTGTATGGGATTGGGAATCATTCTGGTTGTCGACTGCCTTATTGTCCATCATCTTGGCTTTCATGAACATTCTTCCTATACCAGCGCTCGACGGAGGACACGTGGTTTTCTTGTTATATGAAATGATCACCGGAAAAGAAGCGCCTCAAAAAGTGTTGGAATACGCACAAATGGTTGGAATCGTCTTATTATTAACCTTAATGGTTTATGCCAATGGGAATGACCTCATCCGTTGGATAACTTCGTTGTAACTATTCGTTTATGAGTACTTTTCAAAATTACATCCTTGGAAATTGGATAACGGGTGATGGAGTGGAAACACAACTTTTTCATGCGGTAACAAACGCAGAATTAGGATCAGTTTCTAGTGCAGGAATTGATTACGAGCAAGTTCTAGATTATGGACGAAGAACAGGTGGCAGAGCCTTACGTAAAATGACCTTTCAAGAAAGAGGCCGAATGCTTAAAGCACTTGCACTATTCTTAATGGAGCGCAAAGAACGTTATTATGAGGTGAGTTCATGGACTGGAGCAACTAAGGTTGACTCATGGATTGACATCGAAGGAGGAATCGGAAACCTATTTGCAAATGCATCTTTGAGAAAACAATTCCCAGATTTACCCTATTATGTTGACGGTTCTGCTGCACCACTTTCCAAAAACGGAACCTTTATCGGCCATCACATTATGGTGCCGAAAGAAGGGGTGGCTGTTCATATCAATGCCTTTAATTTCCCGGTTTGGGGAATGTTGGAAAAAATAGCAGTGAATCTAATGGCGGGTGTTCCAGCCTTGGTAAAGCCTTCAGAATATACGTGTTACTTAACAGAAGTAGTTGTCCGTGACATCATCGCATCGAAAATTCTTCCTGAGGGATCCCTCCAATTGATTTGTGGATTAGGACGTGGAATTTTAGACCATGTAGACGCGAGAGACATGGTCACTTTTACGGGCAGCGCGTCAACAGGAAAAATCTTAAAAGGATTGCCACGTATTTCTCAAGAAAGCGTTTCGTTTAACTTGGAAGCCGACTCCTTGAACGCAACCGTTTTAGGTAAAAAAGCGATACCAGGAACTGTAGAGTTCGATTTATTTATCAAAGAAACGGTGAAAGAAATCACCATCAAAGCTGGACAAAAATGTACGGCCGTGCGAAGAATTATGGTTCCGGAAGAGTTCATCGATGAGGTTCAATCAGCAATATCTACCCGTTTAGCCTCCACGAAAATCGGTAATCCAGCGGAGGAAGGTGTCCGAATGGGTCCTTTGGCAACAAAATTACAAGCCGAGCGTGTGCGTTCATCTGTAGAAGAATTAAGCAAATCGCAACGCATTGTCTTTGGTGATTTAGATCATTTTGACATCATCGGAGATTCTGCAAAAAGAGAGGCGTTTTTCTCGCCAATTTTGTTTAGAAATGATGAT
Organism: Crocinitomicaceae bacterium; assembly: GCA_044372485.1. Lineage (GTDB taxonomy): Bacteria > Bacteroidota > Bacteroidia > Flavobacteriales_D > Crocinitomicaceae > UBA952. The sequence goes on from JBILRU010000001.1 coordinate 58,849, forward strand.
CCTTTCCGTCAAACTGCTTGTCATGATATTGAGGCCTTTGGACCAGTTGCGACCATTATGCCGTATAAAGATTTAGATGACGCCATCGAATTAGCGAAAATGGGCAAAGGATCATTAGTTTCCTCCATTGTCACACCAGATAATCAAGAAGCGCGTGATTATGTAGTTGGTGCTGCAAGTATGCACGGACGTATTCTTGTTCTAAACGAACATTGTGCAAAGGAAAGTACCGGACATGGTTCACCGATGCCATTGTTAACACACGGTGGTCCAGGTCGCGCTGGAGGCGGAGAAGAAATGGGAGGAAAACGCGGTGTTTTACATTATTTACAACGTACAGCCATTCAAGGTCACCCAACAACCATAACGGCTATTACAGAACAATTCCAAGTAGGAGCAGAGATGCCCGAAGCAAATCCACACGTGTTTAGAAAGCACTTTGAGGAATTGGTAATTGGAGAAACAGTATTTACACATAAGCACACAGTAAGTGATGCGGACATTGTCAATTTTGCCAACGTTTCGGGAGACAATTTCTATGCACATATGGATGCAACATCTTTGGAAGGAACGATTTTCGAACGTCGAGTTGCTCACGGATATTTCATCCTTTCCAAAGCAGCTGGATTGTTTGTTGATCCGAAAAAAGGACCTGTCCTCTTAAATTACGGATTAGAAGACGCGCGTTTCACGAAGCCTGTTTATCCAGGGGCAACCATTGGCGTAAGATTCACGGTTAAAGAAAAAATTGATCAGGAAAAGCGTAGTGAAGACGATATCCCGAAAGGCATCGTTAAGTTTCTAGTAGATGTTTACGATGAAACAGGAGAAACGGTAACATTAGCAACGATTCTGACGATGGTTAAAAAACTAAACAATCAATAACCCAAGTTTCTAGAAAACAAAAAAGACAGCTTAAGGGCTGTCTTTTTTATTGGCTTAAGTTTTTTATCCTTCGATTTCTTTACGGATTCCTTCGATTTCAACTTCTAATTTGTCCGTGTCGTAGTCTGTTTCCTCATCGTAGATATCGAAGTAAGGTTCTTCAAATGACTTCACAAATGAATTGCGTTCAAAGGTTAATAAAAGCGAAGGCAGGATAATTAAATTCGTTACCATACCAACTAGAATGGTAATGGAAACCAATAAACCGAGTCCTTTCGTTCCTCCAAATTGTGAAAAGACAAACATGATAAATCCAAAGAATAAAATGACTGATGTGTAAAAAATACCTAGCCCAGTTTCTTTCAAAGAAAGTAAAATGGCATGCTTTACGTCCCAGGAATGCGCACGTAATTCTTGACGGTACTTCGCCAAGAATAGGATGGCGTTATCAACGGTGATTCCTAAAGCAATACCAAAGACCAAAATAGTTGATGGTTTCAATGGAATTTTGAAGTAACCCATAATTCCAGCTGTGAAAAGCAATGGAATGATATTTGGAATCATGGAAACCACAATTATTTTGAATGAACGGAATAAGAATGCCATTAGAATTGCGATAGAAATAATGGCAAACACCAAACTTTGAAGTAGGTTTACAAACAAGTATTTTGTTCCTTCAGAAACAACTACGGCAGTTCCAGTAAAGGTGGACACATAATATTCTTGGTCAATGGCAGTTCGAAGTACTTTTTTAAAGTTAGGTTTACTCAAGTAAGGACGGAGATTTTCAGGGTCGAGATCGAAGGACATCTGAACGTTGTTGTTTCCTTTCGAAAGCAAGGTTGTTACATTGTTATAGATGCTTGAATAATTGTATACCAAGGAATCAGCTGCGCTTTTGTTTCCCTTGATGTATTTGGTGTATAGTCGCTCAAAATCCTTCTTGTCAGGATTTAAGATGCTATCAACTTTCAGTCTCAACAAATCTACTTTATCTGATACTTTGTACGATCCTAGTTCACGCATCTGCATGCGAATACGCAAGGTAGTTTTGTTGGTGTCGATAAGGTTTTTCAAGGAAATATTTCCACCATTCAAACTACTCACATCGAATTTATCGAAATAACGTTTCAATCGTAATTTATCTCTGTTGGATATTAATCGGTAAAATTCCGGATTGTTTCCATGGTAGCTCATGTTGATGGACTTCAAGAAGTCTACATAGGAGAGGCTTTTCGAGAACAAGGTGTCATGAGCGAATGTTTGTTGAATCTCCTCGACTTTTTCTAATGTTTTTTGAGAAAATAAGCGCGCCTTTTGTTTGTAATCAACGGTAACTTCAAATGGAATGGATCCACCAAAGTTTTTCTCAATGAATTTCAAATCGATAAGAATTTGATCATCATTAGGAATGTCCCCCGTAATGTTCCCAGTGGCAATGATTTTTGTCATTCCGTAAAGGCCAATCACGACCAGTCCTACGGAAGCAACATATACCCAAGTACGGTATTTGCTTACAATAATGATTACATATTCTATAAATCCTTTGGAATAAACACGATACAAGTGCTGTAAATGCCTTGGCTTAGGTGGCTTGGAGTAAGAAGCGATGATTGGGATAATGCACAAGGATAGAATAAATACTACCATGATGTTGATGCTGGAAATAATCCCGAATTGTGCTAGTTTCTCTGAACTCGTGAACGTGACGAATCCAACGGCAGTTGTTAAGTTCGTAAGGAACGTAACAGATCCAATGCGGCGAATCATGATGTATAACGCTTTGGTCTTCATGTTCGTACGCACATACTCTTGATGGTACCTTGTAATGAGGAATACACAGTTAGGCACACCAATGACAATTAATAATGGCGGAATTAAGGCCATCATAATCGATAATTTGTATCCAAACAAGGCAATACTTCCAAGGGCCCATATCACGGAAACAAACACCACGATATTACATTGAATAACCACCCGAATGGATCGGAAGAATAAGTACAAAAGCAAAGACGATGCGATAACCGATAGTGCAAGGAAAATATACATTTCACTAACGATTCTCTTACCCATTACCACCCGAATGTGCGGGAGTCCAGCGAAGTATGTTTTTCCAAAATAGGGCGAATAAGATTCAGCTAACTTTTCAATTTCAAAGACAACTTTAGATTTCTTTGGATTGGAAAGGCACTTTTCATTCATGCTAATAAGCAGCAAGGAAACGTTCGTCGAATCATTGTAAAGCATTCCCCTGTAAATCGGATTATGTCTGATCTCTTTTTTCAGAGAGTCGATGCTTTTTTCTTGAAATGCTGTTTTTGGATCTCCGAAAATCTGGTAAGGATCAAACTTTTGTTCCTTTAGGTTGTTTTTTAGTCCCCAAAGTGTGGCTTCTGAAATGACATTCTCAACACCATCATACTTTAGAATTTTGTAGGACAACTCTCTCCATTTGGTGAAGTTGCGTTTCGTGTAAAGAGAATCTGTTTGAATCGCAACAACAATCGTTGAACCATCCTCTCCAAATTCGAGTTTGAATTTTTCGAAGTCCTTTTGAACAGGACTATCCTTTGGCAGCGTGTTTCCCACACGGTTATCAACCTTCAATGAAGTAAAGGCAAAGTAACCAAAGAAAACAGTCAACAAAGCGATTATCGCTAAGATGTACAGTCGGTTCCTTAATATGATACTTGCAAATTTACCCCACATAGATTGTTTCTATAAAAATCAAGGGGTGAAGTTAAGAAATATTTAGGAGAAACCGAGAAAACCATCCGTTTAGCACTCCTAAATAACCCGAAACTATAAACCAAAGCGGAACAAAAGTGTTATTCTTGTAACTTAATTCGAATCATCATCAAGTGAACAAAGACCTATTTAGCGATTTAATAGACGGACCAAAGTACTTTGAAAAACATATGCTTGAGGATGGTGAATATTGGTTTATGCGAGATTTTTTAAGCGTGGATCAAGCAATACAACAGGAGTCATTGTTACTGAACACCATTGAATGGAAACAAGAAGAGGTCTACGTTTTTGGCAAAAAACACAAAGAGCCAAGAAAAACAGCTTGGTATGGAGATGAAAACTGTGTGTATTCCTACGCCGGAAAAACGAATCACCCACTACCATGGACAGAGGCATTATACCAATTAAAAACCGACATTGAAGCACTGATTCCTGGCACCAACTTTAATAGTGTGTTATTAAATCAATACCGAGACGGGAACGAGAAAATGGGCTGGCATTCGGATAACGAAAAAGAACTTGGAAAGAATCCGATTATCGCTTCATTGAGTCTAGGGGCCATGCGTTTTTTCGACTTAAAACATAAGCGAATAAATTCGCTCAAGAAACGTTTGGAACTGCCTGCTGGGTCACTTTTAATCATGTGCGGTTCTACGCAAGAAAACTGGCTGCATCAAGTTCCTCAACAAAAAACAGTGAAAGTACCGCGTATTAATTTGACGTTCAGAAAAATTGTTTCAGAAAACTGAAAAATCCCAAACAACCGAAGTCGCTTGGGATTTAACTTTCTCGTGAAAGGTGGAAGCCCATTCACAAGGTTTTCAAAAACAAAAAACCCTGACGGTAAAGTCAGGGTTTCGTACTCGAGGCGGCCCCGAAGCTTCGGAGTTGCACCCTCACGTTTTTATCAATAATTTCATAAAATAATTCAGGGTCCTTTATTATTTTTTCAATGAATATTTTTGATTTCATTCGTTTAATAAAACTTTCTGCGAAGTAGGCATGTAAATTATTTTCAAACGAAAAGGAACCTTTTAATTGCCAAGGAATCCCCTTAGAAGTAAAACTATTTGGATAAAATGCAGAATTATGTTGTTCAATTCGTTTATCTAGATCAACCGTTGTTCCAGTATAAATACGATTTAATTTTTCTGAGTAAATGACATAAACGTAGTACATATTTAAATAACGGAAGAACAAAAGATTTCGTATTTAAACTGAAAAATCCCAAACAACCGAAGTCGCTTGGGATTTAACTTTCTCGTGAAAGGTGGAAGCCCATTCACAAGGTTTTCAAAAACAAAAAACCCTGACGATAAAGTCAGGGTTTCGTACTCGAGGCGGGACTTGAACCCGCACGCCCAAAAGAGCACAGGATTTTAAGTCCGGCGTGTCTACCGATTCCACCACTCGAGCATAGACGAGCGGGAGACGGGATTCGAACCCGCGACCCCGACCTTGGCAAGGTCGTGCTCTACCAACTGAGCTACTCTCGCTTATGTATTCCTAGAAAACCGCTGTTTTCTTCCACCGCTGGAATCATTTCTGATTTCTTGCTTGGGGTGGCAAATTTAAAGTTTTTTTTCGTCTTACAAAACTCTTAACAAAAAAAAGAGCGGATTACAGCTCCTTTCCTCGAAAGACATTAAAGAACCAAGCTAATGGCAGTAATAGGTCATAATTATAAAATAAATCTTCAAATGGAATCGTTCCCATTCGCCAACCAATGATATGTTGTTCTGAATACCATACGATTGGATCATCGGTAATTGAACCTGTTAGGATGCCATTTACGATAAAAAATGGAATCAAACATACTATATAAGAAAGGACAAAGTCTCCATACCATGCTTTCTTGTGTGCAAGGAGTGTTAACACTAAGCTGAAAAATGCAGCTGAAATCGTATAGTAATTGTAGGTGTCTAATGTGGAAAAAAAGAATTGTCCACCACCGTAAAATAGAACCATCCTTAAAGAACTCAATCCAATCGTCCATTTGAAAAAGTTTCGGATGAGTTTTGTTTTTCTATCGGGAAAATAGGCCTTAAGAACTAAGTAAATGAAAATGAAATTATAGGGGACAACAAGGAAAAACAACACCTCTTCTATTGGTAGATGGCCTAGGTAAATTCCAATAAGGTACTTCGGTGTAAATCCCCAAACGCCTATTCGGGTAAAGAATTCATCCCAAATCAAAAACCCAACCCCAACAATGAGTATGCTTGGGAAAAGATGCTTCCATGAACGGAAAAAGGCTACTTTCTTATCAAAACTGAGAAGAAATGGACCGATAAAAGAACAAAGTATGACCCAGCCGTACGCACTCATCAGTTTCTTTTTTTACGGTAAAATGCGGTACGTGCGTCTTGATAGAATTTTGGGGACACAAACAACATTCCAAAACTTTCACTGTGTTCTTTTCCTAAATGCTTATGGTGAACTTTATGTGCTTTTCGGATTGCATAAAAGTAAGGATGATCAATGTCTCTCAGCCATTTGAAACGTCGGTGAATGTAAACATCGTGGATTAGAAAATAACTCAATCCATAAGCGGCGATTCCGTAACCAATCCAAACGGGAACATAGGCGTCATTCATCATTCCTAACATGATACATAACCACGATGGAATGGCATAAATCAAAAAGAATACGTCATTTCGCTCGAAAAACCCTGGTTCTTCCTGATGATGATCCTTATGGAAGTACCACATGAATCCATGCATGACAAACTTGTGCGTTGCCCAAGCCATGAACTCCATGCCCATGAAACTAGCAAATAATACAAACGGTCCCCACCAATACATGTTAAAAGAGTAAAAGAGTAAAAAATATGAACATCATTAAAAACAAGGATTCAGCTACTTTGTTCACTTCAGCTAACTTCATCCGCTGGTAAATCCATTGAAGTAAATAAGAAACGCCCATCCAACAAATAAAATTGTAAATAGGAATTTGTCCATTTGTCCATTGCCAATAGTCAAGCTTGATAGCCACAGGCTCCAAGATGTAATCGAATAACACCATCAAAGTGGCCGCTAAAATAGACTCGATGTGTTTATTAAATTGAAAACGATGGATAATTGCTGAACTTGTAACAGCTAAAATCCCCCAATTCAAACCAATAATAAGTGGTACACCGTACCACTTCCATCCCAAACTATTTCCGTAATAATATGATCCAAATAAATAAGATGTATGCACGCCAATTAACTCTACGGTAATTCCAATGACGAAGGCAATAGATAAAAATAATACGAATGTTAAGGGTTTCGTTTTTCTGCTTAGGATTAAGGCCCCGAAGGAAATGGCTAAGTTTAATGCGGATAGTTGAACAAACCATGTCCTAGTAGAGGGCATGAGCATTCCAACTGCGCCAACGACGTAGAGTATCAAGAGGACAATTCTAATCCAACGTTCACTTATCATAACCAACGTTTTTTGACGAAAGCACTTCCTTTCAGCACATTTTCAATGGTATCATCCAATGTGTGAAAGTGTATAGGAATAGCCTTTTCTATTTTAGAACGATCATAGCTAATCGTTTTATATCCCGAATGCACGGATTCAATACTAATCCCGCTGCTTTTCCCAAGGATATGACCTAGCAGCTCATTGATCAATGCATAAAACAGCGCGATGAATTTTGGCGATGAATAACGCGGGGATTTCTTTCCTAATTTTTCACTCAGTTTGCTAAATAATTCTTTAAAAGTCAAATTCGGACCCACACATAAAAAACGCTCTTTTGAAATGTTGGATTTCATGAGCTGAAACATGGCATTTGCCACGTCTCTTGCGTCAACAATGGCATTGGAACCCGGTGGATAAAATGGCATTCCTTTTTTTGCCGCTTTAAAAATCGCTAAGGAACTACTATTCCAATCTCCTGGACCAAAAATCACACACGGATTAATAATGACCGCATTTAATCCTTCTTCTATTCCACGCCAAACCTCTTTCTCCGCTAAAAATTTAGAAACGGAGTAACCGCTAACCTCAGATCCTGGCTCCCACTTGTTTGATTCCGTGCTCGCTCCTTTCGAATTGACTCCTATGGCCGCGGTTGAACTGACATAACAAAGTTTTTCTACCTTATTTCTTAAGGAGAAGTTCACCACATTTGCTGTAGCTATGCGGTTATGTTGAATACATGCTTCAAAGTCAGCTTTAAAGAATGAAACTAATGCCGCACAATGGTAAACATGGCTTATTTCGGACATGGCCGTTTCAAACAATGAGATGTCCAATAAATCACAGTAAACCCATTCGATGGCATTCCATTTTTCTTCTGCTCTCTCTTGAAAGTAATAGTCAAAAAGCCCGCGAACATCTTCGATTTTAGCCTTGGTTCGGTATAGCGCGCGACAAGATTCGCCTTTTTCTGCCAATTGAATTAACAAGTGGCTTCCCAACAATCCTGTGGCTCCTGTGACTAAAATCATACGGTAAAGCTAGGTATTAAACTCTATTATTGGTAAATGGCTTTCAACCCTTCTTTTATTTGTTCAGCAGAAAATGCCAATTGTTCATGTGTATGTGCACTTGAAATAAATCCAACTTCATATCCAGATGGACCAAAGTAAACACCTCGGTTCAATAAAAAGTGATGTAATTTATTAAAGGAAGTCATGTCGGCATCTATTTGATCTGCAGCTGCGATGCGTTTTTTACCGTTGAACGAAAACCAAAAAATGGATCCAATGCTTACTAATTCAACGGGCAATGCATGCGTATTTGCAAAATTATTGATATCCTCGACAAACGTTTTTGTCTTCTTTTCAAGGTCTTCATAGAAATTTTCTTGCACACACAGAGACAACTGTGCAATTCCAGCAGCCATCGCTACAGGATTCCCTGATAATGTTCCCGCTTGATAAACCGGCCCATCGGGAGAAACGAAGGACATAATCTCACTTTTTGCACCATATGCTCCAACGGGAAGACCTCCACCCATAATTTTACCGTAGGTAACAATGTCCGGAGTGATGTTGTAATATTCAGCTGCGCCACCGAAAGCCACACGGAACCCAGAGATAACTTCATCAAAAATCAAGAGAATGCCATATTCTGTGCACAATGCACGCAAAGCAGTTAAAAAACTCAAGTCTTGCAAAAGTAATCCGTTATTTGCAGGAATTGGTTCGATAATCACACAAGCAATTTCGGTGGAAAGATTTTTGAAACATGTTTTTAGTGCGTCAAGATCGTTCAAAGGAAGAACAATTGTTTCATTGGCAAATGCTTCTGGAACTCCTGCACTTGATGAGGTTCCAAATGTCACTAGTCCACTTCCGGCTTTAACTAGAAGCGCGTCTACGTGGCCATGGTAGCACCCGTCGAATTTCACTATTTTCGTTTTGTTCGTATATCCTCGAGCCAAACGTATAGCAGACATCACAGCTTCTGTTCCCGAACTAAGAAATCGCAACTTATCTATAAATGGAATTCGATCCAAGATTAATTTTGCTAATTCACTTTCTTTTCGTGTTGGCGCCCCAAAACTCGCCCCGTTTTGTAAGGTTTCAACAACGGACTGAAAGATATGTGGGTGATTATGCCCGTTAATTAATGGCCCCCAACTACCACAAAAGTCCACAAAATGATTTCCGTCTTCATCCCATATTTCCGATCCATTACCCTTCGCAATGAACAGTGGAGTTCCTCCAACCGACTTAAATGCGCGAACAGGAGAATTTACTCCGCCAGGAAAATAGGTTAGAGATTCCTGAAATAGTTTTTCAGATGTGCTTCGGTTAATGGAATGATCGATCTTCATTTCTTACGTATATTTGTCGTGCTACAAAAGTAACAATAAAGGATGGAAATGGTTTTTAACAACAGCTTGGATTTTGCCCGAAAAATGGATCAACAAGATCCATTACGTCGTTTTCGCAATGAATTTTTATTTCCCACTTTTCACAGTGAGAATCCCATATATTTCACAGGGAACTCCCTAGGTCTGCAACCAAAGAAAGCAGCGGTTTATCTACAAGAAGAATTAGCTGATTGGGCAAAATACGGCGTGGAAGGACACTTTTTATCGAGACGACCTTGGTTTTCGTACCATGAACAGTTAACGGACATGGCGGCAAAAGTTGTTGGGGCTTTGCCAATTGAAGTTGTGGTTACTCATTCCTTGACTACGAATTTGCATTTGCTCATGGCAAGCTTTTACCGTCCAGAGGGCAAACGAACAAAAATACTATGTGAGGCAAAAGCTTTTCCAAGTGACCAATATGCCTTGGAGTCTCAACTAAAGATGCATGGACTCGGGACGGATCATCTCGTTGAAATTTTCCCAAGAGATGGAGAACAATTGATTCATGAGGATGACATTTGCGCTAAAATTCTTGAGCTTGGCGATGAATTGGCAGTAGTAATGATTGGTGGAGTTAATTATTACACCGGACAGTATTTTGATCTAGCCCGAATTACAGATACTGGACACCAAGTTGGCGCATATGTTGGATTTGATTTAGCACATGCAGCCGGAAATATCAATCTTCAGCTGCATGACTGGAATGTTGATTTTGCCGCTTGGTGTGGATATAAATACCTAAATTCTTCTCCAGGGGGAGTGTCTGGAATGTTCGTCCACGAAAAACATGCTCACAACAAAGAACTTCCTCGTTTTGCGGGCTGGTGGGGACACAACAAAGAAGAACGTTTTTTAATGAAACCGGGATTCGACCCCCTTCCAGGAGCTGAGGGCTGGCAATTGAGTAATGCTCCTGTATTGGGAATGGCGGTTCATCTAGCGTCCTTGGAGTTGTTTGAAGCAGCGGGAATGGATCAAATTGGCACGAAAAGAAATCAGATGACCGCGTTCTTAGAATTCGTCATTAAAGAAATATCGGAACGTAATTCAGAAAAATGCACCTTTGAAATCATCACCCCAAGTGAAATTCACAGAAGGGGCGCACAATTATCGATCATGGCGCTAGGCCAGGGACGCAAGCTATTCGATGCGTTATCAGAACTCGGAGTCATTGCAGATTGGCGCGAACCCAATGTTATTCGGATTGCACCTGCGCCGTTATACAATTCATTTGAGGATTGCTATTGGTTTGGCGTGCATTTAGAGAATGCTATTCAATAGAATTGATTCAATAACAGATGGAAAATGTGCTATTTCTAGACCCCGAATTTCCTCTTCAATTTCTGTAGCAGAATCAGGCTTCTTTAAAGCAACGGCAAACTGAGCTAACATCTTTCCTTTATCAAACTCTTCGTTGACTAAATGAATGGTTATTCCTGAAAAACGACTTGAACTTTTAGAGACTGCTTCATGTACGTGCCTTCCATACATTCCTTTTCCACCAAAGTTCGGAAGCAACGCGGGATGAATATTGATTATGCGACCTGGAAAAGCGTTAATAAAGTCAAGGGGAATCTTTTTTAAAAACCCGGCTAAAATCACCCAATCTATTTCCTGCTCCAGACAGAACCTGAAGTAGTCATCACCGTCTATTCCCGAGGGTTGTGCAAATAAAATTGATCGTTCCGAACAAAAATCGTTCATTAGGTCATTTTTTGCAGAGGAAAGCACAAGTGAGACGCTAATTTCTGAGTGATTAGCGAAATAGTTGATGATATTTCGAGCATTACTTCCGTTTCCAGAAATAAATAGTGCGATTCGTTTACGTTTCATTCTAAGCGCAAAGTTAAACATCTGTTGGGATTCACGTGTAATCAATACTTTTAAGTTGATAAATATTACCGATTTAGTTTTGTTAATTGGATGTTTGTTTTTTTCTTTGCAGGCTGAAACCTTTTAAATTAAGTAATATGTCTGAAATCAAAGCTAAAGTTATCGCGATCATCGTTGATAAACTGAATGTTGAAGAAAGTGAAGTAACTAACGAAGCGAGCTTCACAAATGACTTAGGTGCCGATTCATTGGATACCGTTGAGTTAATCATGGAATTCGAGAAGCAATTCAATATTTCCATTCCAGACGATAAAGCTGAAGGCATCCAAACTGTTGGAGACGCTGTTGCTTACATCGAAAGTAATGTGAATTAATTTTTACTGAACCCAATTTAAATAGGCATGCAATTAAAACGAGTAGTCGTAACTGGCCTTGGTGCACTAACACCAATCGGTAATAATTTGCAAGAATATTGGGATGGTTTGCTTGCTGGTAAAAGTGGTGCCGCACCCATTCAGCAATTTGATGCATCTTTATTCAAAACTCAGTTTGCCTGTGAGTTGAAAGGATTCAATGTAGAAGATCACATTGATAAAAAAGAATCCCGTAAACTCGATCAATTTTCGCAGTATGCCATAGTTACCGCTACGGAAGCTATGGCAGACTCTGGATTGATGGAGTCTAATCCAAACTGTGATCGCATTGGTGTGATTTGGGGTTCGGGAGTCGGTGGACTTAAAACATTTCAAGAAGAAGCGCGCGAGTATTTCTCGGGCGATGGAACTCCTCGATTCAATCCGTTTTTCATTCCAAAAATGATTGCAGATATTGCATCGGGACACATTTCCATCAAATTTGGATTGCGCGGACCGAATTACGTATGTGTATCGGCATGTGCTTCCGCAACAAATGCAATTATTGACGCCTTTAACTTAATTCGTTTAGGAAAAGCAGACGCCATCGTAACTGGTGGATCAGAAGCTGGAGTGAACGAAATGGGAATGGGTGGATTTAATGCGTTAAAAGCATTGTCTACTAGAAACGATTCTCCAGAAACAGCTTCTCGTCCGTTCGATTTAGACCGAGATGGATTCGTATTAGGTGAAGGTTCTGGCGCACTTATTTTAGAAGAGTACGAACATGCCATCAAACGTGGTGCGAAAATTTACGCTGAAGTCATTGGTGGTGGAATGTCTGGTGATGCTTATCACATGACAGCTCCTCATCCGGAAGGAATTGGCGCTAGAAATACGATGTTAGCCGCTCTTGAGGATGCAGAAATTACTCCAGAACAAATTGATTACGTTAATGTACACGGGACATCTACACCTTTAGGAGATATCGCAGAAGTTAAGGCGATTCAAGCGGTTTTCGGAGAACACGCATACAAGATGAACATTAGTTCAACAAAGTCCATGACAGGCCACCTTTTAGGTGCTGCGGGAGCGATTGAGGCGGTTGCTTGCGTGATGTCTGTTGTGCATGACATCGTTCCTCCAACAATTAATCATTTTACGGATGATCCGGGACTGGATCCAAAATTGAATTTCACATTCAATACCCCACAAAAACGCACTGTGAATATTGCCCTTTCCAACACGTTTGGTTTTGGTGGACATAACACGAGTGTCATCGTCAAAAAATTTAATTCTTAACGCTCTGAAACTTCCTTTGTTTTCAAACAAAAGAACAGAGGATGAGTTAAAAATCATTCGGTTCATACTCAAACAATTTGGGTACAAACCAGTGAATGTCTCTTTTTTCACACGTGCCTTAACCCATAAATCATACCTTCCAGAAGAAAAATTAGATTTTGCTAACGAACGCTTGGAGTTCTTGGGAGATGCTATATTAGATGCTGTAGTGGCTGAATTTTTGTACACAAAGTATCCAGACGATGATGAAGGTTATTTAACCAAATTAAAGTCGCGAATTGTCAATAGAAAATCTCTTGCAGCTATTGGTGAAAAAATGGAAATTCGAACCATGCTTATTTACAATCAAGCGAGAAGTATTAATCTCGCAACGCTTGAAGGAAATGCATTTGAAGCCATCATTGGTGCCATATATTTAGATGGTGGATTTGAAAAAACAAAGACTATTTTAATCAAACACGTCTTTCGTAATTATCTAAATTTTAGTCAACTACTAGCTGAAGAACTCGATTTCAAGTCAAAGTTATTTATTTGGTGTCAAAAGAAAAAATTGACGTTAGAGTTTGATTTAATGCATGAAACGCATGTAAATGGACAATGGAATTATGAGATGGCTGTTTTCGTAAATCGTACGGAATATGGACGTGGAAAAGGGTTTTCAAAAAAAGAGGCTGAGCAAGCAGCGGCAAGAGAAACCTTGCAATTAATGGGAGAAATTTAATCAGTTCCTAGCTTTGCTCTGATTTTTATTTTACTTTTGTTTCACAAAGTACAAGAACATGACAACTACAGAAATTATTTATGCAATTGGAGACCTATTACAATGGTCATTTGGTTTCTTCGAATTCGTAGGAAATTATTTTAATACGATGTTAATCATCTTAGGATTCTTCGGTTTTGGTTATTGGATGAATGCACAACGCAAAATGAGTGCAAAAGCAAATGTTCCTGTTGATGTGAAAGATAATGTTGGATGGTACAAAAAAGAAAACCAAAAATTGAAATAAGCTTTTCAACACATACTAATTAAATGTCCGCTTTAGCGGACATTTTTTTTGCCTAAAAAGTTCGCTCAAAAAAAAACAGACTCCTTGGAGTCTGTTTCATATCCTTTAAAAAAAGGTTCTATGATTTAGTCAAAGCACCCTTTAAAAACTCTCTATTCATTCGTGCAATGTTCTCAATGGAAATTCCTTTTGGACATTCAATTTCACAAGCACCGGTATTCGTACAATTCCCGAATCCCTCTTCGTCCATTTGACGCACCATATTCAAAACACGATCAGTTGCTTCTACTTTACCTTGAGGTAATAATGCATATTGTGAAACTTTCGCTCCAACAAACAACATAGCGGAACCGTTTTTACATGAAGCGACACAAGCACCACATCCAATGCATGCTGCAGCCTGAAATGCTTTGTCTGCATCAGCCTTAGCGATTGGAATAGCATTGGCATCCATCGTGCGACCAGAAGTGTTTACAGAGACAAATCCACCTGCTTGTTGAATGCGATCAAAGGCACTGCGATCAACCATCAAATCTTTGATGATTGGGAATGCACGAGATCTCCACGGTTCAACATAGATGGTATCTCCATCTTTAAACATACGCATGTGCAATTGACACGTGGTGTTGCCGGAATCTGGACCGTGTGCACGACCATTTATGTAAAGAGAACACATTCCACAGATTCCCTCGCGGCAATCGTGATCAAATGCAATTGGTGATTGTTTCTCATTAATCAATTGTTCATTCAATTGATCTAACATCTCTAAGAAAGAGCTATCAGTAGAAACAGTATTTAGTGCATATGTCTCTAATGCCCCTTTGGCATTTGAATTTTTCTGTCTCCAGATTTTCAATGTGATATTAATGAACTTAGAAGCCATAACGTCTTTCTTAATTATTTGTAATTTCTATCTGCTATTTTGATAAACTCGTAATTCAACTCTTCTTTATGTAGAGTAGATTGTTTAGAATCTGAACCTTGGTATTCCCAAGCGGCCACGTATTTGAAGTTTTTGTCATCACGTAACGTTTCTCCTTCAGCGTCCTGGTGTTCTTCGCGGAAGTGACCTCCACACGATTCTTCACGGTGTAATGCATCAACTGCCATTAATTGACCTAATTCAATTAAATCTGCAACACGCATCACTTTTTCCAATTCTGGATTCATTTCATCAGAGCTACCAGGAACATACACGTCCTTGTAAAATTCTTCACGCAACAATCCAATTTCTTCAATGGCATCTTTTAAGCCTTGCTCATTACGAGCCATGCCTACCTTATTCCACATGATTAATCCTAGTCGCTTGTGGAAGTGATCTACGGATTTGGAACCGTTGTTATTCAAGAAGCGATCAATACTTTCTTTTACCTCGTTTTCTGCTGCTTCAAATTCAGGTCCATCAGTTGAAATTTTTCCTGTGCGGATTTCATTTGCTAGATAATCTGAAACGGTATACGGCGCCACGAAATAACCATCTGCTAATCCTTGCATTAATGCGGATGCTCCAAGTCTATTTGCTCCATGCTCAGAGAAATTTGCTTCTCCCGTAACGAAACATCCTTCGATGGTACTCTGTAAGTTATAGTCAACCCAAACGCCACCCATTGTGTAGTGAACCGCTGGATAAATTTTCATCGGTGTTTCGTATGGATTTTCATCGGTGATTTTCTGATACATTTGAAACAAGTTCCCGTATTTTTCCTCAATCCATTTCTTACCTAATTCAATCATTCGCTCTTCAGATGGATTGTGATCCCCTAATGCGTATGCTGTTTGCTTTCCTTTGCTTTTAATTTCAGAAGAAAAATCTAAATAAACACCTTCATTAGTGTCGTTTGCTTCAATTCCACATCCGGCGTCACAACGTTCTTTCGCTGCGCGAGAAGCAACATCACGTGGAACTAAGTTCCCGAATGCTGGGTAACGTCTTTCTAAGAAGTAATCTCTTTCTTCTTCCGGGATTTGAGTTGGTTTTAATTGTCCCGCTCTAATCGCTTCGGCATCTTCTTTTTTCTTAGGAACCCAAATTCTGCCTGAGTTTCTTAAGGACTCAGACATCAAGGTTAATTTCGATTGATTTGTTCCGTGAACAGGAACACATGTTGGGTGGATTTGAACAAAACATGGATTAGCGAATAACGCTCCTCTTTTGTGAACTTTCCAAGCTGCGGAAACATTACTTCCCATCGCATTGGTTGAGAGGAAATATACATTTCCGTATCCTCCGGACGCAATCACCACTGCATGTGCAGAATGACGCTCTAATTCACCTGTAACTAAGTTACGTGCGATGATTCCACGTGCTTTTCCGTCAATTTTAACCAAGTCCATCATTTCATGACGGTGGTACATTTTCACACGGCCTAATCCAATTTGACGCGATAACGCTGAATAAGCACCTAACAATAATTGTTGTCCTGTCTGACCCGCTGCGTAAAATGTACGTTGAACTTGTGTCCCACCAAATGAACGGTTATCTAATAATCCACCGTACTCACGAGCAAAAGGAACTCCTTGAGCCACACATTGGTCGATGATGTTGCCAGAAACTTCCGCTAAACGGTGAACGTTCGCTTCACGAGCTCGGTAATCTCCTCCTTTGATTGTATCATAAAACAAACGATAAACAGAGTCACCATCGTTTTGGTAATTTTTCGCTGCATTGATTCCACCTTGTGCGGCAATTGAGTGCGCACGACGCGGAGAATCTTGAAAACAAAATGCTTTTACATTATAACCCATCTCACCTAGAGATGCTGCAGCCGATGCTCCGGCTAATCCTGTTCCAACAACAATAACGTCAATTTTGGGACGATTGTTGGGAGCAACCAATTTCATGTGATTTTTGTGGTTAGTCCACTTTTCAGCAATTGGTCCTTCTGGAATTCTTGAATTTAATTTTGACATAATCCTGGTTTTCCTAATGGTTCATGTAAATAATAATGGGAATAATTGCGAATAAGAAAGGCACAACAATACTGAAGGCCATTCCAACTTTCTTAATGATAGGCATGTACAACGGATGATTCAAACCCAAAGATTGAAACGCAGATGCAAATCCATGCCATAAGTGATACCCCAAAACAATCATGGAAATCACATAGAAAAGTACGCCAAATAAAGCGCTAGAATTTGCCTTACTGAAGAAGGTCATTACAACAGTGTGTAAATCCTTGTATCCGTCACCAATTTTAACATGAGAGGTAAGGTCGTAGAATTCATGTTTGTTTTTAATCTCAAACAATTTTTGTTCTTGACCAGTACTAGGATCCTTCACCTTGAATTGCTGGTAGGTTCCGTTCGTATTTAAGTAATGTGTTACTTCAATTGGCTTGGTGATCATTTCTCCTGTCGCTGGATTTTGTCCAACGGGATAATCAACCGTTTTTACTAATGAGTGCAAAGGAATTTCTTCAGTAATTTTCGCTTTCCACCAGAAATTCGCCATGTGAGAAGCCAAGAAAACCAAAATCAAGGTTCCTAAAATCGCCATGTTTCTGGATGCCGTTCCTGAATTTGCTTTTGGATTGTTGTACGCATATTTAACCGGACGTGCTTTTCTATTCTGAATGGTTAGCATGATTCCATCCACTGCGTGAATAATTAATGCGATGTATGTCGTGTAAGACAACACTTGGATGAATAAATTATGCCCCATGAAGTAAGCATATTCATTAAAAGCACGTCGTCCTTCTTCACCGGTTTTGAAAATAAGTTGAAGGTTTCCGAGTAGGTGACCAACAAGGAATGTACATAAGAACAATCCCGTCAAAGCCATGAAGTACTTCTTGGCGATGGATGATTTAAATAATACAGAGTTACTCATAATTGTTAACCATTAATGTGCTGCAAATTTACTTCTAACTAACCATAAAACAGAAGTTTTGTTTCTATTTAGAATGAATTTAGATAAGACAGTTCTGTGTATGTTTCAGCAACCTTCAATTGAACCTGAGCCCCTACAATAACGGAACGATTATCAGCAAAGTGTCCAATCGGAAAATCATAACAAATCGGGATCTTTGAATACTTGAAATGGTGTGATACAATTTCATGAATGGTCAATCCAGTCGGATTGTCAGTGTCTTCTAAATCAGTCATTCCGCCAATGATTAACCCCTTTATTTTTGCTAATGCCCCCGTTTTTTTTAAGGCAAAAAACATGCGATCTAGGTGATATAATTGCTCAGCTAAATCTTCCAGAAATAAAATACCTCCATCGAAATTCAACGCATCATCCGTTCCCAATAAACTAAACACAATGCTCAAATTCCCACCTATAAGTATTCCTTCCGCTGAACCCAATTGATTTGTCGCATTTGCTTCACATACGATTATTGGTTTTTCTCCTTGAAGAATGTCCAACATTGTTTCTAAAGCTTCCGGTGAGTTCTTCTCGAAATTTAAGGGCATCGATCCATGAATACTCTGCACCCCTAGCTTCATCAATCGGTGCTGAAAAACGGTGATGTCGCTAAATCCAATGATCCATCGTGGTTCCCGTAACATATTCGCCCAATTAATTTCATCCACAATCCTGACACAGCCATAACCTCCACGTGCACACAATATTGCTTTCACTTCTGGATGGTCAATGCCAAATTGCATATCTGAAGTTCTTTCCTCATCCGTTCCAGAAAAATAACGATGTGTACCAAGACAGTGCTCGCTTAACAATACGCGATAACCTTTTAGTTCCAAAAAGTTCTTGGTGTATAAAACAGATGCTTTATCGGTTGCTTTCGCTGGTGCGGTGATGTAAATTAAATCACCTTTCGATAAGTTTGGCGGAATAATCATTACGAATTCTTTTGTTGCATATAAGCGGCTGCTATCACAAGGTCGCTATTTGTTGTAATTTTAATATTCTCTTCATTACTTTCCACCAGAAAAGGTTCGACTCCTAGAGATTCAACGACACTTGCGTCATCAGTCATTCCTGAATGATAGTCCGTTTGATAAGCTTTTTTAAGGATTTCCGCATCAAAACACTGTGGTGTATGTACCAGTTTAAAATCACTTCGATTGACCATTTTAGATCCGGTTGAATCAATGAAGCGCAAGGAATCTTTTAAAGATAAAACAGGCACGACACTTTTCGAATGTTTCAGTGCTGCAAAACAACGCTGGATGGTTTCATGACTAACCAATGGACGAACACCATCGTGAACCATGATAAAATCTCCTGTGCAATGACTCAGTGCTAATTGAATAGAGTGGAAGCGTTCTTGTCCGCCAGCGCTCACACGATGTGGAATTTCACATTGAAAGGTTTTCAGTAATTCATCCCAATAAGAAATCCAATCTTTTGGCAAGGTGATTATGACCTCCAAAGTTGGATCAAAGGAATGGAAATTTTCCAAACAATGAAGTAGAATCGGCTTGCCTTGAATTTCTAAAAATTGCTTTGGTAAATCAGTTCCCATTCGTTTTCCTATTCCACCAGCAGTAACGATAACAGATCCTTTCATAGCCCTTCAAAAATACGCATTGCCAAGGAATTAATAAGAAAGAATTTTCAATCTTCTAGGAATAATACAGACTTCAAAGGATTTCCCTCGAATGTATTCGCCGTCGGTTTCTGCATGTAATTCTTCTGAATCTGTTGTTAAGGTTAATGTATTGCTTTCAAAGTAATGTGCTTCAGGATGATTGATTCGCTTACCTCGCTTTACTTTGAATACATTAAGTACATAATCAAGTAACGATACTTTGGCTAAAACAGTCATGTTAAGTTTTCCGTCTGAAATGGAAGCGCCAGGATGAATGTGCAGCCCATTTCCAAAAATAGAGCCATTGCAAGCAGCTGCTAAAAGCAATTCCCCTTGGTAGGAAAAATGTCCTGCAGTAATAGAAACGTGTGGCCGTTTAAATCCAACAAAGGTTTTTAAAATCGCTAATCCATAGGAAAATCGCGGCCCATATTTTTGACGAAATTCAGTTAACGAAAGGACAACCGACCCGCCAAAACCGATATCCGCGACATTCATAAAATAGCGGGTTTCATTTTCTGTTACCATTTTTCCAACATCGCAAAGGATGTATGTAGGATTTCTTAGGGCGTCTATAAATAAATTAAAATGAAATTTCTGAAAAAATGAACTTTGGTATAAATCATTACCTGTCCCACATGGGATTATCGCTATAATGGGAAGCTCAGATATTTCTGATTGAAGCAATCCATTTATAATTTCATTAATCGTCCCATCTCCCCCTATACCGACAATCATATCTACATTAGCGGCATGGGTTTTTGCAATGTTAACCAGTTCTTTACCTTGTTTGGAAGTGATGAGGTGAAACTGATCCCCTAGAATACGTGAACAAGAATCTAGAAAACGCTGAAGTGATTTCGATACTTCTTTACTCCCATTCATTAAAAAAAGTGTTTTTCGCATCTATCAAAGATAATTGTTTATCGCTTTAACAGAATATGTTAAAATCATAACTCACAAACAAAGGAATGTAAAAAACTAAAAAATCAAATGATTACCTTTGCAGAATGATTATTGGTGCAGATTATGAGAAGATGATTTGGAGATTTGGCGAATTCACATTGATGGAACCGAATACCCTCATTACAGACACCCTCATGTCTGTTATTTGTTTTTACCTTACCATAAAACTTTGGAAAGAACATGATCGAAATCCATTTGTCAATTGGTTTATGGCTTTTTTCTTTATGTTAGGGATTAGCACATTTGTTGGAGGACTAGGTCATGCCTTTTATTTTTATTGGGGAACGATTGGAAAAATACCAGGTTGGCTAACCGCTATTTTCGCCGTCTTTTTTATCGAACAGGCGATGATTTCTTTCGTTTACAATAAAACCCTTCAAAAAATATATAAAGGGATGTCCATGATTAAAATGCTGATTGTACTCGGTATTTTTCTGCGGATCTGTCTAAATAGTCAAGTGATTGAAAAACCAGAATTGGGATTTTTACCAATTGCAGTCAACACCATTTTAGGAACGATTTTAAGTGCCGGTATATTAGGCGTTGTATTTTACCGTAAGCATCAAGCTCCTTTTCATTATTTTTCTTTTGGTGTACTTGCAATGTTGCCCGCAGCATTTATTTTTCTCATGAAAATAAATCTACATCCGTGGATGGATAAAAATGATGTTTCCCATATATTATTGTCAATAGGAAATGTATTCTTTTATTTGGGCATCATAAAAGTAACGCCAGAATTAACATCTAAATTTAATAATGAATTCGAAGGCTAGAATACTTGGAAATCGTTTTTCCTGAAACGGTTTTTCCTGTTAAATAGTAGATATAGGTTCCTGCATTACAGTTACTACCATCTATTTTCTTACCGTTCCATCTTTCTTGTGTGTCATTGCTTTTAAAAACAAGTTGATTGTTCATGTCGAGAATGACTAAACTGTAATCAAGGAATTCATAAGAACTTAAATCAATGCTAAACTCATCATTTTTACCGTCGCCGTTAGGAGTGAAGATATTAGGTAAAACAATGATTTCTTCTTGTGCATTGGAAGCTGGTTCTATCTCAAGTTGAGTTGGCTGACTTGTTAGTGGATTGACGGAATTCGAGTTTATGTTTTGATTAGAAATTGTTGTTTGCAACGGAAGCCTTGGAATTACTACAGAATCATTATTAGAAAAAGAAAGTCCTTGCCCGCCGAAGGATGCACCACTGTTGTGTATGATTCCTGGGCCAAAGCTCGGGCCATTGTCCTCTTGAGGGATTTCTGGAGTCAAAAACACAAAGCTATGGATTGTAGCAGGTTTTGCCCCTGGTTTTATTGCTGTTTTTTCATCATTGGACCTAGTTTCAACCAATGTTTTTTTGATTTCTTTAGGTGTCACCGATTTTGCGGATGACGTTTTTTGATGTGTCAACATCCAAACACTTCCAATCACCGTAGCGGCGCTTATTCCTCCAATCACCGATTTTGCTAAAAGAGATAAACCACTACTAACTACAGTTGTTCCGGAAGAAATGGAAGAGGATACGGAAGTCCATAGTTCTGGACTTACTGGCGACTGGTGTTGTACCAATTTCTCTTGAAATAATTCTTTTATGAAATCTTTTTCTTCCATTTTATCTTTTTTCAATACGGTCTTTCAAGTATGCCCTTGCTCTCAAGTACTGTGATTTTGAGGTGCTTTCCGTAACTCCTAGTGCTGTCGCAATTTCCTGATGTGAATATCCTTCGATGGCAAACATATTGAAAACAACACGGTATCCATCAGGCATAGATTGTACTAATTTCATTAAATCATCAGCCATTAATTTCTCAGCTATAAATCCGTTTTGTTCAATGCGATAACTTACTTCTTCAACTTGAACTTCTTTGAGAAGCTTTTTATCCTTCCGCAATTGATCCAAACACGTGTTAACGACAATGCGGCGAATCCACCCTTCAAACACTCCTTCGAATTTATATTCGGGAAGTTTTGAATAGACTTTTACTAAAGCATCCTGTAGAACGTCCTCTGCACGCATTTTGTCTTTGACATATCGCAGACAAACGGAAAACATTTTTGGGGCAAACATGTCAAACAACGCTTTTTGAGCCTTTGGATTCCCTTCAATACACTGTTTAATTAATGCAATTTCCTCCATGCTCGGTTGTTTGACTGCGTTTCATTTAAAAAAGTTGCATGTCGCAGCAAAATTCATACGAATTAACGTATTTTCGTTTGCTTAAACAAATGAATATGAAATCCTATTTATCTGCAATTTTTATTTCGGTGTCCATCTTTTCATTTGCCAACTCAAAAATGAAAACAGGCATTTGGCAGGGAGAATTAGCGATGAATGACCGTCTTTTCGTCCCATTTCAATTAAGGGTAGAAATGGAAGGGAAAAAGATCTATGTTATCAACGACACAGAAGAAATCTTAATGATTAAACGAACGAAAAAGGATAGTATTTATTTACACTTTCCAATTCAAGATGCTGAGGTTGTTTTTCAATTGCATGAAAATGGACAGTCAGCAAGGGGATATTGGATCAATTACAATAAAAAAGTACAACAGAAAGTTCCATTGACCTTGGTCTGGAATGTTTTGCTAAGATTTCCTCAAATGCATCCAACAAAACCCATTGAATCGCTTTTTAATGGAACATGGGAGGTGACATTTCAGCCTGGAACGAAAGACGAAGAGAAGGCCATTGGGATTTTTAAAGCAGGGAAGGATACCGAAATTGCAGGCACTTTTTTAACGGAGACGGGAGATTATCGTTTTTTAGCGGGAAATCGATCCGGACTGAATTTCTCCATGTCCACTTTTAACGGTTCTTGGGCTATGTTGTTCGATGCAGAGATGCATTCAGATACATTAAAAGGAAAATTTTACAGTGGAATTTCTTATGTTACAGATTGGATTGCCGTGAGAAATCCGGAAGCGAAATTGAGAAATGAAGCTTCTTTAACCTATGTGGTAAATGACCAAAAAGTGAAAACAACTGACATGACTCAATTGAACGGAAAGAGGTTTTCGTTAAAATCATTTGAAGGAAAAGTTACGGTAATGCAAATCATGGGGACATGGTGTCCGAATTGTTTGGATGAAGTTCAATTCATGAATAAATTACATAAAACATACGAACAATTTGGACTTGAAATTATTGCTTTGGCTTATGAAGTGGGGACAGATGGAAAACAAACGCGTCAAAAATTGAAAACGTTCAAGAAAAAAATTGGCATGGAATACGATTTGGTGCTCGCAGGAAATTCTTCGAAAGAA
>JBILRU010000016.1:0-25436 GCA_044372485.1 Crocinitomicaceae bacterium
GTACTTTAATTCTGCTGGAATATTCATGTCAATTTTGATTTGTACAAATGTAGCAATTTTGTTCATTTGTTTCAAGCCTTTGGGAAAGACTTTATAATTACCTTTGCACCATGACTATTGATCAGTATAAAGATTTATTGAAGCGTGTTGAAAGTATTCAAAATTACTTGAAAATCGAGGAGAAGAGAATGCAAATGAGAGAGGAAGAGCTAAAAACGCAAGACCCCTCCTTTTGGGACGATCCGAAGAAAGCCGAAGTTCAAATGAAGTCCATACGTGGATTGAAGTTTTGGGTGAATACCTTTGATCGTGTTCAATCCGCCGTTTCTGATTTGGAAGTGGTCATGGAATTCGTCAAAGAAGGGATGTCCACAGAGGCGGAACTAGACCAACAATTCCAAGTTATTTTGACGGAAATTGAAGAGCTTGAGTTAAAAAACATGCTATCAGGTGAAGAGGATGCGTTAAGTGCCGTTCTTCAAATTACTGCAGGAGCTGGTGGAACAGAAAGCTGTGACTGGGCCTCAATGCTCATGCGCATGTACCTTATGTGGGGACAAAAGAAAGGTTATAAAATCACGGAATTAAATTTTCAGGAAGGTGATGTTGCAGGTGTAAAAACGGTGACAATTGAACTTGAAGGAGAATTTGCTTTTGGATATTTGAAAGGTGAAAATGGTGTGCATCGTTTGGTGCGTATTTCACCTTTTGATTCGAATGCGAAACGACATACGTCTTTTGTTTCGGTTTACGTATATCCACTTGTTGATGATAACATCAATATTCACATCAATCCAGCAGACGTTTCATTTGAAACGTTTAGATCTGGTGGTGCGGGTGGACAAAACGTGAATAAGGTCGAAACAGCGGTTCGATTGCGACATGCTCCATCAGGAATTATCATTGAAAACTCTGAATCCAGGTCACAGTTAGCGAACAAAGAAAAAGCGATGCAATTATTGCGTTCTCAGTTATATGAATTGGAACTGCGTGAACGAATGGAGAAACGTAGTGAAATTGAAGCGGGTAAAAAGAAAATAGAGTGGGGGAGTCAAATCCGAAACTATGTGATGCAACCATACAAGTTGGTGAAAGACGTGCGCACCGGAACGGAAACGAGTGATGTGGATGCAGTGATGGACGGTGGACTTGATCCATTCTTAAAATCATTCCTAATGATGTACGGTTCCTAGAATAAATCGATTAATTTTTCTAGAGCAATACCTCTTGATCCTTTGAGGAGAATCAGTTGATTTTTCAAATTCAGACTCACATTATTTTCTCTAAATTCTTCCTGTTTTTCGAATCCATTTTCATGAAGTGCTTTGAAAATTGGACCAATAGTGAAGAATGGAATGTTGTTTTGTTGACAATAGTATAAAATCGACTGATGTTCACTTAAACTTTCTTGTCCTAACTCCAACATATCTCCTAGAATAGCTAATTTTTCCATTCCTTTTATTTCATTGAAGGATTCCAATGCCGATTTCATACTAGATGGATTCGCGTTATAACAATCAATGATCAAGGTATTGTTAGCGGTTTTTGTCACTTGACTTCGGTTGTTTTGCGGAATATATCCTTCAATGGCTTGATTGATTTGTTCAACAGGAACTTCAAAAATATTCCCAAAGGCAATTGCTGCAAGAAAATTATTGAAATTATATTTCCCAACAAGATGTGTATGTAAAATCGGTGAACGATAAGAATGGTTATGCCAGCTGAAATGAACAAATGGATCCAAATGACTCAGCTCTCCAACGATTAATGCATCCTCCGTACTTCCATAGGTGACAAGTGGAAGTGGGTGATTTTTACAGGCATTCATCAGAATTTTGTCATCCATACAGGCAAAAAGAACGCCGGATTTTTTTTCAATGGACCGATAAAGTTCCGTTTTCGTTTGTAGAACTCCTTCAAAAGTTTTGAATCCTTCTAAATGAGCCTTTCCGATATTCGTTATAATACCATGAGTCGGCTCTGCAATTTCACATAATTCTGCGATATCTCCGGGCTTATTCGCCCCCATTTCAATGATTGCCACTTCATGTGTTGAGTTTAAGCGTAGAATGGTAAGTGGGACACCAATGTGATTATTTAAATTCCCAATCGTGCAAAGGGTATTGAATTTTTTAGACAAAACAGCATTAACAAGTTCTTTGGTACTTGTTTTTCCATTACTTCCAGTAATACCGATAAAAGGAATGTCAAATTTATTTCGGTGAAAATTGGCAAGTTTTTGAAGGAATATCAATGTATTTTCAACGTAAAATATATTCTTGTCATTGGAAAATTGTTCTTCATCAACGATGGAATAGGTGGCGCCGGATTCAATGGCTTCAGCTGCAAATAAATTTCCATTGAAATGTTCACCTCGTAAAGCAATGAACATCGAACCCTCCTGAATGTTCCTTGTGTCCGTTGATATGCCGGTGCATTGGTAATATAAATCAACTAATTTTTCCATGATGCAAAATTGCAAAAAAAAAAGCCCGATTGCTCGGGCTTTTTTAATTATTCTTTCGGACTTTTCGGCCTGGAACTTCCAACTCGATCCATCGCACAACGGAAACCAATAGTTGCTGTTGCTTTGTCTTCATCTAAGAATCTTCTGTTACCAGATGATAACCAATATACACGGTCTGCCCAAGAGCCACCTTTGTATACTCTTGATTTATCAGAGATTAATGTAGTTGGCCACCCAGAAGCACCAGCATTAATCATGTCATTGTTTAAATTAAAGTTCTCATGTTGGTTTTGATACATGACTTGTTTAGAATCACGTAGGCCGCTATTGATATCGTCTTTTCTCTTCGTATTGTTGTAGAAAATAGAAGATTCTAAATCACCGTCCATGTAATCAATATAGTCATCTTTACGGTAGTTCAAACGTCCAGCGTTTTCTTCTACAGTAACATCTCTCCAACGTTGCTTACCTTTCGTTTCTGTAATAAATTCAGTCAATCCATTACGCAATGTCATAATCCACGTAGTAATAGTTGGATCAGTGCTATATGAACGGAATTTACGCTCTAAATAATCTTTACTGAAAAGTGCAGTATCAATTCCTAAATAAGCATTTGGATCCGTTCGGTCAAAAGCAAAACTCATCAATTCCAAGATGTCTTGTTTTTTCGAACCGTCTTGAATTTCCATCGGTAGGTCTTTATTGAATAATACACGTTCAATAAATGCACTTGCAGCGATCGTTCTTCCTTGGTTATACAATGCAATGGCAGTATCTAGCATGATATTCAATGTATCCAAAAATTCAAATTGTAAACGTTCTTGCGAAGTAAATTGTGAATTGTTAGAAACGTAATAGTTCGAAGGAGAATTAAACTGATATCCTCTTGGATCTTGTTTCGAGTAAATTCTTGAATTCATCGGATTGTTATTAACTCCTCCTGGTTTTGGAGCCGCCGCCGCATTTGCATTAGCCGTTGTATCAACCGTCCCGTTCGTGAAGTTAGATTGGAAATTCGTTCCAGCCGTTTGTCCGTATTTTTTGTTCGCATAAGCTAGGTACTTCACACGAGCAAATTCATTAACAAACTCTTTCATTCCATGAACATCGTATACGTTTTCATTTGCCTTTACTGGACGATCATATAATCCATTAGGAACTAATAACTGTGTTTGGTATTTATTACCACGGAAAGGCATAAACTCCTCAGAAACTTCACTAGTCATTGGACGGTAAACATCCATTACCCATTCTGAAACGTTTCCAGCCATGTTGTAGAGACCGAAGTCATTTGGCCAGTAATCATCTACACGTGCGGTGATGTCTGATCCATCATTTAAATTTCCGGACACACCCATCATATCACCTTTTCCACGAACGAAGTTAGCTTGAATTGCTCCTGCAAATTGCTCTTCTTCTTGACGAACGTAGTGTCCATCCCATGGATAAATACGACGGTCGTTAATGTTCTCAGAACCTTCATCTAGGTTTCCGATTAATCCAAGTGCAGCAAATTCCCATTCAGCTTCAGTAGGTAGGCGATAGCTTGGTAATAAGATACCATCTTCCATTCGAACTGGACGCGTACCCAATCTACCATTATCCATGTCTGCATAGATAGGATCGTAATTTTCTAGTTGGTATGGATCACGGGGAACTGAACGTTTTGTTTTGGTATCAACTTTTGCTTTTGGCTTGTTGTCCTTGTTCATCACATAACCACCTTCAGATTCTATTGTGTAGTTTCCATTCAAGTAATTTTCTGTGCTGAACATGTTTTGAGGAACAGAAGCGTATCTTTTGTCGTAGTTTGCATCATTCGCAGCTCCAACATCTGTACTTCCTTCGTCTGCAAAATGCCATTTAAGAATCCCTTCTCTTACTAAAATAGCTTCATTCACACGGTCTGTTCTCCATTTACAGAAGTCGTTAGCTTGTAACCAAGAAACTCCAACAACTGGATAATCCGCATAGGATGGGTGACGTAAATAGTAATTCACATATTTCTCTCTGTAACCCATTGCGGTTCTCCATGATAGTGTATCAGGTAAACACTTTTTGTATACGTGAGGATAGGTTTTATTGTAAACGCGTTTCATCCAATACATGTATTCTAACCAGTGTAGGTTAGTAACCTCTGTACGATCCATGTAAAAAGAAGCAACAGTTACACGTGCAGCACGTGCATTCCAATCTTGCATGACATCTTGTTCTGTTCTACCCATGGTAAACGTTCCGCCTTCAATCATGACCAATCCTGGACCTGTTTCTTGCTCTTGCGCATCGAATTTCTCAAATCCACCGTTTTTGAAGTTGTTGTATTCCCAACCTGTTGAACTTGATCTATCTGGAGAACAAGAGGAAAGTACCAATAGTCCAACTACTGACACCCCTAAAAATCTATTCATCAATCGCTTCATATTCTACTTTGCGTTTTATTAACGATAATAATCTTTATTAATTGTTTTAGTTACACTTAAAATGATGGACAAGAAATTTTTCTGAAATTCTTTGGTTTTTTCTTACACTTCAAGTTAATTCCCATGGAAATCTCATGCGAACCTCCTGAAACACCACCTAAATTTGAAACAGTTAAATCATAACTGTATCCAACTCTAAATTTATCTGTACTAATTCCTAAACTTAAAATAAATGCGTCTTTGTTACGGTACCAAGCACCAATCGTAAAACTTTCGTATCTCAAGTATGCACCGATATTGAATTCTTGAAAACCATTTTGATATTGGTAAATGATATTTGGCATCAGCATAGTATTGCTTGAATAGCGACCACGTTGACCAATTTTAATCGTAGCACCCATGTGTCCGGTCACACGAATAGGTAAGCGTGACTGACCTAAAATCATAGATTCATCAGGTCGGTTTAAGTGGTGTCCAGCAACTCCGAAGTAGAAGTTTTTTGTGAAACCCACTAATCCAGCCGATGCATCAAAGAAACCATGGCGGCCATTCCCACGGATGACATCACCTGTTTGGTAAATAAATCCTCTTCTTGGATCGATCATGTCGCCAAATGTTAATTTATCCCAATCTAAAAATTTCTGAAAGTAAGCAGCTCTTGCTCCAAACATTAGGGAGAATTTTCTGTTTACTTTGAGGTTATAAGAATAAATCCCACCAATCATGGAAGTTTGAATCGTACCTTGTCCCTGTTGGTCATGCATCGCAATTAAACCAATCCCACCGGAAACGTTTTTAGCATACGTATCAAATGCGGCGCTGTAAGTAACATAATTACCTGTCAGTTGCGGCCATTGATTGCGGTAGTTTAAGGCAATTCTTGGACAACCAGTTGCTCCAGCAAGGGCGGGGTTCAGATACACAGGGTTCGAATAGAATTGCGTAAATGTTGGGTCCTGAGACCAAGAATTATTTGACAATGAAACAACAAATATATTTGCTATCGCAATGACTAGAGTTCCGAATGTTTTCACAAACTTTGTTTTTAGCACGAACAATCTCAACGTAGTTTAGGTTTGAAAGGTTACAAATATCGAATAATTATTCAAATAAAATAAATATATTGACGTTTTTCTTCCACACAATCATTGAAAAAACTTTAACATGATCCGAATTATTTTCTTATTGATCCTTCTTTATTGTTCAAACGCTTCGTTTTCTCAAGTCGTGAAAGTCGATTTGAACTGGTCTCAAACTCACCTTCATGAGGATGAGGGGTCAATTTATCCCCTCCGTTTTATTGAAAATCAGGGAATCGATAATGGACTTCCATACTTTTTTAGTAAAATAAAAACGAATTCGACCCAGCAAAAAGTAGTGATTTCAGGCATCGTAACCGAACAAATTCCAAGTTCAGATGTATCGTACTACAAAGGTTCTTTCGTAACAGTATCCGAGGACTTTTTAATCGAAGCTTCCGTAGCGGATGAGTCTGGACGTGCTTTTGTTGTTATTCATGCCGTTCCTGTTCGAATGCGAAATGGAATTTATGAGCGAATAGTGCAGTTTTCCTATCAACTTAGTCCATACGTAAGTTTCACCCAGAAGGATTTTGTTCAAAATTCGGCAATGAAGTCCGGGTCTGGAACCTGGTATAAAATATCTGTTGCCAAGGATGGCATTTATAAAATCGATAAAGCATTCTTAGAGTCTTGTGGAATTAATACATCGGGCTTAAATCCGGCCCACATTCACATTTACGGTAATGGTGATGGTTTGCTTCCAGAGAAAAACAATATTCCAAGAACAGATGATTTAGCAGAAAACGCAATCTACGTTCAAGGAGAATCTGATGGTGTTTTTAATGACAATGATTACGTTTTATTTCATGCTTGGGGTCCCCACCGATGGTCAAGCACAGAAACTGTTTTTCCATACGTTCAAATCCGAAATATTTACAGTGATGTATCTACATATTTCATCAATATTAACGGTAATCAAGCGCCACTGCGTATTCAAGTTGAAGTTCAAAATGACACACCTACGGACACCACCATAAATTCCTATGACTTTAGAGAAAGTTATGAGAATGATCTAGTTAACCTTGTTGAAGGAGGTCAGAGATGGTACGGGGAATTGTTTGATGTGGAACTAGAAAGAACCTTCAATTTCTCGATACCAAACTTGGATACAGTGAAACTTGACTTTAAATTAGATATTGCTTCAAATTGCCCTAACAGTAATCTGTTAAATACAATCAAAGCAAGTGTTAACGGACAGAATTTATTTTCGAATATTTTACCGATTAATTCATTGGAATTTTCAAGGGGTGAATACAAGTTTTCTATGAATAATCCACCGGCAACGATCCCTTTGAATTTAACTGTTGAGCGTCAATCACCACTTACTTTAACCTATTTAGATAGAATAATACTTTCTACAAAACGAAAACTGGTTTTTTATGGAACTCAATTTGGATTTCGCGTGAAGAATATTCCGGGTAATCTGTTGGTGTCGTATGATATTACTGGATTACCAACAAGTGGATTTGTTTGGGATATTACCGATAAACATGCGCCGAAAAAAATGTTTGTTACCACAAATGGAAACAATAAATCGTTCAAGGCCGATGGTGGATTTAAAGAATTTGTCGCATCTAATGGTAGTTCATTTTTCACTCCAGATAAAGTTGGTGCAGTGAACAATCAAAATCTTCATGGACTAGAGCAAGCAGATTACTTAATCGTTTCTCATCCTGATTTTCTTGTTCAAGCGAACAGATTAGCAGACCTGCATCGTGCGGAAGGATTAGTCGTTCACGTGGTGAATGTCCTTCATGTATATAATGAGTTTAGTTCGGGAATGCAGGATGCGACTGCTATACGAATGTTCGCGAAAATGTTCTATGATCGCGCCCTTCAAAACGACCCATCAACGAAACCAAAGTATCTATTGTTATTTGGTGATGGAACCTATGATCCTAAAAACCGTTTGGACAATAACAATAATTTCATTCCAACTTATCAAGCTATTATCAGTGAAGATCGTATCAATGCACTCGTTTCCGATGATTATTTTGGAATTCTCGGGGATAACGAAGGATTTTCAAGTACTGACTTAATGGATATTGGTGTTGGTCGATTCATCGTTAGTGATAACATTCAAGCAAAACAACAAGTAGACAAGGTCGAACATTACTTGAAAAATGGCTCAGAACTTTTTCCCAATAATGCTTCCTGTTGCTTAGGATCAACTGACTTGACATCAACATTTGGTGATTGGAGATTGAAATTTGTTCAAATAGCAGACAACGATCCTTCAAACCAATTTATTGAGGATAATGCTGAGCCACAGTATAATTTTGTCAAACTGAATCACCGAGAAATGAATGGTGAAAAACTCTACATGGATGCATTTCCAATGGTCATTTCAACCGGAGGAATTCGTTTTCCTGCTTTGTCCGAATCGATAACGGATCGGGTTCAACGGGGAATTGTTATGATAAATTATGTCGGACACGGAGGAGAAGTTGGATTGGCTGAGGAGCGCATCGTGACGATTCCTCAAATTCAATCATGGAATAACATCAACGCATTAAACCTATTCGTTTCTGCGACCTGTGAATTCACCAGGTACGATGATCCAAAACGTGTTTCGGCTGGCGAATGGGCATTTTTGAATCCAACAGGATCGTCGATTGCTTTGATGACAACCACCCGGGCTGTCTACATTACCGTAAATGAAGTGACAGGTGATGCCTTCTATCAACAAGTTTTCGAAAGAGATGCTACTGGAAATCCAAAAACGTTTGGGGAAATTGCTATGTTAACAAAAAATAATTCTGGAACTAGTTCAAACAAACGAAGTTTTACTTTGATTGGAGATCCTGCATTGCGCATTGCGCTCCCGAGATACCGTATAGTAACGGATAGCATCAATGGAATCAGTCCACAAGTTCAAATCGACACCATCAGTGCGTTGAGTAAAGTTCGAATCAAAGGACACATGGAAGATTGGAATGGGTCTATCTTAAATACATGGAATGGTGAGTTGACGCCAACTATTTTTGATAAGTTCAAAACTCAGCAAACGTTAGGACAAGATCCACCCCAAGTATTGAGTTTTCAACAGCAACGAAATAAAATATACAGAGGAAAAGCAAGTATAATAAATGGGTATTTCGATTTTGAGTTTATCGTCCCGAAGGATATCGCGTTGAATTATGGATTGGGGAAAATTAGTTATTACGGCAATAGTGCGACAACCGATGCGCAGGGATTTGATACCATGTTAATTATTGGAGGCATTAATCCAAATGGACTTATTGACTTGACCGCTCCAACCGTTCAACTATTTATGAATGACGAGGCATTTGTTTCGGGAAGTATTACAGATGCAAATCCTGTTTTGTTTGCCAAAGTTTTTGATGAAAATGGAATCAATACTGTTGGAAATGGTATTGGTCATGACATCGTCGCAGTGCTCGATGGTGAAACCAGTAATCCATTTGTGTTGAATGATTTTTATTCAGGTGGTCTAAATGATTATCAAAACGGAGAAGTGCGTTATCAGTTTCAAGGTTTAACCAAAGGGAAACATACGCTTGAATTGAAAGTTTGGGATGTAAATAATAACTCTGGAATAGCAAAAATTGAGTTCGTCGTTCAAGAAAAAGAAGTTCCTGTTTTAGAACATGTGTACAATTATCCGAATCCATTTACCACCCGCACATCCTTTATGTTTGAGCACAATCAATCTTGTAATCAACTTGATGTTCAAGTTCAGGTCTACACTATTTCTGGGAGACTGGTTAAAACGATTCAACAGCAAGTTCAAACTCAGGGATTTCGATCTGAGGGTATCGATTGGGATGGTAAAGATGAATTTGGTGATCAATTGGCAAAAGGTGTATACGTTTATCGCTTAAAAGTGAAAAACATCGATGGTCAAACAGCGGAAAAAACAGAGAAATTGGTTATTTTGAAGTGATCCCACAATAAAAAACCTAGTTTTTCGTATATTTACGAACTATTAAGTACTGTTATTTATGAAGCACGTTTTTATCGTTTTATCATTCTGTTATTCTTCTTTTCTAGTCTATGCTCAACCGAACGGTGGGGGATCAGGTGTGACGGATAATGACCTGCAATTAAATACCATCACAACTGCCTTGCCATTCATGGCGATTACACCGGATTCTAGGGCAGGTGGAATGGGGGATGCAGGAACTGCATTGAGCCCAACTTCAACCTCTGTCTATTGGAATACTTCCATGCTGAGCTTTGCCAAAGAAAAGTCAGAATTAAGTTTGTCATACACTCCTTGGTTACGTCAGTTAACCAACGATATTAGTTTATCCTACTTAGCTGGATACTATCGAATTAATAAAATTCATACCATTGGAGGTTCTTTGCGCTACTTTAGTTTGGGGGAAATTACCTTTACGGACATTAGTGGAAATGAGCTTCGTGAAGATAAGCCAAGTGAATTTGAATTAACAGGGGCCTATGCTTTCCGTTTAGCTAAAAAATTAAGTATTGGAATTAATGGAAAGTTTGCTTATTCGAATTTAACTGGGGGATTGACCGTTGGAGGAGTAAATACGAAAGCCGGTGTTGTGGGAGGAGCAGATTTCTCCATTACGTATCGCAACGAAGATGCTAAAATTGGTAATACGGATGGAACATACACATTTGCGACAACCTTGAACAATCTTGGCAATAAAGTTGCTTATTCGGAATTGTCTAAACGCGATTTCATACCCATGAATTTGAAAATTGGAAATGCCTTTGAAGCTGAGTTTGATGATTATAATAAAGTAACCTTCGCTTTAGACCTTCAAAAATTACTTGTTCCAACACCTGCATACTATGCGAATGTTAATGGCAGCTATACCATGTTGTCCGGCATGGATGGTGATGTAGGAATTATCAACGGAATAATGCAATCCTTTTATGATGCACCAGGGGTAGTTTCGAAAGATGCGAATGGGGATTATATTCAAAACAGCGATGGCTCTTATGCAATCGTAAAAGGAACAAAATTGAAAGAAGAGTTGGCAGAAATTAATATAGCAGCTGGGATTGAATGGTGGTACAACGATGTACTTGCTTTCAGAACTGGAATGTTCTATGAAAACAGAAATAAAGGTAACCGTCAATTTTTGAATTTTGGTGCAAGTTTGAAATACAATATGTTCTCCATAGATTTCTCTTACCTAGCATCCGTAAGCGGTAGACAAAGCCCATTAGCAAATACCTTGCGTTTCACGCTTAGATTGAATCTAGGACGCACGGGCGGATCAACACCAACTGGATTATAGTATGCATATTCGAACAGGATTTGGCGTTGATGTTCACCGCTTAGCTGAGGGTTATGATCTATATATCGGTGGGAAGAAAATAGATTCCGATTTGGGCGCTGTTGGTCACTCCGACGCAGATGTTCTTTTACACGCTATTTGTGATGCCTTACTAGGAGCTGCAAACCTTCGAGATATTGGTTATCACTTTTCCGACAAGGATCCTCAATACAAGGGAATAGATTCAAAAATCCTCCTAAAGGAAGTGGTGAAGCTTGTGAACGAAAAAGGGTACCAAGTGGTTAATATCGATTCCACCGTTATTTTGGAGAGTCCAAAGTTGAATCCTCACATTCCAGAAATGTGTCAAATCATTGCTGAAATTTTACATGTCGACATAGATGCAGTGTCGATTAAGGCAACAACGCACGAATTAGTGGATTCCTTTGGTGAAAGACGTGCTATTAAGGCATATTCGAGTTGCTTGATACAGAAATAAAAGCCAAATAGAGGCGATTTTATCATTATTCTAACTTAAGTTTGATTCAACATCATGAGAAATAAAATTATTTCTACGGTTAAAATTCATGTTAAAACGTGGTTTCGTGCGGATTTATCCAATCCGGAGGATAATCAATATTTCTTTAACTACAGAATTTACATCGAAAATAAAGGAATCGATTCCATTCAATTGCTTCACCGTCATTGGATGGTTGAACACTTGGTTTTTGGAATTCAACACGTAGATGGCCCAGGCGTGGTAGGAGAACAACCGATTATCCAAGCAGGCGATCAATTTGAGTATGTTAGCGGTTGTGAATTTTGGATGCCACTTGGACGTATGAGTGGATTTTACACGTTTAAAGATTTATCCTCAGAACAATTATTTTCTGTTCCTATTCCACTTTTTACGCTGGAGTTCCCGGCCTTGTTATCTTAGTTTAACGTAGATCACTTTTTTCGTTTCGAAAAAGGGTTCGTCGAAGGTGTCAGAGAGTAAAAACTCTTTGTGTAAGTGTTTGACAGGCTTCATTTCCTCACTTAAATCCCCTCCTTTTAAGTAAAGGATTCCGTTTACCATCTCATGCTCAGATTTCTTTTTCATTTTACCCTTTACCCAAGTCAAAAATATAGGCATTTGAGTTACCGCTCTACTTACAATGAAATCAAAGTCACCCTTAATTTCTTCGGCTCGCGCATGATGAGCAATCACATTTGTTAATCCGAGTGCGGTAGCTACTTCAGTAACTACTTTGATTTTTTTGCCAATGGAATCAACTAAGACGAAGGAACTTTCTGGAAATAAAATAGCCAAAGGGATTCCAGGAAATCCACCGCCTGTTCCTATATCAAGAATAGACGATCCCTGCTTGAAGCTACATATTTTTGCTATTCCAAGTGAATGTAAAACATGGTGTGTATAAAAGTTTTCTGTGTCCTTTCTGGAAATCACATTGATCTGTGCATTCCAAAAGGTATACAATTCTTCTAGTTGAGCAAATTGTTGAATTTGAACAGGACTTAAATCAGGGAAGTATTTAGTTATGGTGTCCAAAATACTTAAATAGTATCTTTTGTTTTGTCCATCATGGCAGCAAGAAAATCCCGTGCGCGAAAAAGTTGCGCTTTCACCGTACCAAGAGGCAGCTTCATTTCTTCAGCAATTTCCTCGTAACTTAATTCCTCGAAATATCGTTTTTCGACAAGTTCACGGTACTTCGGTTTAAGTTTACTCACGAGTAAGCGCATGTGAGTAATTCGCTGGCCGTGAATGATTGTTTCTTCTGGGTTTAAGCCCGTTGAACGTGCATCTATGCGGAGTCGACCGCCATCTTCGGTCATCATTCCTTTATCGATAGAGGTTACCTCAATTCGTTTTTTTCGAATGAAATCAATGCAGTTATTCGAAGCGATTTTAAATAACCAAGTGCTAAAGGCAAAACTTGGGGAATATTGTTCGAGCCGACTAAAGGCTTTTCCAAATGCTTCGATTGTTAAGTCATCCGCATCATCGGAATTTTTTACCATTTTCAACATCATATAGAAAATAGAATCACGGTAACGATCCATTAAATCGGCATAAGCAGCTTGATTTCCTTTTCGCGCAGCTTCAACCAACACGAGGTCGTGTTTAGCTTTATCCGATAAATGTTCGTTTTCTACCATCTATAGTACTTTTGTCGTTCTGATATGTAAAACAATATTGGCATCAACAAAGCATAAAACAAATCCCAGAAAGGTAAAAAGCGAATAAAACTTTTTTCCTTCAACTGAGATAGGCAACGTCCTTGTAACCACCATTTTAACAGTAAAGTAAATCCAAAAATACTGCTACTTAGCAAAATGAACTCTCTACTGAACAGCAAAGTAATAAAAGATCCCCACATGAAAACGAGGGAGAGTGGATATATTCCTAACAAGAGTTTCTTAATAAAGCGGTATTTCCCCGATGTAGCATAGTGACGTGTCTTTTGAGTCATCCATCTGGACCATGAAGTTGGTGCTTGGGAGTAGCAGAATGAATCGGGATTTAATTGAATGGAATAATTTGATTTTTTAGCCGCCTCTTGAATAAATAGAACATCATCCCCAGTAGTAACAGAATAATGAGATTTAAATCCATTCACAGAATGAAAGACACTTTTGGTATATGCAAGATTTCTCCCAACTCCCATGTAGGGCAGTTTTGCTAAGGCCATGGAGAAATAATTAACACCAATCCATGCGGTATCAAAACGAATCAAACGATTCAAAAATCCTTTGTTTTTCAAAAAAGGAGCATATCCAATGACAATTTGTTTTGACCGGGTATATTGACTTGCCATTTGTTTGATCCACTGGTTATTGGTTGGCTTACAGTCTGCATCGGTAAGTACAAAATGTTCGTATTTGGCAGCTTTAATAGCCAATGTAATGGGTAATTTCTTTCCGGGACGCAAGTGTTTATTTTTGCTCAACTCCACTACGCGCAGATTTGGGAACTGTCGTGCGAATGCCGTAAGAATCCAGCCGCTGTCATCGATGGATTGATTGTTGACAACGATAACCTCATATACGGGGTAATCTTGGCTTAAAATAGCTGGGAGATTCTCATAGAGGTTGTCCGATTCGTTCCGTGCTGCGATAATCACACTTATGGGCATCCAATTTTGATGGTCGTCAATCGGCCTGGATTTATGAAAGGCAAGACGGCTGTAGATAAACAAGACGTACATTATTTGCACCACGACAAATAATGCGAATGCAAGGAATGCGATGGAGAAAAAACTAATTTCAAATGTTGGTATAAACTTCATAGGATAACTTCAGTACAAAGATGAATTCTCAAATCAAATACACGTATCTTTGTTGCAGTTATTTTTCAACATTTTTATGCACTTTGATCTTCTGACGCAAAATTCTGACTCAAAAGCACGCACGGGTCGGCTTCATACAGAACACGGAACCATTGAAACTCCGATATTTATGCCTGTCGGCACCGTAGGTTCGGTAAAGGGAGTTCATCAACAGGAATTGCGTGATGATATTAACGCACAAATCATTTTAGGGAATACCTATCATTTGTTTTTGCGTCCCGGAATCGAAGTATTAGAGGCAGCAGGTGGTTTACATCAATTTATTGGCTGGGAACGTCCGATGTTAACGGATAGTGGTGGCTATCAAGTGTACTCCTTATCGGGGAGAAGAAAAATAATTGAAGAAGGGGTTAAGTTTCAATCTCACCTTGATGGAAGTTATCATTTTTTTACTCCGGAAAGAGCGATTGAAATTCAACGCTCTATTGGTGCAGATATCATCATGGCTTTCGATGAATGTACACCCTATCCATGTGAATATAATTATGCAAAAAGATCGATGGATATGACGCATCGATGGTTAAAGCGTTGTTTTGAAGCAATGGATGCCACAGAGCCAAAATATGGCTACGAACAGGCATTGTTTCCAATTGTTCAAGGGAGTGTTTACAAGGATTTACGCAAAGAGTCAGCTGAAGCAATTGCCTCTTGGGATGCGGTTGGTAATGCAATTGGTGGATTGTCAGTTGGAGAACCCGACGATGATCTGTACGAAATGACAGAATTAGTATGTGATATTCTTCCAAAAGAAAAACCTCGCTATTTAATGGGGGTTGGGACACCAACAAATATTCTTGAATGCATTGCTTTGGGAATTGACATGTTTGATTGTGTGATGCCGAGTAGAAATGCCCGTCATGGACTTCTTTACACGTGGGAGGGGACGATTAACATTAAAAACGAAAAATGGTCAAAGGACTTTTCTCCTCTTGATGAAACGAGCGGAGTTTGGGTTGATCAAGTATATACCAAAGCGTATTTGCGTCATTTGGTGAAGTCTGGAGAGTATTTGGGAATACAAATAGCGACGATTCACAATTTGGCATTCTACTTGGAATTAGTAAAGCAGGCAAGAGAGCATATTCAAGCAGGTGATTTTGTCGCTTGGAAAAATCAAGTCATACCAAAATTGTCGATTCGACGTTAAATGGATATGCTAAAGATCATCGATCGATATATCATCAAAAAATTCCTTTCGACATTTTTTTTCATGTTGGGAATCATCATGTTGTTATCGATTGTTTTCGATATCTCTGAAAAACTTAGCGAGTTTATTTCGAATAAAGCGCCAATCTCCGAGATCATCTTTGACTATTATGTGAATTTCATTCTTTTTTACGGGAATACATTTTCCTCGATGATCATTTTCATTTCCGTTATTTGGTTCACAGCTAAAATGGCGCAGGATACAGAAATCATTCCTATTTGGTTTAGTGGTCGTCCAATCACCCGATTTTTAAGGCCTTATATGATTGGAGCAACTTTTTTAATGATACTATCTTTTGTACTAAACCACTTTATTGTTCCTCGCTCCTCGAAAGTTCGCTTGGCGTTTGAAGAAAAGTACTACCGTGATATATTGTCCGTAGAGGATTATCAAGCGGAATATCCGGGTAATGAATTGGTTTATTTTTCAAATTACACCTCCTCTGAAAATCAAATTCACGATTTGACCATTCAAAAGTGGAATGATGAAAATGAGCCCATTTACTTTTTTAGAGCAAGAACAGTTAAAAGCATTCCAGGTACAAATCGATGGGCTGTAAAGGATTACTACGAGAAAAATTACCAATTTCCCAAAGGTAAACTTGTACATGGATCCCGAAAGGACACCACCTTCTCCTTTACTTTGGAGGAAATTGCCCAACGTGAAAATGTTGCGGAAACGATGACATACAGTGAATTAACGCGATTGATTGATCGGGAGAAAATAAAGGGTTCTGCACTTGTTCCGACCTATGAAATTGAACTTCACCAACGCACATCCTATCCTTTTGCCGCATATATTCTAACGATTATGGGTGTATCTGTTTCTTCGAGAAAAAAACGAGGAGGAATCGGTGTGAATGTAGCCATCGGACTCACCATTGTCTTTGTCTACATCTTTTCGATGAAGATGTTAACCGTTGCTTCGATGAATGTGGGCTTACCTGCGATTATTTCTGTTTGGATTCCAAACATCATGTTTGCTTTCGCTGCATATATTCTATACCGATTTTCTCAGAAATAAGACAACTTTTCTAGGTCAATCCATTCTCCATCTTCTGCTGTTCGTGTATTTGTAAAGATACTTTTGGCTTCCAACAAATGCTGTTCACTTGTTTCGTAGCGGGAAGAGAAATGTCCGATAACTAAGTGTTTTACCTTCATTTTCTCTGCCATTTGCGCTGCTTGTTTCGCCGTGCTGTGATAGGTTTGTTTCGCGCGAGCGGCATGTTGTTCCGTAAATGTTGCTTCGTGATACATTAAATGTGCGCCTTCAATTGCTGATTCATATCCGGACCAAGGTTTTGTGTCTGAACAGTAAACATACGTTAATGAAGGAGAAGGAGGAGAGGTGAATTTTTTATTTTTTAATACGCGTCCGTCTTTCTCTAGATCAAGTCCTGCTTTTAATTTCGGCAAATCTTCTAGCAACAATCCAGCTTCTTTGATTGCAGCAGCATTAAGATGTAAAGGTTTTGGTTTTTCTTCAATCCGATAACCCCAAGTTGGGATGCGGTGTTTTAAAGCAAAACTTTTAATTTCAATCAGTCGATCCGCGAAAATTGTTTGTAGAGACTTTGATTCCAGTTGAACGAATTGAACGTCAAAACAAAGTTTGTGTCCACCAACCTCGATAAAGGAAGTGATTAACTGTTGTAGTTCCGGTGGGCCATATACCGTTAAGCCTCGGGTTCTGCCCAATAAATGCATGGATGAAATTAATCCAGGTAGACCAAAAAAATGATCTCCGTGCAAATGTGAAATGAGGATATGGGTAATTCGTTGCAATTTAACACCAAACTTACGCAGTTGCAATTGAGTTCCCTCCCCGCAATCAATGAGAATATGTCTGTTGTTACATTCGATGTATTGAGACGTTGGATTTCGCTTGCCTGTTGGAAGCGCCGCGCCACTACCTAAGATGCAAACGGAGAAACTCACGCAATAAGTGCATCAATTCCTTTATCTACGGAATTGGTAATGACTAGAACTTTATCTAATTGTGCAATTTCAACCATCTTTTGAACGTTGCTTTGTAGTCCGCACAGGGCAAATCCACCGTTGGTATCTTTACAAAGTCGATTCGCAATAAGGATAGCACTTAATCCGGATGAGTCGCAGTATTTTGTTTTTGAAAGGTCTAACAAAATGAAATTACTTCCAATTTTATTCAATTGAAGGA
Organism: Crocinitomicaceae bacterium; assembly: GCA_044372485.1. Taxonomy (GTDB): domain Bacteria; phylum Bacteroidota; class Bacteroidia; order Flavobacteriales_D; family Crocinitomicaceae; genus UBA952. The sequence continues at coordinate 17,933 of JBILRU010000016.1, forward strand.
AATGACTTTTCAGTTCAGGTGCATTACTGGCGTCGAGTTTTTCAACATGTGCAGATACAACTACTATTTTTCCTTGAGGGTCTACTGAAAAGTTCATCACATTCGTTTTGTCAAATGTAAAAATTTTCAGCGTTCAATTTTCGATGCGAGTAAATAAATTACTGCCATGCGCACTGCAACCCCGTTTTCCACTTGATCAAGTATGATACTTTGCTTCGAATCAGCTACATCACTTGAGATTTCTACGCCACGGTTAATTGGCCCTGGGTGCATGACAATGATCTCTTTCGATAGTCCGTCTAGGATCTCTTTATTCAATCCAAACAGCATCGTGTATTCACGTAGTGAAGGGAAATATTTAATGTCCTGTCTTTCTAATTGAATACGCAGCATATTAGCCACATCACACCACTCTAATGCTTCGCGAAGGTTGTGAGAAATTTTTACCCCAAGATCTCCAATGTATTTTGGGATTAACGTTGTCGGACCGCAAACCATTACTTCGGCGCCTAATTTTTGAAGGCAATAAATATTCGATAAGGCTACACGAGAATGAAGGATATCTCCAACAATAACCACTTTTTTCCCCTCAACGCTTCCCAATCGTTCGCGAATAGAGAATGCATCTAATAAAGCTTGTGTTGGATGTTCATGGGTTCCATCACCAGCATTGATGACGCGTGCCTTGACTTTTTGGGAAAGAAATAAGGCAGCACCTGGGTTTGGATGGCGCATAACTACCATGTCCACCTTCATCGCAAGAATGTTGTTTACCGTATCAATTAATGTTTCACCTTTTTTAACAGAACTGCTTGCGGCACTAAAATTTACAGTATCAGCTGAAAGTCTTTTTTCTGCCAGTTCAAAGGAGAGTCTGGTTCGAGTCGAATTTTCGAAGAAAATATTGGCAATCGTAATGTCTCTGAGGGATGGGACTTTTTTAATGGGACGATTGATAACCTCTTTGAAGCTATCCGCTGTCTTGAAGATTAACTCGATGTCTTCTCGCGTTAAATCTTTTATTCCCGTAAGGTGATCAACACTTAAATTATTCATTGCTTTCTTTTGTAAACAAAACCACTTTATCTTCTCCTTCTGTTTCTTTCCACTCAACGGAAACGCGTTCTGATTTGAGGGTATCGACTGTTTTACCGATGTAATCCGCTTGAATCGGTAAGTCACGGCTGTAGCGACGATCGATGAGCACTAATAATTCCACCTTGGATGGACGTCCAAATGTCAATAACGCATCTAGGCCGGAACGAATGGTTCTGCCCGTATATAGTACATCATCTACTAAAATGACACGTTTATTTTCGATGCTAAAATCGATGTTTGTGACACTAGGAATCATGGGTTTTTCTCGACGACGAAAATCATCGCGGTAAAACGTAATGTCTAGATTTCCACATTGAACTTCTTTTCCAAGAATAGATTCCAAATAAGACTTAAGTCTTGTCACAACATGTATTCCTCTTGGTTGTAAACCAACGAGAACAGTGTCCGAGAAGTCGTTGTGGGATTCAATTAATTCATGGGAAAGACGTTTCAAAGTGAGGTCCAAATGTGTTGGATTCAGAATGACTTGCTTTTCCATTAATACAAAGATAAGGGATTTTACGTTTGAATCATGTTCTAACGTCATTTTTATCCATTAAACACGTCTAAATCAACATCCGCCAGAAGAAAGAAGCTGCCAGTCACAAGAATGAGGTCTTGTTTTGACCCTTCCAGCATGAGTTTCTTCATCGTTGAATTTACATTGATTGATACGGAAGAAATGCGTTGATCAGATTTTTTAAGCGCAAGTAAATCAGCTACTTTCAAACTTCGGTTATTACGAAACTCGCAAAGGTGAATAGTTGCTTCATCAGGGAAAAGCGACAGGATTGAGGTGACATTTTTGTCTTGAGAGGCACCGTAAACGATGTGCAATTGATCAAATTGTATGTTTTTCAAGTCCTTGAGCGTTGCTTGAATTCCATCTTCATTATGCGATACATCGAGATATATGAGTGGCTTTTCCTTGACTTTCGTTAATCTTCCAAATAAGCCTGTGTTTTGAAAAAGGTTTTGGAGTGCATCCTTAAGTGTTTCTTCCGAAACGGTAAAGTTTAATTTCTCTAAGGAACAGAGTGCTGTTCTCAGGTTCGTTCTTTGATGTTCCGGAAGTTCAAGGCTATCGATGATGTCCCAATTTTCTTTGTCAGCAAAGGAAATTGGCGCACCATAACTGTTAGCTTTTTCTATGAAAAGTGTTTCAATTTCTTTTTGGGTTTGTCCAATTACAACGGGTTGATTTGACTTGATGATTCCAGCTTTTTCAAAAGCAATTTCTGGAAGTGTTTCTCCCAAGAATTGCGTGTGGTCAAGTCCAATATTTGTAATTACCGCAATTCTAGATTGAAGCACATTGGTAGAGTCCAGTCGTCCACCCATACCAGTTTCGATCACTGCATAGGTACAATGATTTTGTTGAAAATGGTCAATGGCCATGGCGAAGGTTACCTCAAAGAAACTAGGTTCGAAATCGAGATTAAGGTCAATAACGCGTTGACAAAAGTTCACCACTGCGGATTCGTCAATGTGTACACCGTTGATTCGAATGCGTTCCCGAAAGTCGAAAATATGTGGCGACGTAAACAAGCCAACTTTCTCGTTTTTTTCAGTTAGAATGGAACTCATGTAGGAACAGGTCGAACCTTTTCCATTGGTTCCTGCCACGTGAATGACGGACATATTTTTTTGCTCAATCCCTAGGAAATGAAATAAGTCTGTGGTTTGTTTTAATCCTGGTTTATACGCACTTGCACCGTTGTTTTGATAGGAGGGAAACTGATCAAAAAGCCAGGAAACGGCCTGCGTATATGTTTCGAATTTCATTTTTACATCAATTGGACTAAAAATACGGCAATTCCTGAAAAATAGCCAAGTGCAGCTAATAAGGTTATGCGTTTTAAGTACCAGAAAAAGGAGATTTTCTCCATTCCCATAGCCACGACTCCGGCTGCAGATCCAATGATGAGCATAGAACCTCCTGTTCCGGCTGCGAAAGCGATGAAATGCCATATTTCATGATCTAAACCAAATTGGAACATTCCCATGGATGCAGCGACAATTGGAACGTTGTCAATAATGGCCGAGGCGACACCAAGTAAGGTGACGAATAAATTCACATCCATGCTTTCTTGAACTTGAACTCCAAATCCGTAAATCATTCCCATGGACTCCATTGCGGCAATGGTCATCAGGATTCCTAAAAAGAAAAGAATACTTGGTAGTTCAATTTTCGTTAGCGCCTTAAATGTTGGGCTTGTATGTGAATGAGTTGCGTTCATATCCGTTAACGAAAATTGGCGTTTACTGATGATTTCTGCAACAATGGAAATTAGTCCTAATGAAAACATCATGCCCATGTATGGTGGTAAATGTGTTGTCATTTTAATAATGGGTACAAGGATGATCAGAAATAATCCAAGTGCCAATATGATGACGCTTTGTTTTTTCGATTTTTCACTTGGTGCAATTTGTTGAATCGACCCTTTAAATGCCTTCAATTTTGAAGCGATAACTAAAGGGACAAGTATTGATACAAGTGAAGGTAAAAAAAGATAATTGATGAGACTTCCTGCATTTACTTTATGGTTCATCCACAACATCGTTGTTGTTACATCTCCTATTGGAGACCAAGCGCCGCCAGAATTTGCTGCGATAATAATAAATCCAGCATACCATTTTCGTAAGTCGGAATCGGTAACTATTTTTCTGAGAATGCTGATGAGAACAATAGTTGCCGTTAAATTATCGATTAACGCGGATAAGAAAAAGGCAAGCAGGCAAATGACCCAAAGCAGGACTAACTTGCTTTTTGTTTTGATGAGTGATTTAAAGACCTGAAAACCATCAAAATGATCAATGATTTCAACGATGGTCATGGCACCGATTAAAAAGATGAGAATTTCACTGGTCTTCCCAAAATGGTGGAGCAAAGTGCTTTCGATGAGTTCTCGCTTTTGGACGATGGAACCCGTTAATTCAGGAATACTCAATTGTCCGCATTTGGGATCTATTAATAAGCCAATACTTGGATCGAGCCAAAGTGCCGGAATGCCAATAAAAACAACGGCCCAAGACAGTACCATCATAAGTAGGGCAGGGACCAACTTATCGATTTTCAGCGTATGCTCCATTGTTATGGCAGCATACCCAAAAATAAAAATGAAAAGGATTCCTAATTCCATATTCCTAAATTAATTGCTTTAAGGCAATTTCGAAGGCTGTTTTAGCAATGTTTGTTTTTGCTGAGTTCAATGCATAGGCTTCTTTTAAGGCATTGTAAATAATGGAACTCGTATCTTCAAAAATCAATTGATCCTCGATTGTTTCTAAGTCGTTGCTCATTAAATAAGCAAAAACACGTGCCATTCCACAATTCGCAATAAAGTCTGGAATTAATGAAAGGTTCGCATCTGCTTTCTCTGCGATTGGACCGAAGAAAATTTCTTGGTCAGCAAAAGGAACATTTGCTCCAGAGGAGATTACTTGTAGTCCTGCCGCGAGTAATTGGTTTAAATTTTCTTCTGAAAACATCCGGCTACCAGCGCAAGGAATGAATACATCTGCAGGTGTGCTCCAAATACGTGTATTGACTTCGTCAAACGAAAGCAATTGGTCACTTTTTAATTCATTTCCATTTTTAGAAAGGAACAATGTTTTCACTTCTTCGAAACTAAGTCCCTCTTCTTTGATAATTCCACCTACACGGTCAATGATTCCAACTATTTTTGCACCATTCAAAGCAAGGTAGTAAGCCGCTGCGGATCCTACATTTCCCCAACCTTGAACAATCACTTTTTTATCTTTCACATCACCACCCCAAAGAGAGAAATAGTGACGAATGGATTCTGAAACTCCGAATCCTGTAATCATATCTGCAACAACAAATTTTCTAGTTACATCCGGGCTTAACGTTTCATCTTCAATGACTTTTAATACCCCTCTTTGTAATTGACCAATTCGGTTCATTTTCTGTGCTTCCTTCGGTTGGAAGTGTCCATTGAAAACACCTTCTTGTGGATGCCAAACACCACATGATTCTGTGATTGGAATCACTTCATGAATTTCATCAACGTTTAAATCACCACCCGTTCCGTAGTAATTTTTCAAAAGTGGACTCACTGCCGCAAACCAACGTTTCAAGACACCTTCTTTTCTTGGGTCTTTTGGATCAAAGTTTATTCCAGATTTTGCTCCACCGATTGCTGGTCCAGCAACAGTAAATTTCACTTCCATTGTTTTTGCCAATGATTCTACTTCGCGCTTGTCGAGTCCAACACGCATACGTGTACCACCTCCAGCTGCTCCACCTCGTAATGAGTTGATAACAACCCAACCTTCTGCTTCTGTTTCCGCATCTTTCCACTCAAAAACGATTTCAGGTCGTTTGTTCTCAAATTTTTGGAGTAAATCTTTCATTTCTTATGTTGTATAGGTTGCAAAATTAGGAAAATGGTCCTTACCCTGCGGGATTTTGAATTTATTTTCAAACAATTCGGTATTTAGTCTGGGAACTATCCACCTCGATGGAACACTCCTGTGCATAGTGCTTTTGATGCACCGGTCACACTTGGAACATTCGTCGTTTCACCCCTCAAGTATCGAGCGCCCAAAAAGGCAAAGACGATGGCTTCTTTAAAGTCGATGATTTGATTACTTGGAATCACGCATTTTCCTTTGTAATGATGAGATAAACGTTCAATGAAGAAAGCGTTTTTTGCTCCACCACCTGTGATATAAACTGAATTTATACTTTCATCGTTTAAAATATGTGCTACCTGAAACGCAACATGTTCCGTATGTGTGCGCAGTAGGTTCTCCAAAGAGTCAGTTTGATTGAACAGTGGCATATATTCACGATTCAACCACTCTGTTCCAAGTGATTTTGGTCCATTGCTTGCGTAAAAAGGCAAAGAATTCAATGAATCTAATAAGGATTGATTTAACTCACCTGATTTTGCCTTTTCACCATCACGGTCGAACAGCTCTCCAATTTGTTGCATCAGGATATTTGAAGGCAAATTTGCTGGTGAAATATCGAATGCTTGAATGACATTGTTTTTTTTGAAACTGATATTAGCGAAGCCACCAAGATTCAAGAAAGATTCGGCTTCATTTGCGAATAAATCAAAGTCTCCAAGTGGCACAAGTGGTGCTCCTTGTCCGCCAGCAATGACGTCTAAACTTCGAAAATCGTTTATGACAGGAATACCTGTAAGAAATGCGATGGTGGAACCACAGCCGATTTGTAGTGTAAATCCATTTTGCGGTTGATGAAAAATTGTTTGTCCATGGGAGGCAATCGCATCAATTTGACTTTTTTCCAACCCTTTTTCATTTATAAAAAGTTGAACGCAATCCGCAAAAAAACGACCAAGTTGTTTGTCCAAAATGAACAATTGCTCAGCGGACATTTTCGTCGCATGATGTAGTTGAATTAACAGTGCATCATCGAGTCGATAAGTATGTGCATGCTGCAATTCATAGTGAATTTTATCACCTTGAAATTCAAAGGAAACATGAGCAATATCTAGTCCATCAAGTGAGGTACCGGACATTAGTCCCAAAATCTCCATTTTATTCCTATTCATTTCTTTCATGCTTGGTAGAATTCGATTATTTTTGTTCAAAATTAAAAAATCAATCAACATGAATTTTGAATTGACAGAAGAACAGTTAGCAGTAAAGGAAGCTGCTAGAGATTTTGCACAAAATGTTTTGAAGCCTGGGGTTATTGATCGTGATAATAATCAACGTTTCCCGGTGGAAGAAATGAAGCAGCTAGGGGAACTAGGCTTCATGGGCATGATGGTTGATCCAAAATACGGTGGAAGCGGAATGGATACGATGTCCTACGTTTTGGCGATGGAAGAAATCTCTAAAGTAGATGCTTCTGCATCCGTTTGTATGTCAGTGAATAACTCCTTGGTATGCTGGGGAATTGAGAAATACGGTTCAGAAGAACAAAAACAAAAGTTTCTAGTTCCATTAGCAACAGGAGAAAAAATCGGTGCGTTCTGTTTATCGGAGCCTGAGGCTGGTTCTGATGCAACATCTCAACGTACGACAGCTATTGATATGGGAGATTACTATTTGTTGAACGGTACTAAAAACTGGATCACGAATGGTTCATCTGCATCAACATACCTAGTGATTGCACAAACAAATGTTGAACTTGGACACAAAGGAATCAATGCCTTGATCATCGAAAGAGGCATGGAAGGATTCATCGTCGGAGCGAAGGAAGATAAAATGGGAATTCGCGGAAGTGATACACATACCTTATTGTTTAATGATGTAAAAGTTCCAAAAGCAAACCGAATTGGTGAAGATGGATTTGGATTTACTTTCGCGATGAAGGTTTTAAGCGGTGGTCGTATCGGAATTGCTGCGCAAGCTTTAGGAATTGCAGCTGGTGGACTTGAGTTGGCACTTGCTTATTCAAAGG
>JBILRU010000017.1:0-25113 GCA_044372485.1 Crocinitomicaceae bacterium
CTTGCGAAATAAAAAGGATTTTTTTCTTTTCCATTCAGTAGTGATAGGAGTACAAAATTAAGAAATTTAAATGAACTTTCATAAAAAGGTATAGCTTTGTCGACGATTCTTTCAATCCTATGTCTAAAGTTCAGGTCATTCATACAGCTGAAGCGCTGCAACAGTTTCGTCAGAAGCTGAACGAAAACGCTCATTCACTTGGATTCGTTCCTACGATGGGTGCACTTCACAAGGGACACATCAGTCTCATAAAAAAATCGACAGAGGAAAACGATTATACCCTTATTAGTATTTTTGTCAATCCCAAACAATTCAACAACAGCGAGGACTTGAAGCAATATCCAAGAACGCTGGAAGCTGATTTGACGCTGTTGGAGGGCTTGACTAATTGCGTGGTGTTCGCGCCAGATGAAGCAGAATTATACCCAAAAAACGATGGCTTTATCCCCATGGAGCTCGGTTCCATTGGACGTGTTTTGGAGGGTGCTTTTCGTCCCGGGCATTTTGAAGGAGTGGTGCATGTCGTGCACAATCTTTTTCGCTTGGCGGATGCAAATCATGCCTATTTTGGACAAAAAGACTTCCAACAATTGGCGATTATCAGACTATTAACCAAACATTTTGGCTTTCAAACACGGATTATTGCTTGTCCAACGGTACGAGAATTCAACGGACTTGCGATGAGTAGTCGAAATATGCGCTTGAGTGAAAAGGAAGGTCAAGATGCCTTGATTATCATTGAAACCTTGCGCTTGGTGGAAGCATCAAAATACAAGCATTCGATTCAGGAAACATTGGTCGCTGCTCAAAGCTTATTTCAACAAGGTTCATTATACCTTGAATACCTTGCGATTGTCGATCCCGAGACACTCAATGAGTTAACGGAATGGCAAGAAAATCAAATTTGTTGTATTGCTGCTCATTGTGGAAGTGTGCGTCTCATTGACAATTTATTATTCTAATCCGTTTATTTCATTTATTTTTGCCGCGGAAAATATTATGTTAATTCAAGCTCTAAAATCTAAAATTCACCGCGTTCGTGTCACACAGGCTGACCTGAACTACATCGGTAGCATTACCATTGATGAGGCATTAATGGAGGCTGCTAATTTGATCGAAGGTGAGCGCGTTCAAATTGTCAACATCAATAACGGTGAGCGTTTCGAGACTTACGTGATCAAAGGTGATCGTGAATCCGGAATGATTTGTCTGAATGGTCCTGCCGCGCGCAGAGTTGCTGTGGACGACATCATCATCATCATTGGCTACGCATATTTAGACTTTGAAGAGGCGAGAACATTCAAGCCATCCTTGGTCTTTCCAAACGAAAGCACCAATTTGTTGGGTTAATTTTCTTGGTTTCATTTCTTGAAACCACTACCTTTCCAAAAAAATCACATGGCTAGATTGGCGTATATCCAAGATAAAATTGTTTCCATCGAAGAAGCACAAAAGCACGTTGCCTTGTACAAGCTCAAAAACGAATCATTTGTTTTTACGAATGGTTGTTTCGACGTATTGCACCTGGGACATGTGCGCTATTTAGCGGCAGCTGCAGATTTAGGGAAGCACCTCATCGTTGCCATCAACACAGATGATTCCGTTCGAAGACTCGGAAAAGCGCTTAATCGTCCAATCAATCCCAATGATGCGCGTGCAACATTGCTTGCCGCCTTGGGATTCGTGGATTTAATTGTTTTTTTCGATAACGACACGCCGTTAGAAGTAATCACTGCATTGCGTCCAGATGTATTGGTTAAAGGAGCAGATTACGATAAAAATGAGACGGATCCATCCAAATCTACGTATATCGTTGGTTCAGATGTCGTTCGTAATAACGGTGGAATCGTCGAAACAATAGATTTGGTGCAAGGATATTCGACTACCGAGATTTTGAGAAAAGGAGCGAATTAATTTAACCGCCTCCTGATCCGAGTTTGACTCCGGACTTTTGTTCCTTTTCCTGCTGTTCCTTCCATGAATTCAGGGTGTTTTTCAATTTTGAGTCTTTTGTTTGCTTTTTTTCTTCCATGAATTCTTGTTTGCTCGCTGGACCAAATTTGATTTTCAGGTCTTCTTTGGGAACATCCTTCGGTATGAATGCTTTCACGGTGGAATCCTTTTGGAAAAAGCCGAATTCCGCTTTCAACATGGATTTCGCTTGTGCTTTCTCTTCTTGTCGGTATTCTTTCGCTTGAACTTTGCGTCCTTCGGAATCCCATTCATAAATTGGTTTTTCGAGTGTCCCGTGCATGCGCAAAAACAGGCGGACACCCGTTCCATCGTCGATTACTTCGCCAAACTCCGTTTGATTCTTCGCAGCTTTCAGGTCTCTAAAACGGAAAGCAAAACGATAATCAATATCGTCAATAAACGAATGTCGACCAGAAACATCCATGTCCAATGCGGTGGATCGAATCGTCATTTTTGGAATTTCCACTTGTCCGTTTTTAATGTAGATGCTATTTTCCATCGTTTGAAAGTCCACATCTTTTAATTTTTCTTCTAGCAACGCAATGTTCTCTTTTCCTAGTACTAATTTTCCGGACTTCGTCTTTAGACTTTCGGTAATGTCTTTAAATGATGCCACATTTTTTAGATGTCCGTTAAACACTTTTAAGTCCAGTTTCGCTTCGATGCCCGGGTAGGAAATTCCTTTCGACAAAGAGAACGGAGCCCGAAAGAACAAATTTGCTTCCGCGCGTCCGGATATGTTTTGATCGCTAATGACCGTTTGATCAAAGTTTTCCCATTCTTTAAAAAGCGGCTTGAATTTCAAGTTTTTTCCAGCTATTTGCGTAGTGAGCATGAATTTTTCGGGTTCCTTCTCTTCGATAATCAAAGCCCCACTGAGGAGTGCTTCGGCGTTCACCAGGCTCATTTGTGGGAAATGCAAACGACGGTGCTCAATGTTCATTTTACTGATGAGGTGTTCAAATGCATGTTTTCCGTATCGCAGTTTTTCAATTTGCAAATTGATTTCCCCCTGAATGTTATCTGGCAAGGAGTACACCTCTCCCGCTTCAATTTTCATTTCTTTCGATGTTGAACCAAGGTCTTCCACGTTTAAGTAGTTGCTTTCGAGTAAAATGCTCGTTTTCAAATCACCCTTTCCATTGATGTATGGAAAAATGTTGCCAAAAATCCCATTGAGTTTCACATCGCTAGCGCCCAACTTGAGTGCTGTGTTTTCAATTCCCGCCTCATTTCCGCGAAGGAACAAACGTCCATTCACCTCGCTGAACTTGCGTTTATCGCCGTTTAATTTCAAGGATATATTCTTAAGTGCAAGTTGTCCGCTGCATTGGTCCACCTCTAACTCACCAGCCGAACTTGTCGTTAACTTAAAGTTCGTTTGAATGCCCAAATTACCTTGAATCTCATCAATCGATGGCAATTGAAAAATCGCATGAATCAATCCTAGGTCTACATTTCCTTTGGCGTTACCTTCCACCTTTGGTCGATCAAATTCCCGCAATTCAAGCTCGCCAGAAAAAGGTCCGCCGGCTGTTCGGAAGCGCACATTTTTCATCGAAATATATTCTCCTTCTGCTCCTGTATTGCTATACTTTCCGCTCAATTGAATGTCCTGTATGTTCAGTCCATGTTCCGGCTCCGTTAATTTTCCATTTTGAATGCTAAAATCAGCATTGACTCCAATAGGTTCCACTGCTGACAAGGCACCAGCCAAAGCTAGGTGAAAATCTACTTTTCCACTTCCTTTAAATGCTTTCACATCTTTGGCCGCATCCAAGGAGAATTCATTCACTAATTGAGTCAATTGAATGTTCTTCGATTGAACAGCAAACTGCAGGCTATCAGGACTCACCATTCCGTTCACGGAGAAAGGCAAGTGTTCCACGGTTAATTCCGCATTTTTGAGGGAATATAATCCCGTCAAGTGATTGACATCCAATGCAAAATTAAACTCCGTATTTTTATTGCGTAGTAAAGTGATTTCCCCACTTTTCAAGCGGACTAGGTTCATTTTACCCATGGCTTTTGCCACGAAGGATTCGGAAGAAAAATCCCCTTTGATGCGGGCATTATCAAACGTTGAGGAAAGGTATTGATTTGAAGAAATGTTGTCATAAATAAAGCAGAGTCCGTCGATTTTAACTTCTTTCAACGTTAGGTTAAAATCCGTTTTCGTCTCACTCGGACTCGGTTTAAAGATGTCGAAGTTTTCCTTTCCTCGTGCGTCGTATCGAATGGCTAGTTTTCCTGGGCTCACGTTCACCCGTTTCACGTGGTATTTTCCCTGATAAATATCCCACGGATTAAAGGTTAAACGCAATTGATCCGTGTAAAACAAAGTGTCCGAAACCTGTGAGTTCGGCAACGACTCTTGAATAAAAAGCTGATCAAAATCCACCGATAAATTGGGAAAGGACGACCAGAAAACGAGGTCCATGTCCGCCACTTTTAGTGGAACGTTTAAATGCGAATTCACTTCCGTTAATACCAGTCCGCAAATGCGATCCTTGAAGAAAAATACAAGTCCCGATATCAGCAAACAGATGCTGAAAAGTGGGATGAGGATCCATTTTACAGAAATTCGGAGGAATGTTTTCATAATCGTATGACGAAGATAGGATGAGAATGGCCTTCGATTCACTGCTTCGAAGCGTACTTATGAACGCGTATTTGTCAGTTTGTCACATTAATTTTATGGCAATTCCGGAGCAGGAATTAGTAATTTTCATGAGATGACTTATCTTTGTAGTCTTAATTCAAATCCAATGAGTCATATCGAACTTTCTGAACAGGAAATCCTGAGAAGAGAATCCCTTCAAAAATTACGTGATTTGGGCGTCGACCCTTATCCAGCTGCTTTGTATCCTGTTGATGCGTATGCAAGTCAACTGAAGCAAGATTTTGAAGAAGGAAAGGAAGTTTGTTTGGCAGGAAGAATGATGTCCCAACGCATTATGGGGAAAGCATCTTTCGCTGAGTTACAAGATTCCTCTGGAAGAATTCAAGTATACTTTAACCGCGACGAAATTTGTCCGGATGAGGACAAAACGCTTTACAACGAAGTCTTCAAAAAATTATTGGATTTAGGAGATTTTATCGGTGTGAAAGGATACATGTTTAAAACACAAGTAGGTGAAATTTCTGTTCACGTGCAGTCCTTTACGGTTTTGAGTAAGTCATTACGTCCTCTGCCACTACCAAAAACGGATACGGATGGAAACATTCACGATGCTTTTACAGATCCGGAATTGCGCTACCGTCAACGTTATGTTGATTTAGTCGTGAATCCACACGTGAAAGAAGTGTTTGTTAAACGAACAAAATTATTCAACGCCATGCGCCACTTCTTTAACGAAGCTGGATACATGGAAGTGGAAACGCCAATATTACAAGCCATTCCCGGCGGAGCTTCTGCGCGTCCATTTATGACGCATCACAACGCCTTGGACATTCCATTATACATGCGAATTGCCAATGAATTGTATTTAAAACGCTTAATTGTCGGTGGATTTGATGGCGTATACGAGTTCTCGAAAAACTTTAGAAATGAAGGAATGGACCGTACGCACAATCCAGAATTTACGGCAATGGAAATTTACGTTTCCTACAAAGACTACAATTGGATGATGGACTTCACCGAGCGTTTGTTAGAGCATTGTGCGATGAGCGTGAATGGAAAAACAGAAGCTACTTTTGGTGAGCACCACATTGATTTCCGTGCGCCGTACAAACGCGTAACCATGCGTCAATCGATCATTGATTTCACTGGATTCGACATCGATGGTAAATCGGAGGAGGAACTATTTGCTGCGGCAAAAGGAATGGGCATCGCTGTTGATGAAACCATGGGGAAAGGAAAATTAATCGATGAGATTTTCGGGGCAAAATGCGAAGGAAATTACATTCAACCAACATTCATCACGGACTATCCAAAAGAAATGTCTCCCTTGTGTAAGGTTCACCGCGATAATCCTGAATTAACGGAGCGCTTTGAATTAATGGTTTGCGGAAAAGAGGTTGCCAATGCTTACTCTGAGTTGAATGATCCGATTGATCAACGCGAACGTTTCGAAGAGCAACTTCGTTTGCAAGAAAAAGGAGATGATGAGGCGATGTTTATCGACCAAGATTTCTTACGCGCATTGGAATACGGAATGCCGCCAACAAGTGGACTTGGTATCGGAATGGACCGTTTGATTATGTACTTAACCAACAACGCATCGATCCAAGAGATTTTGTTCTTCCCTCAAATGAGACCGGAAACAAAAAGTGTGAAAATTGAGCTCAACGAGAGCGAACAAGCTATTTTCTCAGCAATGCAAAAACAAGGTGAATCCATTTTACCTGAGTTGAGAGCTCAATTTGCCGACATGAGTAATAAAGTTTGGGACAACAGTGTAAAAACGCTGACGAAAAACAACTTGTTGAAGGTGAGTAAAGAGCATGAGACTCTTTACATTCGCTTGGTTTAATCGTATTTAATCCACTTGAGCATTTCTGTCTGACTTTCTCCAAGGTAGTTGGTCCATGTTACGCGAACAAAGTAACATCCTGCTTCAAATTCATTGGGTAAAGTCACGTGCGATTGCTGCTTGATGTGAAAATCAGCCACACGACTTCCGTTCGCATCGACGATGTTTATTCCAAATTCCGAAACCTCATCATTCGGTAATCTGACGTACACTTCCTCTCCAACAGAAGATGGATTCGGATACAATTGCACCTGTTCCGTACTTGGTGTCAAGAACTTCGATCGGTCGAATTCGAATAAAAAGAATCCATTGTTTCGGTCCGAAATTAAAATGCGTTCACTAGGCAACAATGCATGGATTCCCCACGCTCCCCACATGGAAAAACCATTCGTTTGAGCGTTATCTATATACGTGTCAAAAATGCCTATTTCCGCGGGTGGATTCTTACGTAAATCAAAAATTCGAAGTCCGTCGTTGTAGTACGCCACAAACGCAAACTCATTGCTGATGTGAATGTTATGCGGTGTTTTGGGGTAAGGTGAGTTATCCGTCCCAAAAAATTGTTGGACTTGGATTTGTCCATTCGCTGACACTTGACATTTTTTTATCGGTAATCCGGCCGTTTCATCGGCAAAAACATAAGTGCTTTCATCCGGACTCAACCATCCTTGGTGATTGTACCCTTGTTGTGGATAGAAGGTCAAATTATTCACATAAATCGGATTGCTTGGATTGCTAAAATCATAGGTCCGTAGGCCATCAAATCCGCAATTTAAAATCGCTCGATTGTTCTTCACATATAAATCATGAACCTCCGGAATATCGTTTGGTCCTTCCCAAAGTATCGTAGGAAGAATCGGATTAGACAAGGAATAAACACGCAGGGGAATGATGCCAAGTTCATTTCCATTCACAATCGGGTTGACTAAGGTCAAATAAAGCAGTGCATTTGCTGAATCGATAAATAAATTGTGTGATTTCCCGAAATACTGATCTTGTAAGTCGGCAACGAGGTGCACAGAATCGGGCAAGTACGATAAATCCATAATTTGAAGACTACTCGGACCTTCATCGCACACAGCATACAAGTAATTTTGGTAGTGTTTGTACTCACGGGTGATGGCTTGAGCGGACTGAAATCGTCCAGGAACAAAGTCCACCAAACGCAAACTATCTTGGTCCGTCAGTTCAAAAATATGTGCGCCTTCTGTAGAGCCAATGACTCCGTATTCTTTTCCATTTTGCACAAAAGCCCAACAGCTACTGAATCGCACCTGACTTGAGCTCGTCATGATGGTATCTGAAAACCAATGATCTAACAAACGAACATTTTTTATTTCTTGGGCTGAAAAGCTTCCGAAGAGGAAAAGGCAAGAAATACAAACGAACTGTTTCATGTCGTTTAGATATAGCGTTTACAAAATTCCCACATGACGATTCCCGCACAAACACTGACGTTCAAACTGTGCTTTGTTCCAAATTGGGGAATTTCAATGACATAATTCGAAGCGTCAATTACCTGCTGATTCACGCCATTTACTTCGTTTCCAAATACGAGGGCAAACTTTTCATCCGGTAAGGCATGTATGTCCTGAAGCATGGTCGTTTGTTCGGTTTGTTCAACAGTACAAACAGCATAGCCTTGTTGTTTCAATTCGGCCGTTAACTCCAAAATATCCGAACGGTATTCCCAAGCAACCGTTTCCGTTGCGCCGAGGGCCGTTTTGTGAATATCTCGGTGCGGTGGACAAGCGCATATCCCACAGAGGTAGATTTTCTCTACGTTAAACGCGTCAGCGGTACGAAAAAAAGAACCGATGTTATTCAAGGAACGAATGTCATCCAAAACAATAACGATCGGATTTTTCGCTTGTTCTTTATACGCTTCGTCCGAAACACGGTTCAGTTCCCAAAGCTTTAATTTTTTGTTTTTTGATTCTATGGTCATTGGAATCAAAGGTAAGAGTAATTGTTAAAATGTTCTTGGAAATAGGTGTAGAAGGCCACATAAAAATTCCTAATTTTAAGTTCCAATTTTAAATTGCCCAACTTGTCAAAAACGAACACAGAGAAAGTCGTCGCAGAAACGCCTTTAATGAAGCAATACAATCAAATTAAAGCCCGGCATCCGGAAGCTTTGTTGTTGTTTCGTGTGGGAGATTTTTATGAAACTTTTGGGGCGGACGCGGTGAAAACTTCGCGCATTTTGGGTATTATTTTAACAAAGCGTGGAAGTGGTTCGGCAACTGAAATAGAATTAGCTGGATTTCCTCATCATTCGCTTGATACGTATTTACCGAAACTTGTACGAGCTGGACAGCGCGTAGCTATTTGCGACCAGTTGGAGGATCCTAAAATGACAAAAACCATTGTCAAAAGAGGCGTGACGGAATTGGTAACTCCCGGTGTTTCCTTTAACGATCAAGTACTTGAGCAATCTCGAAATAATTTCCTTTGTGCAATACATTTTGAAAAAGCCGCAATAGGCGTCGCATTTTTAGACGTTTCCACAGGAGAATTCTTGGTGGCACAAGGAAATAAAGAATACATCGACAAGCTTATTAGTGGCTTCGAACCTACAGAAATTATCTACCAAAAAAACAAACGAACGGATTTCGAACAGCAGTTTGGCGAAAATCATTTTACGTTTCGGGTGGAGGATTGGGTATATACCAGTGAGTATGCGAATGAAATGCTCACGAAACATTTTGGGACAAAATCATTAAAGGGATTTGGGATTGAAGGATTATCCGCAGCCATTGTTGCCGCCGGTGCAGTGTTTCATTATTTGAACGAAAACCAACACCATCGTTTAGGACACATTTCGACGATTTCAAGAATCGAAGAAGAAAAATACGTTTGGCTCGATCGATTTACCGTTCGAAACCTCGAGTTGATTTATTCAGCCAATGAAAATGCAGTCACCCTTGCCGATGTTTTAGATCACACCTTAACTCCTATGGGTGGACGTCAAATGAAGCGTTGGATCGTATTGCCATTGAAGGACCAAAAGCCCATTGAAGAGCGCTTGGACATTGTTGACTATTTGGTGGGGCATCCGGAAATTAGCTATGAAATTGGGCAACGACTGAAAGAAATTGGTGATTTAGAACGCCTGATTTCCAAAGTAGCCGTTGGGAAAGTCAATCCGAAAGAAGTCATGCATTTGCGTCGAACGTTGATGCAAATTGAGCCCGTCAAGGAGCTGCTGAAGGATGGCGATTTAGTTTCTTTGAAAAAACTGACTGAGCAAATGAATGCGTGTCAGAGTTTAATCGATTTGATCGATAAAACACTTTGCGATGAACCGGTGGCGCAAGTTGGAAAAGGAATGATTATCCGCTCAGGTTTTCATACAGAGCTGGATGAACTTCGTGAAATTTCTTTCAACGGAAAAGATTACCTCGAACAAATTCAAGAGCGTGAATCAAAGCGAACAGGAATACCTAGTTTAAAAATCGCCTTCAACAATGTTTTCGGGTATTTCATTGAAGTACGAAATACACACAAAGACAAAGTTCCAGAGGAATGGATGCGAAAGCAAACACTTGTCAATGCGGAACGATACATCACCGAAGAACTCAAAGAATATGAAGGAAAAATTCTAGGTGCAGAAGAAAAAATCTATGCGATTGAATCCAAATTGTTTCAGGACCTTGTCTTCAGTATGGCGGATTACATTCAGCCCATTCAACACAATGCTTTATTGATTGCCCGTTTGGATTGTTTGTTCTCCTTTGCGCAAACAGCAAATGAAAATAAGTACGTTCGACCGGAAATCAACGAAAGTTTTGTTTTAGACATCAAAAACGGACGACATCCAGTGATTGAGCGTCGACTTCCGGTGGGAGAAAGCTATATCGCTAACGACGTGCTACTCGATAACAATGACCAACAAATCATCATGATTACGGGTCCGAATATGAGTGGTAAAAGTGCGATTCTTCGTCAAACAGCACTCATTGTGTTAATGGCACAAATGGGTTGTTTCGTTCCAGCAGATGCGGCAAAAATCGGATTAATCGACAAAGTTTTCACGCGCGTTGGAGCTTCGGATAATATTTCTTCTGGAGAATCCACATTTATGGTGGAAATGAATGAAACGGCCAGTATTTTGAATAATATTTCTCCACGAAGTTTGATTTTATTAGATGAAATTGGAAGAGGGACGAGTACCTATGATGGAATCTCCATTGCTTGGTCTATTGCAGAATTCATCCATGAAAACGCGAAAGCAACCTGCAAAACCTTATTTGCTACGCATTACCACGAGTTAAATGAAATGAGTAAAAGTTTTGGGCGCATTCGTAATTACAATGTGTCCGTGAAGGAACTAGGAGACCGTGTTTTATTTCTGAGAAAATTAACGCCAGGTGGCAGTGCGCACTCCTTTGGAATCCATGTAGCACGTATGGCAGGAATGCCTCCAATGGTTTTGAAAAGAGCAGAGCAAGTTTTAAAAGACTTAGAGTTTTCACATTCACAGGTTGGGTCAACCGGTGGGAAGACAAAAAGCAAGAAGGACAAAGATCCCAACATGCAATTGAGCTTTTTCCAGTTAAACGATCCTGTTTTAGAGCAGATACATGAAGAATTAATCGGAATTGACATCAACACATTGACACCTGTAGAAGCTTTGATGAAATTAAATGAAATCAAAAAATTAACGGGTGGATAGAATCAAAGATTTCTTGTTGTTCCTATTGTTAGTTGGAAGTCTTTTTGCTTGTTCGATTGATGAAGCACAGCCATTGGCGCATAAAAAATTAGTCATTGCCTCTGATTTTCTTTACCCCAAAGACGCTAAATTCTTTGCGGAATTCACAAAAAAAGAAAATATAGCGATTGAAATCAAACACATGCGTGCAGATTCCATTCAATACCGCTTAAAGAAAGATGGATTCAACACAAACATCGATATGGTATTTGTAGAGTCACTACTTGGTATAAAGACCTTGGAGAATCAAGCGTTCCAACCTGTACAAAATGGGTTTTCTGACGGTGAATTATCCGAACTCAAACAGATTCGAAACAATTGGTTTTTAGTAGGAAAGGATCCATTTGCGATTAGTTATTTGACGGATAGTTTAGATAAACCTTCCTCATATAGAGAATTAAGTTCCGATTATTTATGGACAAGTCCAGATTTAGGTTCCGTAGAGGTATTGAAAGCACATGTTCGTTTTCAGTTTCAAAAAAAACAGGGCAACAATCAAAAGGAATTGAAGAATTGGCTTCGTGGCTTGAAGGACCATCGAGTTACTTATCAAGAGGGAACGGATAGCACCGCCAGCACACAATTACTTCTACTTAAGTATAGCGCGTATTTAAAGAATAAACTCCTGACTCAGATGAAAAAACGCAAAGTAATCTTCCCAAAACAACTTTATTCTGATTACTTCGCTATGGCCGTTGTCCCACAAGCAAAAAATTATGCAATGACCAAATCATTTTTACTGTTTTGGAATGAAAAGGCGAACAGTTCGAGGTTTCTTCGGCACTTTGGCATGACTGCCTTGAATCGAATTAATAAAGGAAAAGGTTTCTATATTTCTCCTGAGGAAATTCTTGTCTTACTTTCCAAAAGAATCTAATAAAGGATTTAAGAAGAATTGATTCTTATCCGTAATTTTGTAATCTAAAATCGGAAAAAATGTATCCACCAGAATTAGTACAACCAATGAAAGACGACCTAACGAGTGTTGGGTTTGAACAAATGACAAATAGTACAGAAGTAGATCAAGCAATTAACGAAACTAGCGGAACAATGTTAGTCGTTGTTAATTCTGTTTGTGGCTGTGCTGCTGGAAATATGCGTCCTGGAGTAAAGTTATCACTTCACCACGATAAATTCCCAAACAAATTAACGACTGTTTTTGCAGGTGTTGATACGGATGCAGTGGCTCAAGCGAGAAAATACTTCTTGCCTTATCCCCCATCTTCACCATCCATTGCTTTGTTTAAAGACGGTAAATTAGTTCATTTCTTAGAGCGCCATCACATCGAAGGCGGAAGTGCACAAATGATTGCGGCTAATCTTGCTGCAGCGTATGATGAATTTTGTTAATGAAACGAATTTATCAATTAAATACCTGTGACAATTGTCGCAAACTGTTAAAAGCATTTTCGGACGCGTCCGACTATGAAATCATTGATATCAAAACACAAGGAATCGAGGCGAAAGACTTGGATTTCATGAAGGAATTAGCAGGGTCTTACGAGGCCCTGTTTTCCAAACGAGCAATCAAATTCAAGACGTTAGGGTTGAAAGACAAAAATCTTTCTGAAGCGGAAATGCGTCAATTTATAATAGACGAATACACATTTTTAAAGCGCCCAGTTCGTATAGAAGGGAACACCATTTACATCGGGAAACTAGAAGCTTAATCCAAGCGAAAAAAAGAGGAAGCGATTCCATCAGCCTGAAGTTTTCCTTTTTCTGTTAACACAAAAGAAGCATCCATTTCAAACATCCATTCATCCTTCAAGTAGGTGTCCATCAGCGTTAATTCGCTTGAACTCATTCCTCCCATTTCCTGGATATTCTTCTTCAATATTCCCCATTTTGTCCGTAGTCCAGTTAGGAAATACTCATTCCATTTTTCTGATTCTGAGAGATTTTCAAGCTCAAACCAATCTTGGTTCTTTCCTACGTGCTGGTAATATTTCGTGTTATTGGCTACGTTCCATCTGCGCTGGTGACCATTAAACGAATGAGCGCTCGGTCCAACGCCTATATATGGTGAAAAGTTCCAGTAGGCTGAATTGTGTTTTGCGTATTTCTGATCCTTCGCGAAATTGGAAATTTCATACTGTTCGAATCCCGCATCAGCTAATGTATCCACTAGCAATTCGAATTGCTCGCTTTGTTGATCCTCTGTTGGACGAATCAACTTTCCTTTTGCCACAAAATCGTTTAAGGCCGTTTTTGGTTCGATGGTCAAACAATAAGACGATATGTGTTGAACGTCTAAACTCAAGGCTTTATTTAAATGCGCTATCCACTGTTCGTTGGAAAGTTCAGGCAAGCCATAAATCAAATCAATGCTGATGTTATCAAATCCTTGGGCTTGTGCTAAACTCACTGCCATTTCCCCTTGTTGGATGGAATGAGAACGATTCATCCACGTTAAATCCGCTTCTTGAAAGGACTGTAAACCAATACTCAAGCGATTGATTCCTAACGCTTTCCAAGCAATTAAATTCTCTTCCGTAGCATCATCTGGATTCACTTCAAACGTAATTTCTGGAGTGTCCGCGAGGTGAAAATAATCACGAATGGTGGACATGATAAATGTAAGTTCTTCCTTCGTTAAAAGGCTTGGTGTACCTCCCCCGAAATAAACCGTTTCAACAAGCGTATCGTGTAATTCAGACTTTCTGATAATCAATTCAGAACAAATAGCTGCGATTAACTTCTCTCGATAACTTGAAAAAGTCGTCGAAAAATGAAAATCGCAGTAGGAACAACGTTTCTTGCAGAAAGGAATGTGCACATAGATTCCGGCCATTCCTAATTTAGCTTATTGTTTAACAAAGGACTTCACTGAACTACTTCCATTCACAAAATTGATACGCATAAAATATGTTCCATTGGATAAATTTTGGGTGTTCAATTGTAGTTCATTCCCTTGAATCAGTTGACGTAAAATCGTTTTACCATAAACATCTACAAGCACCAATTCAGTACCTTGGCTATTTTGAATGGATACATTTAAATTTTCCTTCGTTGGGTTAGGGAACAAGTTCCATTGCGCGTTAGCTAATTCCTCCACTCCTGAATCATTGGCATTTTTAATGATGTCTGATGACTCTGAACCGAAATCCGGAGCTGTAAGCGTAAACAATACGGCAGAAGCATTATCTAGTAAGGTTAAATTACCATCGACCCCTTGCGGCCACTGAGCAGCACCAAGTCCATCACCATAGTAATCATAAATTGTAAACGTATAACAATCGTTCACCGAAATGGGAATGTCGTAGTTATACGTTGTGGTCGCAGTAAGTGGTGCGGTTGGGTCCGTTGGCGCGGGACTATTTTGTGTTCCATAATTTCCAACAATCGACTCGTTTCCTTCAAACCAAACAACAGTTCCATTGCTTGATGTTAATTCCATATATGTTTCATCTGGGTAAGTATCCGTTAACAAGGTCACTTTTAATAATCCCATGGTTTGATCAATGGCATTCACGTTTAACGAAAAATTCGTCGCATCATTTAAACTGTTTTCATCTGTTCCAGCATTTGGACTTACAACATAAGCACTAAACGTATGATTTCCTGGAGATAAAGTAACACTTGGTAAGCTTATTATTTCGGTCTGCCATTGAGCTAAAGAACCACTCCAGTTGAGCGTTTGATTTGCTCCGCCATCAATGGAATACGTCACAACAGCTGATGTTAACGTGTTTGTGCCAGAATTAGCAATGGTCACTTTCGGAGTATAATTTGTTCCACAGAAAGCCGTTAATTCAAACATAGGACTAGACAATCCAGCATCAAGTGCTGCCACAGTCGCATTCGATGGGTCGAAACCATTGATAAATTCAGCACCAGAATTATTCGGGTCTAACCAACACTTCAATTGATTCGTTGTATTGCTTCCATTTGGTTCCCAAGACACACTAAATTTGCCGTATTCATCCGATAAGTTGGCTGCACCGCAAGCAGATGCTCCACCGTGTAATTGTCCGATAATGCGGTGATTTTGATCATATAACGGTGATCCTGATGACCCACCTTCCGTCACTCCACTATCCCAAGTCGTTACTCCCCAGTGGCTATTTGCCGGACAAGTACCGAAGGTTGTTGAGATTAACGGTTGATTTTCAAAGGATATTTTTTTAATGTCTCCAGATGGATGATGAATTCCGACAGCCGAAGTTGGTGTGTTTCCAGAATGGTCCCAACCAGAAAAATACGGAGTGTACGAAGCCGGTACCGTTCCCGCTGTAAGTCCACCGGTTATTTCCACTAAACAAAAATCAGATGCAGATGCGCGTGCACGAAGTACGGCGCCTGACAAGGATTGAAACGTTGGGGATGTTGCAGGATTATTACAATCTGGTGATTGCCAGTTAAAGCGGAAAATCCACGATGCTTGGGGAGAGTTAGAGCAATGGTCTGCAGTTAACACATAAGGTTTGCTATCGTTTAAGGTGTTGTTGACCAATGATCCCGAGCAGAAACCGTTACTTCCAGAAACGAGCATTACCGCCGCATTGCGTTCCAATGTCCAAGGTAATCCCTCAGAACAATTCACATTTCTATTACAAGCCCCAGAGCCGCCAAAAGCTTTCTCCTGGAAATCACTTGCCGTTCGGTATCCATGTGTCACAATGGAAACTTGAATGTGTCCCTGAGCATTATTCTTTGGTACATAATATTCTACAATTGAACGGCTTCCTGGTACTAACTCAGTCCCCAATTGTCCTTCAAATAAATGATTTGACGTAAAACTTCCCAGAATAAACTCTTTCTCAGGATTAAAAACATACAACTCGTTTCCTTCCGGAATAACAGTATGGTCGAAGGTTAAATTAACTGTCAAGGCGTTTTCACATTCCACCATCAAATGCCAAATACGATCCCCATTGGGAAGATTCGTCCAGGTTCCAGCATTATTTGTATTTAAATTCGTGTAATGATTCCAACCAAAACGCCAAGGCGCACTTCCCGTACCATCGACCAAGGCATCTTCATCCTTCAAGGATTGAATGTTTGGTTCTTGAAAAGAAACTTGATTGATTTCCTTTAAGTTAATGCTCGCTTTGTACGTTTTTTTCCATCCATCGCCTTGTTGAGCGAAACCTTGAAACGTGAAAATTGCCAAAAGTAAGGTAAGGGTCTTTTTCATGGTTGCTTATTTATTTGTTATACGTTTGATGCCACAGCCTTTTGGTGGAGTGGAGTTTGTCTTAATTTTTTTGTTGCTTGCTAATTCCTTCAATGCTATTTTAAGGTAGGGAATGTCTACTTTACGTTCTTTATCCCAAATATTGTCGATAGAACCCATGTATACTAATTCCATTTCCGCATTCAACAAAAATACATGAGGTGTTGTTTTGGCACCAAAAATATTGGCCATGGCGGAGTTTACATCCACTATATAGGACATTTTATACTGTAGTTCTTTCGAATGCTTCAACATTTCTTCATAAGAGTCTGCTCCTTGACGTTTGCCCTCGTTAGAATTCACGAGAATCATTCCGATTTTTAGACTATCTGCCAAATCGTAAAGCGCGTTGTATTGACGTTCCCAACCTGGAAAATCTTCCGTTCCAACCACAAATGGACATGTATTACATGAAAAAATCACGAGTAATCCATTGTCTTTTTTCGAATCATTTAATGAGGTTGTTTCACCTTTTGTGCTTTGCAATTGATCGTCTAACATCAATGCTTTGTCTCCGATTTTCATCTGGGCATTTAGTGATGCTGTACAAACGAAAAATAAAATTAATAAGTGCAATTTTTTCATTAGAGTTGAAATAGTGAGAGGAAAGTTACGATTTTTCTTTCAGTTACACATGAATTGAGGATAAAAACAAACGCGACAAGTTGTATATTTGTGGGTAGGTATGGAGATGAAAAAGAAACCATTTGTAGTCGGGATTTGCGGAGGAAGTGGCGCTGGTAAAACAACGTTATTAAGAAGATTGTCTGAATCGTTTGGTGGAATTACTCCATCCGTTTTTTCGATGGATAATTACTACCATCCTATTGAAATGCAAGCTTTGGACCAAAACGGAAAGGTGAATTTTGATTTACCGGGAGCCTTGGACCAATGCAAATTGGAAGCAGATTTACAACAGCTTGTTGCAGGAAATCCAATCGAGGTGAAGGAATATTTCTTCAATGCTCCTCCAAACAAAAATGTGCTGTTAACAATTCAGCCCAGTGAGGTCATCATCGTTGAAGGACTATTTTTATTCCATTATAAAAAAGTATTCGACACACTTGACTTCAGTATTTTTGTGGATGTTGATCACCAAACACAATTGGATAGACGCATTTACCGCGATCAAGAGACGCGTGGATACAAACGTTCAGAAATAATCTATCAATGGGATCACCATGTGCTCCCGTGCTATGAGAATTATATTGAGCCATATAAAGGTCAGGCTCACTTCATTTTTAGGAATGACCACCGCGCAGATGAAGACTTTGGACAATTATTTATTTCTCTTTCCAGTTTGACTAAAATGGAGTTGCAAACATGAGGAAATGGGTGAACATAACCCTGAAATTCAAGTATTTCATACTTGCAATTAGTTCATTTAGTTGGCTTCTTTATTGGCAGGTATCACTTAAGAAAGAAGGACGTGTTCCGGAGAAAAAAATTCAAGAACTTTTTCTTCAACAGGAACAAAAAATCAAGCGAATTGCACCGAGCGCATTGCACTATTTCAAACGACATGGATCTATTCCGGTAAATGAAGCGTGTCAAGTTCACATTTACAAGCAGGATCGTTTAATCAAGTGGAATACAAATAAAGTCCCTATTTCCAATTTTTCAAGCATTCAATTTCCAAGTCGTGGACTCATCCAACTCCAAAACGGATGGTACTATGGAGATGTATATAAAGAAGGTGATTATTTATGTTGTGCTTCGTTTTGTATTATTCAAGAATATTCCTATTCCAACGAATTCATTGCTTCTCATCCAAATCCATTATTTGGGAAAACTAAATTTAGTATTTCCTTAGATGCGAACCGCGGAATTCCCATTTATAATGCCGCTAAGCAATACTGCTTTTCTGTCGTTGGGAACGAAAATTCTTCTGAACCAATTCCTTGGTTCATTCTGCCGATAATTTTAATTGGATTAATTAGTCTTATTTATGGATTATACAAACAAGTAGAGGCGAATAAAGTTGGACGATGGTTATTAGTCCTGGGAATCTTAATTTCCAGAATTATTCTCTTTGAGTTGCCTCTAAATCAGGTTTTTGAACAAGCCTCATTCCACTCTGCTGAACTTTTCGCCTATAATGAGTGGTTTCCTAGTTTCTTAGACTTTTGCATCAATAGTATCTTTATTGCTTTTGGATTTTTAATCATTTTCAAATCCTTCAAAGAAACAAAGAACGCCAATTTTATATGGATTCAGTATGTGTCCATCTATGGTGTTTGGATGACCATTGTTTACCTCGTTAAAATGGTCGTTTTACATTCGAGCATCCCTGTCAACTTCAACCAATTTTTCAATTTAAATACTGATTCCTTTGTTTTCTTCGGGATTATTGGCTTAAACTTTCTTTGCTTTCAAAAAATTCTTTTTGGGATTGTTGAACGCCTTTATGAGGAAAAATGGAAGGGGATTCTTGTTCTAACAGGATCTGTTATTCTCGTTTTTGTTTTTTGGATCATTACAGGATCAACTGATTTTTCATATTTTACATTGATTTTACCTTTCCTGATCATCTTCGTTAATCAGCTCTTTTCTCGCCGAAAGGAATCCATGCAACAATTCTCCTTTCAGTTGGTTTTACTATGTCTTTTTTCGTTTGTGTTTGTCCATGAATTAATCCAAAAAAATGAGCAAAAAGATATAGAAAATAGAGCGATTTATGCCAAAAAAATTGCAACAGAAAGGGATGTAAATTTAGAAATTGAATATGCTGAACTACAAGGTCTTTTAACATCAGATCGCATATTCCATCAATTTTCCGCAGGCATACCAATGTCCATTGAAGTCGGGACCTTAACCGCCATTCTGGAAAAAAGGTACTTTCATGGAATCTGGGACGGATACGACTTGTCTCTTGATGTATTTACGGATAAAGGCATCTCGTTTTACTCTAAAGATTCGACTTCATTCGAGCAAATCAATGAGTTGATTCACCGGCACGGAACCTCATCAGACATTGATCCTTCCATGTATTTTTTACCGCATGAAGAAGAGGGCTTAACCTATGTGATCTTGCAGAAAATCAAGCTTGGAGAAACGTTCATTTTTCTTAGTGTGAGGCTAAAGTCCAAACAAATACCAGAAGAAATTGGCTTTCCCAGGTTACTCATTTCGGACCAAGCCAATGTGATTCGTGGTTTGGAAGAATACTCGATTGCGAAATACGCTGAAGGACACCTGATTCATCAATCCGGTTCGTTTACCTATCCCGTTTCTATCTTTTCCTTTCTTCCAGCAAACAAAATTGAAGGCTCATTCAAACATGAAGGATTCCATCATTACTTCTATCGAAAGTCAAACCAAAATGCTATTGTGATTTCTATTATGTCCAAAAGCTGGTTTGACTACATTACTTCTTTCGCATATATTTTCTGTTTTTGGGGGTTGTTGATGGTCGTCATTTACCTGATCAATGGTCGGGCAGTAATCAGTGGGATAGATCTATCATTTGCGTTTAAAATCCAAATTGCGTTTGTCCTCGTCCTCGTCCTTTCCTTATTATTATACGGCGTCGGAAGTGGGATTTTTGTTGGAAAGCAATACGAAGATTTTACACGATCAAACATTCAAGACAAGCTAAGTTCTATTCAAGAAGAGCTAAAGTCTAAAGTGGCGAAAAACACCTCGCTGACTGTCCTGAAGGATCGAACGCATTTACAAAATGTCCTCCGAAAAATCTCATCCATTTTCCATACCGACTTAAACGTCTACGACAAAAATGGACTACTCGTGGCGAGTTCGCGGTCCAAAATATTTGATTTAGGACTAATAAGTGAGCAAATGAATCCTCAGGCGCTCCAAGAATTTCAGTTAAAAAACAAGAGTTCCTTTTCGCATTCTGAAGAGATAGGAAAGTTGTCTTTTATTTCTTCATACCTTCCTATTTATAACGAAAACCGGAAAGAAATTGGTTATGTAAACTTGCAGCATTTTGGACAGCAACAAGAATATGAAAATCAAATCGAAACCTTTGTTACTTCCATCATCAATGTGTTCATTCTGTTACTCGCGCTTTCTGTCATCATCGGACTCATGGTTTCAAATTGGTTAATAGAACCCTTAAACATTTTGAAAAAACACATGTCCAGTATCCAGTTTGGAAAAGAAAACAAGCACATCAACTACCAGCAAAAAGATGAAATTGGCGCAATTGTTCAAGCTTACAACAACAAATTAGACGAACTTAAAATTACCGCACAAAAACTAGCTTCCACAGAGCGAGAATCAGCTTGGCGTGAAATGGCTCAGCAAATTGCTCATGAAATCAAGAATCCGTTAACCCCGATGAAGTTGAGTATTCAGCATCTATTAAGAAGTTACGATCCAAAGGATGAAGAAGGCGAAAAACAATTGAATCGTGTTCTACATTCTATCATTGAACAGATTGACGGTTTAGCTCGAATAGCCAATGAATTCTCGGATTTCGCTAAAATGCCCGAGCCCATTTTCCAACGAGAAAACATGGTGGAAATGATCGAAAAGGTAGTGCATTTATATGAAAATGAAGGGCAAATCGCGTTTCAGTTTGACAAACCCACTCAAGGCGTTTTCGTGAACGTTGACCGTAATTTGTGGACACAGGTGATGGTTAATTTACTGCAAAATGCACAGCAGGCGTTAAGTGGAATCGATCAGGGAAAAATACGTGTCAGCATTTCCGTTGTCGATCATCAGTGTTTGGTGGAAGTCATCGATAATGGTTGTGGCATTTCAAACGAAGAGGCGGGACGTATTTTCACCCCGCATTTTACAACGAAGTCATCGGGAAGTGGCATCGGACTATCCTTAGTGAAACAAATTGTAGAAAAACATGGGGGAACGATTTCTTTTGAATCTAAAGAAAATATAGGAACAACCTTCCGTATGGAGTTGCCAACCGTTGACTAATCCAAGTTGAAAACTACGGGTATTTTTACTCGTGCCTTTAACTCGTTTCCAAAATTATTTTTGCCTGGAATCCAATTTGGCATGCGTTTAATCAAACGAAGCACTTCCTTTTCACAAGACATATTTCCTTTAATTCCGCGAAGGATGGTTATTTGTTGAATGCTTCCATCCTCAAAAACAACGAAGCTCACATATACTTTTCCTTCTATTCCCAGCTCTTTTGCATCTTCGGGATAAACCAAATTCGATTGCAAGTAATTCTTTAATGCTTCTTGACCTCCTGGAAATTCTGGAAAGTACGCAGGAAAATCATAAATTGTATCCGCTTTTATCACAATTGGATCAACTGTTGGGCAAACAACTGGTGGTTCTCCCGGATCATACGGAAGCGGGTCAGGTTCCGGTCCTGGATCTGGATCTGGATCAAATGGACCAAATGGCACAGGAAGGATTTCTGGTGGTATGATTCGTCGCGTTTGCTTATCCGTCTTTGGGGTCTTGTGGGCTTTAGGTGTCGACTGAATCACCGCTTTCGGTTGAATCTTCTTCGGGGATGATTTCTTTTCATCATGTTCACAGGACATGAATAAAAACAAAATGAATACGGGTAAAAGTCCTTTTAAAACAGTCATTGATCTTTTTAATTTTCGACGAAACAAATATCACACCAAATTCCCAATTTAAAAAACAAACTATCCGTACTTTTGTTATGCTTACTTACACATCTAGTTCATGAATCCAACTTATTGCATTGATCCATTCAACCGAAAACGACTTCCAACGATGGAGGTGCTTATAGGTGAATTAACATTAGGTGGAAATAATCCTATTCGACTACAATCGATGACCACAACTGATACGATGGATACTGATGGTTCAGTTGCGCAAAGTATTCGAATGATTGATGCAGGATGTGAATTGGTTCGTTTAACAGCTCCCAGTAAGAATGAAGCAGAGAATTTAGGTGTCATCCATTCAAGACTAGCCGAACTCGGCTACCATGTTCCTTTAGTTGCCGACATCCACTTTACACCAAACGCAGCAGAAATTGCGGCAAAATTGATAGAAAAAGTTCGGGTAAATCCTGGAAATTATGCCGACAAGAAGAAGTTTGAAGAAATAGACTACACCGACGAAAGTTATCAGGCGGAGCTCATTCGCATTGAAGCTAAGTTCACTCCATTGGTAAACCTTTGCAAAGAATTCGGTACGGCGATGCGCATTGGAACGAATCATGGTTCCTTATCAGACCGCATTTTGAGTCGTTACGGTGACACCCCTGAAGGAATGGTGGAATCTGCGATGGAATTCATCCATATTTGTGAGAAGAATGATTACCACGAATTAGTGATTTCCATGAAAGCCAGCAACACGCTTGTGATGGTGCAGGCATACCGCTTGTTGGTGCACCGCATGTTGCAGAACGGACGTTGTTACCCTTTGCATTTGGGTGTTACAGAAGCGGGTGATGGCGAAGACGGACGTATTAAATCGGCTGTTGGGATTGGCGCTTTATTGGAAGATGGGATTGGAGATACGATCCGAGTTTCCTTAACGGAAGAACCAGAATTTGAAATTCCCGTGGCGCGTAAACTGGCAGAAAAATACCAAGATCAATCTATTTATCCGCTAACAATAGATTCCTCGAAACTTGCACATAATCCCTTTGAATATTCGCGAAGAATCAGCCGTGAAATTCACAATATAGGTGGAAAACATGTCCCAGTTGTCATTGCGGATATGTCCACTAAAACGGAACTTATTCCAGCTAATTTCTATGGTTTTGGATACAATTATTCCGTCACTTTAGATAAATGGAACCTCCAGGATCTAGCTGCAGACTATGTATACATTGGTTCAAATTCTTTACCTTTTGAAGTTCCGGGAACACTGGGTGTTATTTGTGATTTCAAGTCATGGAAAGCACATTTTTCCGAGCGAGTTGGATTCTATCCTCAACTCACTATCGACCAGTTACCTGAACTACCGAAAACCCAACCGGGTTTTTTAACCTTAAATGCAGAAGATGAAATTCCAGCAATACTCGCTGATTATGCGAAATTGACACTGATTGTATCAACGAAGTACGCTAACAAAACACAGGTGTTTAGGCGTTTTTTCAGTGAATTAGCGGACAAACTGATGGACATTTCAGTCATTATTAAAGTAGATTCGTTGGAAAGTGACGCGGAGAAGTTCCAGTTAAATGTTTCGAGTGATGCAGGATCTTTGTTCATTGATGGATACGGAGATGGCATTTGGATCACTGGTGAACAGCCGAAAACCTTCATCAATTCGACAGCCTTTGGTATTCTTCAAGCAACTCGAACACGTATTTCGAAAACGGAATATATTTCTTGTCCTTCGTGTGGACGAACCTTATTTGATTTACAAGAAACCACTGCCAAAATTCGCAACAGAACTTCTCATTTAAAAGGAATTAAAATTGGAATCATGGGGTGCATTGTAAATGGTCCTGGTGAAATGGCTGATGCCGATTATGGATACGTTGGAACAGGCCCAGGTAAAATCCATTTATACAAAGAAAAAACAGTTGTCCGCAAAAATGTGGCTGCGGAAGAAGCCGTTGATGCCTTGATTGATTTAATCAAAGAACATGGTGATTGGGTAGAACGATCCTAGTTAGAAAGGAGCAGGACACGTAATTTCGATGCGTTCCTTTGTGATGGGGTGCCAAAAACTAAAGTATTCAGCGTGCAGATACAAACGATCTGATTTCTGTCCATATAAATCATCCCCAATGATTGGAGCGTTTAATCCACTTGCATGAGCAGCATGTACACGCAATTGATGCGTTCTTCCAGTATGTGGATAGAAGTACACACGTGTGTGTCCTTTTGTGCGCTCTAAGACCTCGTATTTCGTTAAGGCCTGCTTCCCGTGGTCATAACAGACTAACTGTCTAGGACGATCTTCTAAGTCCACGCGAAGTGGAAGTTGAATCTCTCCTTTCGTAGATTTTACGTAGCCTTGTAGAAGAGCAATGTACCGTTTCTCGACGCTACGTTTCAGAAATTGTTTTTGCAAGGACTCATGAATATCCTTCTTTTTAGCAATGAGCATGATTCCAGAAGTGGACATATCCAATCGGTGAACAAGTAAAGGTCCAGCAGCATACGGATATAGATGCTGAATTCTTGTTTGAACAGAATCAGTAATTGTTTTTCCCGGAACCGATAAAAATTCTGCGGGCTTATTGACAAGAAGAAGGTATTCGTCTTCAAATAAGATTTCCAATTCTTTTCCTTCCGCTGGATTAATGCTCATCGGGTTGATATCCATTTCAATTCCCTTCAACATATGTGATAAAATGGGTTCGCATTTTCCTCGACAAGCGGGATAAAATTCTTGGTGGATTTTCACTTCAGATTCCGGTGACATTCCCCACCAAAATTCTGCCAAGGCAATAGGTTTCAGTTTGTTTAAAAATGCATACTGCAGCAATTTAGGAGCAGCACACTCCCCTGCACCGGCCGGAGGCGTTTTAAATGGTGTTTCCTTGAAAATGTCTAATAAACTTTTTGTTTCTTGTGTCGTATTCAAAAAGGTATACGATTGAAATATTCGACTTTGTATATCTGCCGACATTGCGGCTCTTTTTTCGCGCAATTCAATTAGTTGATTTTCAAATTGACGCAATGATTCTTCCAATTGAAGAAGTTCCGCCTTTTTTGTGTAGTGCTGCTGTTTAAATTGAATTTGCTGGCGAATGCTTTCTTGTTTCAAGTCCTCAATTAAGGCATTATATGCAGATATATCTTGTTGATTGGCTGCGTCTCGTTGTTCTTGTCGGCTTTTTTTATGCTTTTTTAACTGTGCTTTCTCTTCTTCTATCCATTGAG
>JBILRU010000019.1:0-24823 GCA_044372485.1 Crocinitomicaceae bacterium
AAGTGTTGTTTACAATACTTGTGCTCAGGGTCATCGCTGTCGTTGGTTGATAAACCGTGTCTGAGAAGGTCGCACTACAACCATTGCCATCCACCAAGGTTAAAAAATATGGGCCAGCTGGCAGGTTTAATAAGTTCGGACCGGTCATCCCGTTGGTCCATGTGTAGCTATATGGGGTTACTCCACCACTTGCTTGACTCGTGATGCTACCTGATGACTGTCCGTAGCATAAGATGTTGGTGTTGGTGCTCTGCAAGCTTAATGCACTTGGTTGGAATACGCTCCACGTTTGTAGCGCACTACAGCCATTCGCATCGCTTACCGTTACTGTGTAAAGTCCTGCGCTTAAACCATTCACTTGACTAGTCGTTTCGCCATTGCTCCATGAATAACTATATGGGCTTGTACCGCCTTGTCCTGTACTTGTGATGCTGCCCGTCGTTCCTCCGAAGCACAATACATTGGCAACGGTGCCACTCACGCTCACCAATGAACTTGGTTGATTTACCAACACACTCAAGTTCGAAGGACAGCCATTGGCATCCGTTACGACTACACTATAGCCGCCCGAACTAATATCGATCAAGTCTTCGGTCGTAGCTCCATTACTCCATAAATAACTATATCCAGGGGTGCCTCCTGATT
Organism: Crocinitomicaceae bacterium; assembly: GCA_044372485.1. GTDB lineage: Bacteria > Bacteroidota > Bacteroidia > Flavobacteriales_D > Crocinitomicaceae > UBA952. Next base: position 646 of record JBILRU010000019.1, read on the forward strand.
GACTCAGATTGATGTAGCCATTGCTGCCACCATAGCAACTTACATGAGTTGTCGTTTGACTCAAGGTCAAGGCACTCGCTGGTTGACCAACTACTATCGAGCCAAACATCAAACAACCATTCTGATCTTGTACCGTTACCGTATAAGTCCCAGCGCTAACATTTGTTAAATCTTCTGTCGTTGATCCGTTGCTCCAACTATATGTGTAGCCCGGAACTCCTCCGTTTACCGTTAAGTTTACGCCTCCACTTGCGCCACCAAAACATAAGGAAGGGGTGGAAGTGAGATTTATTGTCAAGGCTGATCCTGGTTCAGTAATTTGACCAACGTAACTCTGTTCACAACCATTGGCATCGGTAATTGTTCCTGAATAGGTACCGGAAGTTAAACCAGTCAAATCTTGAGTTGTTTGTCCATTTGTCCAAACATAGGAATATCCTGGAGTACCGCCTGAAATCGTTAAATCAATCTCTCCATTTTGCTGGCCGAAGCAGATGACATTATTGTTCTGACCTGAAACCGTTAATGCACTAAGAGGTTGTTCAACCGTAAATGACATGAATAAACCACATCCCAAAACATCGTCCACATTCACAAAATAATTTCCTGGGGATAAGCTCGTAATATCCTCAGCAATAGCTCCTGTACTCCAATCATATACATAACCCGGCATTCCGCCAGATGGGGATAAATTAATGGAGCCATCGGCACCACCAAAACAATTGACTGAATCAACAAGGGCAGTAACTACAACTGTATTTGATGGATCAATGACATCGATGGTTAGATTAGCAACACACGAATTATTATCTGTTACCTGAACCACATATGTTCCACTCGATAAGTTTGTAATATCCGGATTAGTTGACCCATTATTCCATAAATACGTATAAGTAGGGACCCCTCCTGAAACGGATAAATCAATGGATCCACTGATGATACTCATACAAGAAGCGTTTGTATGAGTTTCAGATAGGTTGATTGCAGAACTTGGTTGAGTAATATTAGCAATCAAAGTATCTGTGCAGTTATTTGCATCTGTAGCTATTACACTGTATATTCCTTCCCCAATATTTATAAGGTCTTCATCAATAGAACCGTTACTCCATTGATAGGAAAATGGCGTTGCTCCACCACTAACAGTTAACTCAATCGCACCAGTTGTTTCTCCAAAACACAAAACATTTGTATGTGTTTCACTCATTAAAATCGGATTCGTTAGATTAATCAAGGTTACGGAAAGGGAATCTCGACAGCCATTGGCATCTTCCACTTGTAATTGATACGTGCCTGAAGGAGTGTTATTCAAGTCTTCGTTGTACGTAAAATTACTCCACGCAAAAGAATAAGGCGTTGTTCCACCAATGGCGGTAACATCAATGTTGCCAGTTGCAGCGCCATAACAATAGATGTTGTTGTGCGTTTCAGTCAATACAAGAGGTGCGAGAGGCTCCGTAATTGTATAATTAGAAGTCAATGTACAATTGTTATCATCTGTAATCAATACAGAATAATTTCCGGGCGGAAGCGCCGAAATATTTTGTAATGCACTTCCTGAACTCCAAGCATAAGTATATGGTAAAGTGCCACCTGAGACGCCGATGTTGATTGCTCCAGTTGATTGACCCAAACATCCAATTGGTGTGACCAATCCTGAAATAGATAATGGTGCGACTGGTTGGGAAATAGATACTGTATATTGTGAGGTACAGTTATTATTATCGGTGATGACTACCTCGTACGACCCTATAGGTAAATTGACTAAGTCTTGAGATGTTGCTCCAGTATTCCAAGAATAACTGTAGTTCGGCGTTCCACCTGAAACCAATAAATCGATGGATCCTGTGGAACCACCATAGCACAAAACATCTGCATGTAAATCTTGACTATTTATTGGTGCAGATGGTTGGGTTACATTTGACAGTTCAGAAGCTAAACATCCATTTATATCGGAGACTTGCACGGTATAAGTACCCGCAGATATTCCATTTAAATTTTGTGAAACCTGTCCATTAGACCAATTATAAGAATAAGGAAATGTGCCTCCTGACACCGTTAAAGCTACTGCTCCTGTTGAACCACCAAAACAAAGAACTGGCGTTGAACTAGTGCTTAATATAACTGCCGTTGGTTGACTTAGGGTAATTGATTTTATAGATGTACATCCATTTACGTCTGTTACGGTTACGGTATATGTACCTGCGGAAAGTCCAGTCGCAGTGGCGCTTGTTTGACCATTGGACCATAAATAGGTGTAAGGTAATGTTCCTCCTGTTGCTGAAGCTATTGCTGTGCCATCGGCGGCATTGAAACATGAAATATTTTGTCCATTATAATTCGAAGAAATCACAATATTTGATACAAGCGTATCTGGTTCGGAAATCGCATACGTAGCACTGTTCGTACATAGGTATACATCCTGAACATTAATTGTATACAATCCGGGGCTTAAACTCGAGATATTATTATTAGTGTTTCCCGTTGACCATGTATAATTAATTGGTGACCCTCCAGATGCAGATACGGAAATCGCACCATTATCAGCATTATAACAGGAGCTATTTGTTAAACTAACGAGGTTAATTAAAGGCGTTGGATTTACCGTTACTAATTTCGTTAAATTATTGAAAGTACAAGAAGATCCAGTAAACGTAATGTTTAAAGCGTACGTTCCTGAATTACTAGATGTTAGATTGGAAACAGTTGGATTTAGTAAAGTAGAAGAAAATCCATTTGGTCCTGACCACGAATAATTAGCCCATTGGGAATAAAGTGTACTCAGTTGAAGGGTTCCGCCGACGCAAAGAGGTGGATTTGAATTTACTCCAACCACCGGACAACCAGAAGTATTAATCGTAACTAAATTATTGGCTGATGTCGCACAACCCAGCGCATCATATACATCGGAGGCTCCGTTATTATTAACAGTAGACCCCGATAATACGCCTGTTCCAAAGATATATGCTTTATTTTCAAGGGTGCTATCACAGGCAAGAATTAAGCAATCATTTACGACAACAACTTGAAAGCGAACATACGAACTATCTGCACCATTGACTGAATTAATCATTTGACCACCCGTAGTTGAAGTAGAACCCGTTCCCACGCGCATTTTTATTACACGATTTACCGCATCGTATTCCGCTTCATCATCACCGGATCCATCGGTTTTGTTCCCAGCATTTAGTCCATTTAAATAGGTGATGGAATTGGGAACGTAGTTCGTGCGTATGTCTAGAGTATCAGTAATATAGGTGTTCAATGAAACATCAGACCCTATATTTTTCCCTGTAACCGTATATTCCAAGATATCACCAGGCATTACTGCCCCACCATTCAAATCATTAACGAAAACAGATGCGCGCAAATCTGGCTCATAGATATCTATAGCCGAGGTTAACACGCGTGTAATAATGTTTTCAGAGGATGTTGTTACTCGAATATTGGCTGATGTCGCATTGTTACCGAGGTAATTTTGTAAACTATTATCAGGTTTGTAAATTGCCGCATCATAACCCAAAGTGTTATTGTAATTTGGAATTCTAAAAGGTGTCAAAATACCATTATTGGAAATAGTACTGTTGAACATATTATTTGAAATATGTAGAGCATCTGAAACTTGCACAAAGTTTGAACCAACACCATTGAATTGTAATTGGTCCCCGGTTTGTCCACGATCTCCTTCATACGCAATAACACCTAATTCAAAGTTTACAGCTCCATTTATTGGGGTTAAGAACCCGGTCACTGGAATATTAATCGAGTTTCCCGTACTAACGTAAACGAGGCCATCATAAATAGTTAGGTTTTTAAACGTTTCAGACGTGTTTTTGTAAACAACAATAATTGACCAACCTCCCCAGCGATTATTTCCAGATTGAGTGACAAGATTAGCTAGTGTAAACCTTGACCTAGTGCCATTCATTTGCACCAAAGAAGTGACATTTTTAAAACAAAAATAACTCGGGTGTGACCCTAAAGTGGGAGCGTCTATTAATTGGTCCGCGGTATATGTCTGATAGGAACCATTTCCGACTTTTAGCTTAACTGTATTTCTCTGATTGTAATTTGTTGTGGATGAAGGAGCTCTTGCTCCCCAATAAAGCCCGGCCCACAAAACCTCACTACAATTGGATAAATTCAAACTATCCGAGGATGACATGAATGTCGTGGCATCATTATCAATATCAATATAATTCATTACTATGCCTGAACCACCATTTTCCGAAGATCCTGTAGGTGGAATTTCATTTTGAGAAGAGGCGCAATTGGAACATGTTACTGAAGTATTAGAGATAATTGTCATCCCTCCTTTTTGTGAGGTCTGGTAACGAATGGCAAATGGATTTACTACCTGTGCACTAATAAAATTGTTGCACAAACCTCCCAAATTTGAAAGTGCAAGGAAAACAATCAGATGTCGAAAAGTACATTTTTTCAATTCATTCATAGCCTTTAGGAGAGTTTACAGCTTGATTATAACGAAATTGGAGTCAAAAGGTTGCCCCTTATTAGATTACATTAACAACTTTTACTTGCGCTTGATTAGAGAGGAATATTTCCGTGTTTTTTTCTAGGTAAGGTCTCTGACTTTTTCTCGAGCATTGTATAGCCTTGTATTAACTTTTGACGCGTCTCTTTTGGTAAAATAACATCATCAATTATTCCTCTTTCCGCAGCGCGGTATGGATTGGCAAAAGTTTCTGCATATTCCGATTCTTTTTCCAACCATTTTTCCTGTGGGTTCTTAGAGGAAGAGATGTCTCTTTTGAAGATGATTTCTGCGGCACCCTTAGCTCCCATTACAGCGATTTCTGCAGTTGGCCAAGCAAAACTTAAATCTGCTCCTAAGCTTTTAGAATTCATTACACAATAAGCTCCTCCGTAGGCTTTTCTAGTAATTACGGTGATTTTCGGCACCGTTGCTTCAGCAAACGCGTATAATAATTTTGCGCCATGTGTAATGATTCCCCGCCATTCCTGGTCTGTTCCGGGTAAGAATCCAGGTACATCTTCAATCACAAGCAATGGGATGTTAAATGAATCACAAAAGCGAACAAAACGGGCTCCTTTGCGGGATGCATCAATATCTAAGACACCTGCCATTGCGGCCGGTTGATTGGCAATGATTCCAATCGTTTTTCCTTCCAATCGGGCAAATCCAACTATGATGTTCTTTGCGAAGTCCTCTTGAACTTCTCTGAAACTTGCATCATCTATGAGACACTCAATGACCTTTTTGATGTCATAAGGCATATTGGTATTCTCGGGGATTATTTTTTCAATTTGATTCAACTTAGACGGATTGAACTCAAAAACACTTGGTTCCGGAGCCAATTCATAAGAGTTTTGTGGTAAATATGTGATTAAATCTCGTGCTTTCTTGATACACTCCATATCATTCACAGCGGTAAAATGATTCACGCCTGATTTTTCTGCGTGTGTTTTTGCACCACCTAAATCTTCTGATGTTACTTCTTCATGCGTGACCGTTTTTACCACATTTGGTCCGGTTACGAACATGTAAGATGTTTCCTCCACCATGAAAATAAAATCTGTTAAAGCAGGGGAATATACTGCCCCACCAGCACAAGGACCCATGATTAGGGAAAGTTGTGGTATGACGCCTGATGCCCGTGTATTACGGAAAAAAATATCCGCATATCCGCTTAAAGAAACCACTCCCTCTTGAATTCTAGCTCCACCAGAATCATTCATTCCAATAATAGGAGCGCCATTTTTCATGGCTAGGTCCATCACACGACAAATTTTTGCCGCTTGTGTCTCCGAAAGGGATCCTCCTAAGACGGTGAAATCCTGCGAATACACATAGACTAATCTTCCGTGAACGGTGCCAAATCCAGTGATGACTCCATCCCCCGGATATTTTTGTTTTTCCAAACCGAAATTTGTGGAACGATGCTCCACGAAAGCACCAATTTCATTGAAAGAATTTTCATCTAACAAAAGTGTAACACGTTCTCTTGCTGTTAACTTTCCTTGTTGATGTTGTTTTTCGATGCGTTCTTTTCCGCCCGCCAAGTGTAGCTCTTCTCTTTTTTGAGCTAAAAGTAAATTTCTGTCCATATACACTACTAAGTATACAAATTTAAGGGAAATTACCTCGGGAAAAAAGCACTGAGTTTATCAGCGAATAGGGTGATGCTAGCAAAGCCGAAAATGAGGCATGAAAAGCTCGCGGTTTTTGACATCTCCGCTACCGTTAATCCTATACTCAGCAAAAGAAACAGCATAAAGTAAGCAAAAATTTGAACGGAATAATTTTGCCAGGATTTGAGGTGCGTCTCGTTTGAAAATTGTTTCATATTCATCTTAAAACGCATTCGCTCACCAATAATTACCAATGGAAACAGTAGGAATCCTTGCGCAAAACCGGAATCTTTATACCAGAAAAACGCATTCATTTCATGCGAAAATTTGATGGTCGGATGTAACATGTAATTATACACATGAACCATGAAAACAAAAGACATAAAAAGGAGCACGTTCAGCCCAACCGATAGTTGGCTGATTTGCAGTTGGCTTTTGATGTAACGCATTCGATATAAATGTGATGATTCTCGTGCCAATTGATCCAACAAAAAAAACAGACAGATAAAGTAGATGCTCCAATTCCACAGAAAAAAACCTAAAATCGGGATGAGAATATCCCCTAATAAAGAAGCTATTTTTTCTTGTCGATTCATCGCTTGTTCTTCAAAACGGCTACTCGCTCTTTTGTTAATGCGTAGTCAGGATCCATTTTTAACACCTTAGCATAGGTAAAAAGGGCATTGGTGATATCGCTTTTTTCCTCATAGACTAGCCCTAAATTATGGTAAGATGGAATATGTTCCTGATTGGCTTTTATCGCTTTTTTATAATAGAAAATTGCGGAGTCCAATTGCGGTTTATCGTATTGGTAAATGCGTGCGATGTGGAAAAAGGCGTCCGCATACGTTGAATCTAATCGTGCCATTTTTCGGTATAAGGTCATCGCCTCATTTGTTTGACCTAGGTTTTCTTTTGCATAGGCCAAAGCATAAATAACTTCGGTGTTTTTCGGTTCCAACTGATAGGCCGTGGTGTATTTTTCCATTCCCAATTTGGCCTCGCCGTTTAATTCATACAAAACTGCCAATGAAAGATAGGCCATCGTACATTTCGGGTCAATTTGAACGGCTGTTTCATAAGACGAGATGGCTAATTTCAAATCTTGTTTTAAACGGTAATTAGTTCCTTTTAAAATATAAGCATCACGGTACCTTGGATTAATACGCAAGGCTTTATTGATGTAAAGGAAGGAATTTTCCATGTCCTCCAACATCGTGTAGGTATTCGCTAAGCCAACAAGTGCCTTTTCACTTTTTGGATTTGCCTTTACGAGCGATTTATACATTAAATGTCCGCGTAACATGTCATCAGCAGAGCGCGAAGGTTTATTGATGAGGGCTTCCGCATACAACACACGAGTATCGAAGGAAACGCTGTCTAAACGGTAAGCTTTCGCGGCGACCTCTAATGCTTTTTGGTACTGCACTTTTTCTATCAGTTCATTCCCTTTCTTCAACAGAAGTGGAATACTATCGGGATAAAGTACAAGTAAACTATCAAGCGTCAATTTTGACGTATCGATTTTTTTGGATGAATCACCGCAACTCAAAAGTAGGGATGAAAGTATCGCTGAAATAAGTACAAATAATAAACGCATGAACAAAAGTAAGTATTTTGAATTGGAATTAATCTTGCCTACCTTTGTGAACGAATATTTTAAACATGAAGGTTAAACTACTTGGATTATTTATCGCGTTATTTTCCTTCTCACAGGATCTATTAGCGCAGGGATGCTCACAATGTAAATTGTTGGCAGAACAAAATGCTGGGTTGGATGAAAATTCATTCGGATCAAACATTAACGGAGGGATTCTCTATTTGATGATCATCCCCTATTTATTGCTGACATTTTTGTTTAGAAAACAAATACTCGGATTTTTAAAAGGCTTTTTTTCTAAAAAAGCTTAATTCCAACGAACGGTTATTTTCCCCATCGATTTTCCGCTTTCGAGTAAATTGTGAGCTTCAACCATTTCATTCTCTGTAAAAACACCACCAACATGGGTGATGATTTCATTCTTGTGATATAACTCAAGCATGTCTTGAAGACAAGTGGAAATGATTTCAGGATAACAGTCTGCGATTTTCAACATGTTTACCCCAATGATGCTTTTGGATTGCATCATGAGTCCTATTGGAAGTACAAACCCCATATCCCAGATAAACTTTAGTTTAGAAAGGATTCCAAATTTGCCTCCCACCATTTGTGAACCGCCAAACAAATACAATCGTCCGTTGGGACCCAATAACTTCATGTCCTTTTTAATGGTGTCTCCAGCAACTGGATTAAAACTTGCGCTCAACTGATTTGTTCCTAGCAGCTTTTGTAATTCGAGTTCGTACGGTGTATTTTTGTAATTGATTACATGATCAGCCCCTAATTTTATTGCTAATTCTCGTTTGTCCTCTGAACCTATTTTCGCGTAAACGATTGCGCCTTTGCGCTTTGCCAATTGAATGAGCAAAGACCCTACCCCACCCGCTGCCGCGTGAATTAAGACATGTTCGTTTATGCGAATTGGGGACATGAAATCGCTCATGTAATAGGCAGTAACACCTTGTGTGGAAAGTGACATGGCAATTTCTGCGGGCAAGTCACCGACTTCTACGACCGCATGTGCTTTCGTTTGTACGTGTTTTGCATATCCACCAAAGCGAGAAAATGCGAGTACACGTTTTCCAATCCAATCTGAAGAACAGTTCTCTCCAACTTGTTTAACAATTCCGACTAACTCATACCCTAAAACACATGGCAATGGTGGTGCTTCCTTGTATAATCCGTGTCTCGCCATGACATCCGCATAGTTTAAACCAAAAGCTTCACTTTCAATCAATACCTCATCAGGGTCCAATGCAGGAAGTTGAATGGTTTTTCGCTCAAATGCCTGATTCGATGGTCCAATTTTACATAGTACGAATGCTTCCGTTTCCATGGATTAGAATCGAGCTGTCACACCGCCCATCACTTGGAATGGTTGAACCGGATAATTATACCATCGATTATAGCGTTGCGCGGCAACATTATTTAACTGCAAGAAGGCAGAAACTCTCGAGTTATAGCGGTATTCGACACCCAAGTTAATGTCAACAATGGTTCCTAATGAAACGAAATATTGTCCGTTTTCTTCTTTCACGCCATCTCCTGTAGCATAAACAAGTGCATTTCTTCCGGTTTCTAGACTACCATCCAATGAGATAGAGAACTTGTCATACAGATTATAAGACCCACGAACCAAACATTGAAATTGCGGAAGGTTCCAAGCTCGTGCTTGGTTATACATTTCATAAGAGTAGAAACGTGCAATTCCATCAATTTTTAATTTTTCGGACATCTGGTAACTCAATGATCCTTCTATGGTCGTTAAATTCAAAGTGTCATAAATGACATTAAATTGATTTCTGTATACACCAAAAGTATCGGTAACAAACAATGCCTTGTTTTCAATATGCGCAAAACTTGCTCCGATGTTAAAGCTCATTCTTTTACTTAATGTCCCTTTGAAACCACCATAAATATCAAATGGATTGTGTTCGTTCAACAGTTGTTGATTCACACGAATAAAAGGATTCTGACTTGTTAAACTTTGAATCGTATTTTGTTTTAATCCGCCTTTAATTCCAAGGTATGGAATGAATATATTATTAAACATCGCATATTTAAATTCAGCTTGAGGATATAGATAGACCATGTTTTTATCAGCATGAAGGTCCACGGTAATTCCAACGCCAATCTCAATTTTCAGGCGATTGTCGAGCATTTGTGTCCATACTCCAGGCTTAAAATCAATGATGGTATTTTGATTTGAAATCCCCGTATCACCCACGGACATTACTGAGTCTAAAATCCCATAGGTATAGCCATTGTATCTTACTCCAACATCTCCGTAAAAACGTTCATTTCGGTTATTGTACCAGAGGCGAGACTTGAAGTTAAAATGATTTTCACGTGCTCTCCAATCGGCAAGAGTATCCGAAATTTTTCTCGTTTGAAAATTCGTATAGTCAGCTTTTATATTAAAATTTAACCTTGCGCTATCACCTCTATTCGCAACATATTCTGCCGATCCATTATATACCTGAAAACGTTGTGCAATTGAATCTTTGGACAAGCTATCGTTTTGAACACCATAATAATGAAAGCCATTATTTTGGTAGTTAAACTCCCCTAAAAGGTTATAGTTGCGTTCATTTATTTTCCCAAAAACTGTTGCGTTCGTTCGGTCATATTGCGCTGGTGCATACACCACTTTTTCTCTGTTTTTGATATCGCCAAAAGATGATAAATGTTTTACATTAGCGCCATATTGATAGGCTCTTGATCGGGTTGAGTTGAAATACAATTCGCCTAAAGGCATAATCGCAGACCCCACTCCTACTTTTGCATAAAATGGATAAAGTTGCTTCAGTTTTTCCGTTGTTTCTACTGTTGCTGCTTCAATTGAATCCAATGATATTTTCGTTGGAACTTGAAAAAACAAAAGTGGATAAGCCTTTACTTGTGCAGCTTTCACGGTATCAATAATTTTAGGATGGGCTAAAATTCTGAATGCTGGCTCAACGGTTCTGTTTGCCCTCATTTCAAGAATTAAATCATCTTTTTGTGCCCAAATGCCAGAAACGAATACTAGCGTAATTATCGTAAGTACGTATTTCATGTTCTTAATTTTCATTGATTTCAATTTTCATTTCTGGTTCCTTTTCTTCCGTTGCCGGTGGATTTTTCAGTTGCATCAATTCGTCCCAAAGGTCATTTGCTTCGGACTGAATTCCATCATTGGAATCAGGGTAAAAATCTATCACCGATTTCAGCGTTTGTTCAGCTTGGAAAAGATCATCATTCAACATATGTATTCTTGTTTGCAACATGAGTCCTTTCGCAACCCAGAAATTATAACTTGGTTTCATTTTAACCAAGCCCTTGATTTCCGTTTCTGCCAGGGCAAGTTCTTTGTTTTTAAAATAGATGTCTGCCAACAAATATTTCGCTTCAGACCCCATGGCAGTTGTTGTGTTTTTCACTAACCATTCCAATGAAGGTTTGGCATTGTTGTATTCTTTTAGGTTGTAATTGGACAATCCAATTGAATACTCTGCTTCAACCTTAATTTGAGGGGTGATGGCTGCATTTTCTAGAACAAATTTTGCATTGACAATAGAGTTAGCAAAATCATCAATGAGGAATGCACAACGCATTTGACCTAGTTTTGCTTGGAAAGTCGTTGTAGGTTTCGTCGCTAATTCATCCAATTTCTTGTAGTAATTATTGGCTTTAGCGTACTCTTTTTTACCGTAGTAATAAGATGACAACTTCGCGGCTGCGAACTCCGTATAGGCCGTTGTCGGTGTCTCTATAAATTTCTCAAAATAATTCATGGCATTGACAGAATCCTTTATTTTGAGGTAGCTATTTCCTAAATAGAAATAGGTTTCATTCGCAAAACGTCCATTCGGGAATTTCGTTAAATAAATCTCAAAATTCGGTGCTGCTTCTGCGTAGTTGCTATCGAGGTAACTATTCCAAGCTGGTGAATAAAACATGTTTTCTTTTTCTTCTTTGGAAATATTTGCACAAGGGTATTGGTCCGCGATGGATGATGCCAATTCTGGGTTCTTTTGAGCATTGTATACATCAATGAGTGCTTTGACTACTTTTTCGCAAACCTCTCTTTGTTGTTCAAATTCTGCCAAAATACTTTTGTATGCAGATTCTGCTTTAATATAATCCCATTTCTTATAGTGTGCATCCGCTATGTCAAGCCGAACATCCAACACATACGTTGAGTTCGGGTATTCCTTTAGGAAATTATCGTAAGCTAGCAGTGCCTCATCGAAATCTCGTTCGGACATATATGTTCTTCCTAACTCGTAAGAAGCATTCATTCGGTATTTTGACTTCTTGAAATTACTCAATAAGTCATTCAAGATTTTTATTTTATCGGTAGGTTGACCATTATACCCATAAGCCTTTGCTAGGTAATACATCGCCTTATCGTTCAATCCTGAATTTAATGCCAAGGCATTTTTGTAGAATTCAACGGCCAATAAATTCTGACGTGTCAAATAATAGCTGTCAGCCACTCTGAATGTTGCGTCAAGGACTTTGTTTTTGTCCTTCGGTGCAAATTGAAGATAGGTTCTGAACGACTCAATGCATTGATCGTATGCCTCTTGTTCCATGTATGCGTATCCGATATTATAATACGCGTCAATTTTTTCTGGTAAAGAGTTTGAAGCTGGCGAAGAAATAAATTCTCGGTACATGGAAATAGCTTCCTTCAATTCTTTTTTGCGGAAATAAACATCTGCCACCCAATATCGAGCTAACGCAACCATTTGAGGGTCTATTGGGTATTTTTCCACCAATTTGAACGCACTCATAGCATCATTGTATTCGTTTTTCTGAAACAATTCTACTCCGTAGTTAAAGGCCACTGTTTGATACACACGTTTCAACTTCGCGTCCATTGAAGTCAGTTTATCCAAGCTTTCGATTGCTTTAGCGTAATTACTTGTTGTGGTATAAACATTCACCAAATATTGAAATACATCTGATTTACGTTTGGTATTTGGATATCGCGCGAGGTAGTTTTCAAAAGCACGTACAGACTCATCGTATGGATTAATGTCCACTTTAAAGGAAATAACCGCAAATTGATATAAGGCATCCTCCTGAATATTTGGAAGGCTCGTCATATCGGAAGCGCGTTCAAAAGCACTTCTTGCTGGTAATAATTTATCTGCTTTTAAATAGGCGTCACCAATTTGATACATCGAGATATGTCCGAGGCTATCATCTACACGAGTGACTTTATCAAAGTTCTTAATGGCCTTATCGAATTGATTCGTTTTGTAATAGGAAAATCCAAGTTCATAAAAGTCGTCGCGGGTACCTTTTGATTTCGCATGGTATTTTTCCAAATAACTAATCGCTTCGGTATATTTTGCAAGTTGGTAATAGGCATCCCCAATGATGTGCTGAATATCCGCTTCATTATTTACCACAGAACAACTTAAAACAGTTGGAGCTAAATCAATAACCTCTTGGTATTTTCCTTGCTTATGTAAAATCTGGGCGATGTAATATGGAACGACACCACAAAACGTTGAGTCTGTGCGTAACTTTTGGAATCCTTCTAAGGCTACTTGCAGCGCATTTTTCGTGTAACTGATATGGGAATAGAAGTACAAACTTGGTTTAGCGTATTGTGTAGTTCCATCTTTGACATCGCGAAAGGCATCATAAGAACTTTCTAAATCACCATTTTGAAAGGCAGAATATCCCATTTTAAAGAGCACTTCCTCTTTTTCATCCGACTCGACTTCACGCACAGGAACCTTCGAATAGGCCATTTGAGCGGATTCAAAATCTTCGTTTTGAAAATGGAAATTTCCAATTTTTAAGGCGATTTTATTCTTGTAAATATTGTCTGGATATGCCTTATTAAACGCATCTAATAAAGGTATTGCATCATTGTTATACAATTCCAATGCAGAAATTCCTTCATAGTAATACGCCTTTACTAAAAAAGGGTCATTGGGATTTCTTTTAGTTTCTTTACTCCCACTGATAAACGCGTGAAATTCTTGTTTAGCCGCACTATATTGGGCTTTTTCATACAATTCTTCTGCTCGGAAATAAGAAGCATTTTCACCGGCATATTTAGCCGTTTCCTGTGCCCAAAAATGCATGGGCAGGAAGATTGCAAGGACGAGATGGCGTAAGTTACGATTCATAGTATGTAAAATTACAATTGGCCAGCTGTGGGAATGAGGAGACTTTCAAAAGTTTTAAACCTGAAAGTGTTAAGATATTATCGGAGGAGGAAATGAATGGTTACAACAAAAACTGCACTTTTGTTTCAAAGATAAGACCGTGTCAAAAGTAATCGCCCTCGCAAATGCCCAAATTTATCAGCAAGATAAGCTGATTCTCAAGAACGTATGGTTCGATTTGGAAGAAACAGAATTCGCCTATTTGATTGGAAAAACAGGTAGTGGAAAAAGTAGTTTGTTGAAAACGCTCTATGGAGAACTACCCCTTGTGGAAGGAGAGGGACATGTTTCTGAATACAATTTAAAACGCATTACCAAAAAGGAAATTCCTTTTTTAAGAAGAAAAATCGGTATCGTTTTTCAAGATTTTCAGTTATTGCCAGACCGCACAGTCATTGACAATTTAGCGTTTGTGTTGGGAGCAACGGGATGGAAGGACAAAGAACTCATTCGCAAAAGAGCGCTTAGTTGTTTACAATTGGTCGGGATTGAACAAAAAGCAAACAGCTTCCCGCACACCTTATCTGGTGGAGAACAGCAACGTGTTTCCATTGCACGAGCATTGCTAAATCAACCTTCATTAATTCTAGCCGATGAACCAACGGGAAATTTAGATCCGGAAACATCAGAAGAAATTATGCAATTATTGATCGCCGTTGCAAAGGAAGAAAAAACGGCCATCCTCATGGCAACACATGACATGAACATGGTGGAAAAATTTCCCGGACGCATCATTAAGGTAGAAGAAGGAGAAATAATCGAAGTAAAAAAACTTTAGTCCATTTCACCGACCAACGATTCCTGCAATTTTTCTCGTATGTCCGAGTGTCCTTTGCCTAGTAAGTACATGATTTTCGTGAGGGCCGCTTCACTAGTCAAGTTCCGACCACTAATTACTCCAATTCGTTCAAAGAAGGAACTGGTCTGATACGCCCCTTGTTGCACAGCACCGGAACCACATTGTGTGATATTCAATACGATTCCTCCTCGTTCGATAAACGATGTCACTAATTCTTGAAAGAGCAAATCGGAGGGTGCATTTCCAGAACCGTAGGTTTCCAAAACAATCGCTTGAACGTGTTGATCAGAGAAAATAGCGCGATAGAATTCAAAATTCATTCCCGGAAAGAGGCGAATCAAGGCTACATTATTTTTGAAGGATGTAAACACGGAAAATTCAGACAGCTCCGTTCTGAAAAGACGGTCCTTTTGCCATTCTATTTGCACGCCGGCTTTGGCTAATTCCGGATAATTTGGTGACTGAAAAGCTTCAAATTGGTTTGCTGAAATCTTGCTGCTTCGATTTCCACGGTAAAGTGAGTACTCAAAGTAAACTGCGACCTCCTGAAGAATAGCTGCTCCATTTTCATCCTTCATTCCCGCTATTTCAATAGCAGTAATTAAGTTTTCCTTTCCATCCGTTCTGATTGTTCCAATAGGTAATTGTGAGCCTGTAAATACCACTGGTTTCCTTAACCCTTGTAGCATAAAACTCAAGGCCGAAGCCGAAAATGCCATAGTGTCAGAGCCATGTAAAATCACGAATCCATCGTAAAGCGCATTATTTTGCTCGACTAATTCGGCCATTTGTTTCCAATGCTGCAAGTTCATTTCTGATGAATCAATGGGCTCTTCAAAACTGATGCTTTCAATTTCTACGTTTAATCGACTTAATTCAGGGACGTGGTCGTGGATGTGTTTAAAATTGAAACTTTCCAACTCACCAGTTCGGGGATTTTTAATCATCCCAATGGTTCCGCCCGTGTATATGAGGAGAATTTTAGTCATGGTTTAACTGTATGAATTTGTGTAATTGAAACAATTCAATCGCATTTTGACTTGTGATTTCTTTCACCTCATCCATGGAAATGCCCAAAATATCTACGATTTTACCGGCTACTTCGGACACATATCCCGATTCATTCCGTTTCCCACGGTAAGGAACAGGACTTAGGTAAGGTGCATCCGTTTCTAGGACGAGACGATTCAATGGAATGTGCGGAATGACTTCTTGAAGTCCCGCATTTTTGTAAGTAAGTACGCCGCCAATTCCAAAATAGAATTGCTCGTATTTTAATATTTTCTTTACTTGTTCGACACTTCCGGTGTAACAATGAAATACTCCTCTTAGATCAGGCGTCCACTCTTTGTCCATGATTTCGAACAATTCGTCAAATGCTTTGCGGACATGTATAGCAATAGGCAAGTTCAATTCTTTTGCCCAACGTATTTGTGTGCGAAAAACTTCCCTTTGTTCTTCGACAAACGTTTTATCCCAATAAAGGTCCATACCTATTTCTCCTACCGCACAATATTGACTCGGATCAGCGAATAATTTATCTTCGATGATTTTTAATTCTTCCCTCCAATTTTCCTTGACATATGTGGGGTGTAAGCCCATCATTTGAATACAGGAAGCATCTAGAGCGGCCAATTTTTCCATAGGGTCTATCGAACTACTGTCGATATTTGGCAATAGTATGGCTTGAACTCCAGCGTTTTTTGCCCTTTGCAGCATTTCCATTAGATCTTCATCAAATTCTTCTGCGTACAAATGAGCGTGTGTATCGATTAAAAAGGACATACTACTTCAATTGATTTAAAGCCAATTCCCAGTTCCAAGCATCACGTACAGCATCTTCTATGCTACGTTTTGCTTTCCAATGGATTAATTCATTAGCTTTCGTCGCGTTGGCATAAATCTCGACCACATCCCCTGCTCTTCTTGGTCCAATCTGGTAACTCAACTTTTGATTACTCACTTTTTCAAAGACATGAATAAGCTCCAAAACGGTTGTTCCTTTTCCTGTTCCGATGTTCACAGCTTCTAAGCAGCCTTTCTCTTGTTTTTCTAAAAATTGTATCGCTTGGACATGCGCTTCGGCTAAATCCATGACGTGAATATAATCTCTTACACATGAACCGTCACGCGTCGGATAGTCATCGCCAAAAACAGTCAAATACGCTTGTTTTCCGGTAGCCGTCTGCGTCACAAATGGCAATAAATTATTTGGTTTCCCCAGAGGGAATTCACCGATTTTCGCACTAGGATGTGCGCCCACTGGATTAAAGTAGCGAAGATTCATCAAGTGAAAATCAGGTGCTGATTTAAAAAAGTCTAGGATAATTTGTTCACCAATCCATTTGGTATATCCGTATGGAGATTCAGGTAAACTTTTCGGTGTTTCTTCATGAACTTCTTTGGTTTCTTTAGGCTCACCATAAACGGTACAAGAAGAAGAAAACACAAAGTTTAAGACCTTAAATTCTTCCATCAAGGAAAGGATGTTAATCAGTCCCGCCAAGTTGTTTTGGTAGTACTTGAGTGGCTTTTGAACGGATTCTCCCACTGCTTTGTAGGCGGCGAAATGAATTACTCCATGGAAAGTATAGGTTTGAAAAATCGCTTTCATGGCGTTTGGATCACAGATGTCCGCGCGGTGTAAAATGGGTTCGAAACCTAAGATTTCAGAAAGTCCTTTCAACACGACTTCGTTCGCATTACGAAAATCATCTACGATGACTGGTGTGTATCCTTTTGCCGTTAAGGCAAGTACGGTATGAGAACCAATGTATCCTGCTCCTCCTGTAACTAAAACGTATTTACTCATGACACAAATTTAGGCAGGATTATGAGGAAAACAGCATTTTATGTCGGGCAATCCAAACAAATAATTGTTATACTTGTTAGGAGAATATGAAATTGATTTACTCCTTTCTTGTTTTTGGCTTGGTATCGTTTACTTCAGCAAATCGACCTGACCCGACTCGTTTCGATCTAACAGTGACTGTCACGAACATACAAAACTCGAAAGGGAAGATCTCATTTGGCTTGTTTCGCAAACAAGATTCCTTTCCTATAAAAGGCAAGCAATTCAAAGGAGTTTTTGTTGAAACGACGAAATCAAAAGAGAAATATACCTTTCAGGATTTAGAAAAGAACGGTTATGCCGTAGCTGTTTATCACGATGAAAACAACAACGGGATTTTGGATAAAAATCTAGTCGGTGCGCCTACTGAAGCATATGGATTTTCACGAAATGCAAGAGAAATGTTTTCAGCTCCTCGCTTTGAGGATGCTAAAATTGAACTCAATGACAATAAATCGATTGAAATTTGGATCAAATAGACTAATCGAAGGAGACTAAAACAGTCCCTTTGTCAACAACATCTCCTTGTTGAATCGTAATCGCGCTTACCACGCCTATTCCTTCCGCTTTCAGGACATTTTCCATCTTCATCGCTTCTAATGATACGATTGCATCACCGGGATTGATGGCTTGACCTAATTCTATGTGAATACTCGTAACGCGTCCTGGCATGGGTGCTGCTAACTCTTTCAACTTGCGGATTTTTGGCTTATCGAAGCCTAAAGAAGCGATGATTTCATCCAATTCTCCTTTACGTTTCACTTGAAAAACGCGGTGATTAATCTTTACCGTTAAGGCACGGTTTTCTGAATCATCCTTCATAATTTCTCCGTGAAAAACGACGCCGTTATGGGTGATGTCAAAAAAGCGATGGTCGTGCCAAGTGATTGCTGCACCGCCTGCTGTTGCAACATCTTTTCCGTCAAAAATCCAATTATTCATGGCTTAGTTTGATTTAGTTATGTTAAAAACGGTGTCTCCATCCGCTTCAATTGCTTCTTGTTGTCCTTCCGCTAGCGAAGTAAATTGTATGCTATTCGCTAGGACTTCCGTACAAATATACTGTTCAAATTGTTTGATTGCTTCGGCGATGATATCTGTGGTTTGAATTTGAACTGCAATGCGATCTGTTACTTCAAATCCAGAATCTTTTCGCATATTTTGAATACGGTTCACGACTTCACGTGCGAGGCCTTCTGCTTTTAATTCAGGGCTTAAGGTAATATCTAGGGCCACGGTGATTCCACCTTCGCTTGCCACTAACCAACCAGGAATGTCTTGCGCATTGATTTCAAAATCTGCCAAATCCAATTGGATGGATGTTCCTTCTATTACACCATTCCAGCCTTCGTTTAACTCAACAGATGCAATGTCTTCTTGATTAAAACCAGCAACCAATGTAGCGATGGCCTTCATCTGCTTGCCATATTTTGGACCGATGGTTTTGAAATTCGGTTTGATGCTTTTGACAAGCATTCCTGCTCCATCCGTCAATAATTCTAATTCTTTCACATTCACTTCGGAAAGAATAAGGTCTTTGACATGCATTAAATGTTCTGCTACTTCCTGATTCAACACAGGAATCATGATTTTTTGCAATGGCTGACGAACGCGCAACATGTGTTTTTTACGCAAGCCAAGTACAAGTGAGCAAGACTTTTGTGCCAATTCCATTTGACTTTCTAAAGACTTGTCAATGAAGTGTTGATTCACTTTCGGGAACAGCGCTAAATGCACTGATTCCTCCTGGTGTTTTCCTGAAACCGCATTCAAATCTTGGAACAACTGATCCATAAAAAAGGGAGCAATTGGTGAGGCAAGAATGGAAACTGTTTCCAAACACGTGTACAAGGTTTGATACGCTGCCAATTTATCACTTGGATCGTCATTTTTCCAAAAACGACGGCGGCACAAGCGAACGTACCAATTGGACAATTGCTCAGTAACGAAGTCTTGAATGGCGCGACCCGCTTTTGTGGGCTCGTATTCGTTGTACGCTGCGTCGACATCTGCAATTAAGGAATGAAGTTTTGAAAGTACCCATCGGTCAATTTCTGGACGGTCTTCCAAAGCGATATCCGCAGCGGAGTAATCAAATTCATCCAAATTCGCATACAAGGCAAAGAAAGAATAGGTGTTGTAAAGTGTTCCAAAGAATTTACGTTGAACTTCGGTAATACCTTCTAGGTCGAATTTCAAGTTATCCCACGGTTGAGCATTGGTAATCATGTACCAGCGTGTCGCATCTGGGCCATATTTCTCCAAAGTACTGAAGGGATCAATACCATTTCCTAAGCGTTTGGACATTTTCTGTCCGTTTTTGTCTAGTACTAATCCGTTGGAAACCACATTTTTGTAGGCAACTGAATCAAAAACCATCGTGGAAATTGCGTGTAAAGTATAGAACCAACCACGTGTTTGATCCACTCCCTCAGCAATGAAATCTGCTGGATATCCCGTGCGATTTTCGATGAGTTCTTTGTTTTCAAATGGATAATGCCATTGTGCATACGGCATCGAACCGGAATCGAACCAAACGTCGATAAGATCTGCCTCTCGTTTCATAGCTTTCCCTGAAGGAGAAACTAAAATGACTGCATCTACTTTATGTTTGTGTAAATCAATTTGTGCATAATTTTCGGTGGACATATTTCCCGATTCAAACTCAGCAAAAGGATTTGACTGCATAAATCCAGCAACTATAGACTTTTCGCATTCTGCTTTCAATTGCTCCACTGATTCGATGCAAATGCGCTCGTCACCTTCCTCAGTAGACCAAATAGGAATGGGAATTCCCCAATACCTTGAGCGCGACAAATTCCAATCGTTTGCATTCTCCAACCATTTTCCAAAGCGACCAGTTCCGGTAGATTCTGGTTTCCATTGGATCGTATTGTTCAACTCCACCATTCGGTCTTTTTTGTCCGTCACACGAATGAACCAAGAATCCAGTGGATAATACAAGACGGGTTTATCTGTTCTCCAACAATGTGGATAATTGTGCTCGTATTTTTCGACTTTAAAAGCCTTGTTTTCTTCTTTTAGTTTGATGGCAATTTGCACATCTGCTGAACGTTCCGGCTCTTCTCCTTCATTGTAGTATTCATTCTTCACATACATTCCGGCGAATTCACCCAACTCTGGACGAAAACGTCCTTGCAAATCGACCAATGGCACCAAGTTTCCTCGATCGTCGTGAACCAACATCGCAGGAACACCTGCATCCGCCGCCACTTTCGCATCATCCGCGCCAAAGGTTGGAGCAGTGTGAACGATTCCTGTTCCATCTTCTGTTGTGACGAAATCACCTGGAATCACCACAAATGCTTTTTCAGGATGTTCAGCTGGTAAAACATAAGGCAATAATTGCTGGTAGGTATTTCCAAGCAAATCCTTTCCATGACAGCTTCCTAAAATAACGTATGGAATCACTTTTGCGCCAGTTTCGTAGCTTGATAAATCTGCTATAGACTCTTTCGCTTCAAATCCTTTACTGAACTGATATCCAATTAGATTTTTTGCGAGAATGACGGTAATCGGTTCGTACGTGTATTGATTATACGTCGCTACTAATGCGTATTCAATGTTTGGTCCAACTGTTAAAGCTGTGTTCGAAGGAAGTGTCCAAGGCGTTGTGGTCCAAGCTAGAAAATGAATGTCCTTCGTATGTGCACTTAGCTCATCACTTGCCTGAAAAGTAGACGCAATCGTCGCAGGATTGTTCGCTTTGAACATGGCGACAACTGTTGTATCTTTCACATCCTTGTAACAACCAGGTTGATTCAATTCGTGCGAAGAAAGTCCTGTTCCCGCTTTTGGGGAGTATGGTTGGATGGTGTATCCTTTGTAAATCAAATTTTTCTGGTACAACTGCGATAACAACCACCAAACGGATTCCATGTATTTTGGTTCGTAAGTGATGTATGGATTTTCCATGTCTACCCAATACCCCATTTTCACGGTGAGGTCATTCCAGATATCTGTGTACCGCATGACTGCTTTTCGACAGGCATCGTTATACTCATCGATGCTGATCTTCGTACCGATGTCTTCTTTGGTAATTCCAAGTTCTTTTTCCACGCCAAGTTCAACGGGTAAACCGTGGGTATCCCAACCAGCTTTACGTTTGACTTGTTTTCCTTTCAAGGTTTGATAACGACAGAAAATATCTTTAATCGCTCGTCCCATTACGTGGTGAATTCCCGGCAATCCATTCGCCGATGGTGGCCCTTCAAAGAACACATAGGAATCATTGCCTTCTCTTGAGGAAATAGATTTTTCGAAAATGGAATCATTTTGCCATTTTTCTAAAACCGATTGAGCCACGTTGGGCAGATTTAATCCTTTGTATTCCGGATATTTTGAGCGCATCATTCTTGAACTTTTAAGATTGCGAATTTACGATAAATGGACCAAAGGAGCAAGGTGGAAATAGAACTGAAAGGTAGAGCTTGTTTTATACTATGTACATAGAATTCAAGTCTGTTTTATTTTAGTCTTGAAAAGCTTATATTTGTTTAAACCTAATGCTAAATTCCGCAATGAAAAAACGACTACTACTGTGCCTTAGTCTATTCGGATTTTTTTCGCTTTTCGCCCAAGAGAACATCGGAAACAACTGGACTGTATCCTATCAAAAAGCACGTGTTTTTATCGAAAACAAAGGGCAATTTGATGAATTTGCAACGAATGAAACCGGAAAAATCCTTTACGGTGTGGACTTCGGTTCCACACGTATTTTCTTTGGGAAAACCGGGATAAACTATTCGTTTTTAGAAGCCGTTAAAGTCCCGAAAGCGGAACGCGATGCGTTGAGGGCTTCCTTAGCGAACGTTCCTCAGCAATACAAAGAGCAAGAGCGCATTGTTGGAAAGTTCAAGTTCAAGAGCGACGAAGTATCCATGCGCTATGTCAACTCCAATGGAAAAGTGAAATTATCCGGACTAAAACCAAGGGTTGATGATCACAATTATTCGGTTCAATTAGCGGATGGTAGCTATGAAGCCATTTCACATGCTAAAGCATTTGAAGAGCTGGTTTATGAGAACATTTATCCACTGATTGATTTAAAATTTACCGTTCATCCACAAATTGGATTAAAATATGTGTTCATTGTGCATCCTGGTGGGAATCCAGCGGATATTGAGATGGAGTACGATCGTAACGTGCAGTTTCTTCAAGGAGAAATTCATATTCCAACGGCCTTTGGGGACATCATTGACCATGCACCGTATACCTTTCAAGGAAGGAACGAAACCGAGTTATCCAGTTCTTTTCGTGTGCAACAAAAAACCGTCAAATTTGAGGTGGAGGCGTACCAAAAATCAACAGATTTATTCATCGATCCATGGATTCAAACACCTGTTTTCGCGACAAATTGGGATGTTGTTTGGGAATGTGATCGCGATGGTGCGGGTAACGTGTATGCCCTGGGTGGAATCATGCCCATGCAAATTTTGAAG
This sequence comes from Crocinitomicaceae bacterium, assembly GCA_044372485.1. Classification (GTDB taxonomy): domain Bacteria; phylum Bacteroidota; class Bacteroidia; order Flavobacteriales_D; family Crocinitomicaceae; genus UBA952. The sequence continues at coordinate 23,645 of JBILRU010000019.1, forward strand.
TACAATGCAGCTGGAACATTGCAGTGGACCTACAACACGCCGTACGACACCTCTAATGTTTGGCTAGGAACCTTTGCTGTCGACAACGTGGGGAATTCCTATGTGACAGCTGGATCAGTTGCGCAAATTCAGAAAATCAGTCCAGGTGGTGCGCTGCTATTAAATAATGCAAGTCCAGGTGGAATACTTTCCAGCGCCGAGTTTTGGACCATCGCCTTTAACTGTGATGAAACTAGTTTGGTGATCGGTGGAACAGGTGGCGCACTCTTGCAATTAGACGCTGTCATTTACAATGTCAATACCTCTACTCTGAATATTACAAATCAACAATTTATTTCCAATGGACCAACCATCAGTATTCCACCGAATTTGGAGGAGGTCCGTGCCATCACATCCGCAAAAAACGGAAAATATTATTTCATGACGCAAGATACCATGGGTTATGTAAACGACAATTTTACGCTTTGTCCTACTGGAACAACAAGCTTTTTCAAAATGAATCACGGCGCAGGTTGGGGATATAAATTGGAAAATTACCGCTACGACAATTCAGGAATCTGCGCATTGGCAGCCGATCAGAATCACCTTTATGTTAACCGTGGAAACAAAATCGAAAAACGAAACTTACAAAATTGTGCCTTTATTCAAGATAATGCCATTCCTGGGGGCCAATACAGTTCTGTCTTTTTGGGAGGATATACGGTGGGGAATTCAGGAATTGCCATTGATCAATGCGGAAACATCTACGTTGGATCAACAACAGGCGTCGTGAAGTACGACCAGCTTTTGATTCAACAAGCTTTTTATCCAACCACTTTCGCAGTATACGATGTAGAGATAAACACGAACGGCGAAATAATCGCAGTTGGGGGGACTGGGACTTCTTCTTCTGGGACACGGAGTGGGGCCGTTCGTTCCATCGCTGTCGGTGCTTGTGCACCCATCGCCACTACCTGTTGTGATGCAACTATTTGTCAGCCAAGTTCCGTGTGCATTACTGATGCGCCAATCACATTAACCGCTGGAACCGCTGGTGGAACGTGGTCAGGTGCTGGGGTTAATGCAAGTGGAGTATTCAATCCTAGTTCGGCTGGAGTCGGGGTTCAAACGATTGTTTACACACTTCCTTGTGGGGCAGATTCCATTCAAATCACCGTGAGTCCTTGTACTGGATTACAA
>JBILRU010000114.1:0-6076 GCA_044372485.1 Crocinitomicaceae bacterium
CGTCAAACCCATCTGCAAACAACCAAAAGGGTCTTCAATGTGCAACGTGCCAAGATTCCAACAATTGTGCTTTTTCAGCAAGGTGATCAAGCGTTTTCTTTAGATATTCAATCAGGGCATATTAAACAATTGACAAACTTCAAAGCGGGGGACAAAAAATCACAACAAAAAGACAGTAGTTTTCTGGAAAAACAACAAGTCGAGTTGTTTGAATTTATTCAAGATAAAAACGAACGTTTCACCTACTATAAAAAACAAGGTGAAACGACACGGTTTAGTTTTCCAAAAGAACAATTTATAGGTTCCGCAAATTGGAGCGACATTCAAATTGATCCATCAGTCAGTTATGCGGTTCTGCGTGTGACAGAAGAAACAGATTCCAAGCCAACAAGTGTCGAGCAGTTCGTGACGAACGATGGATTTACGAAACATCAATTGGCTCGGGATAAAGTCAGTGCAAATGAGCCTAATCAGAAAATGGTTTTGTATCAAATGGCTGCTGACACCTTGATTTATTTGGATTTTTCCAAGTTGACAGATATTCGCCTAAAAGCGGCTTATTTGAGAGAAAAGGATTCTGTTTCCTTGTATAAACAAGATCGGTCGCTGTTTATTCATGCGGTAAAATTTGCTCAAAATCAACCATTGGCACTTTGTGATGTTCGAAGTTCAGATAATAAAGACCGATGGATTGTCTTAATCAACATGGAAAAAGCAAGTGTCCAAGAAATCGAACATCAACATGACGAAGCATGGATTGGCGGTCCTGGTATTTCTTCATGGAACGAAGCGGATGCCAACATGGATTGGATTTTAGATGGTGCGTCGTTTTATTTTCAATCCGAGGAAACAGGATATTCAACAGTGTATCAATACGAACTTTCAAAAGCAAAAAAGACCTGTTTATGGCCGGTAGCAAAAACAGAGGTTTACGACGTTCGATTATCAAAGGATCGCAAAAACATGTACCTCGAGTACAATCCATGTGAAATTGGAAAAACGGGACACCATGCTTTTGGTAAATTGAATCTTGAGAATTTGACGTTTACGCCTTATGCGCAATTGCAAGTCGGGTATAATGAAGTTCGCTTATCACCGGATGAAAAAAACTTGGTAGTTCGACAGTCTTTTGCCAATAAACCTTGGGAATTGTATGTAAAGGAAAACAATCCAACGAAGCGTGATTTGAGACAAATTACACATTCTACCTCGGACGCGTTTGAATCCTATCGTTGGATTGCTCCACAAGTGATTTCGATACCAGCCTCTGATGGCGTTCCCATTTTTGCGCGCATTTATGAACCAACAAAGGAAACGAAAAATGGCGCGGCTATTTTCTTTGTTCACGGTGCGGGATATTTGCAAAATGCACATCATTACTGGAGTAATTATTACCGTGAGTACATGTTTCATCATTTGTTAATGGAAATAGGATATACGGTTATCGACTTGGATTACCGTGCGAGTGAAGGCTATGGTCGTGATTACCGAACAGCGATCTATCGTCATATGGGAGGCAGAGATTTGGAGGATTTTGTCGATGCAAAAGCGTTCATGGTGAAAAACTATGGAATTGATGCAAAGCGAGTAGGGATGTACGGTGGATCATATGGTGGATTCATTACCCTGATGGGCTTATTGACAAAACCAAACGAATTCGCGTGTGGAGCGGCTTTGCGTTCGGTGACGGATTGGGCACATTACAATCATGAATACACAAGCAATATTTTAAATAGTCCAGAAACCGATCCGGAAGCTTACCGAAAAAGTTCGCCGATTTATTTCGCTGAAAATTTACAAGACCCACTGTTGATGTTGCATGGAATGGTCGATGATAATGTGCAATTTCAAGATGTCGTTCGCTTGAGCCAACGATTTATTGAACTTGGAAAAAAGGATTGGGATTTAGCTGTTTATCCGGTGGAGTCTCATGGATTCAAAGAAGCATATTCGTGGTACGATGAATACCGACGCATTTTGGAATTAATGGAAAAGAACTTAAAATAAGCAGATGTTAGTAAGAGAATTGGTGGACAAAGAGGAAATGTTGAAATACCTTCCTGTGTTAAATGAGCTTTATCCAAGTTTGACGGCGGAAGAATATTCCCGTGAGTTGGATGAAATGCTTCCATGTCGTTATGGACAAGTGGCTGCTTTTGAAGAAGATGAGTGTGTCGCGATCTGTGGTTTTTGGATTGGAAACAAACTTTGGATTGGTAAGTATTTGGAATTAGATAATATCGTCGTAAGTGAATCTCACCGAAGTCAAGGTGTTGGAAAGTTGATGTTCGATTTTCTAGAAAGAAAGGCTTTCGAACAACAGTGCAAAATGCTTTCCCTGGATTCCTACACAAGTAACTTTAAAGCACATAAGTTTTTCTACAATGAAGGATATGCCCCAAAAGGATTTCACTTTGTGAAATTATTGGACAAGGATGCGATTCGTTAGATCAAAAAAAAAACCGAGTCTTTTGAACTCGGTTTACATACTTTATGATTTCTTATCAGTGTTTTGCGGCTAAATAACGTTCAGCATCTAAAGCTGCCATACAACCTGTTCCTGCGGCTGTAATGGCTTGACGATACGTTTTGTCTGCAGCATCACCAGCAACAAATACTCCAGGTACATTTGTTTTCGAAGTTCCCGGTTGTTCGTATTTGATGTATCCAGTTTCATCAAGGTTGATGAATTCTTTGAAAATTTCTGTATTCGGTTGGTGTCCAATCGCAACAAAGAATCCAGTTGCTGGAATTGTGCGCTCTTCTTTCGTTAGCATGTTTTGAACACGAGCTCCGGTTACTAATTGTCCGTCACCTAAAACTTCGAGCGTTTCTGTATTGAACAAAATTTCGATGTTCGGAGTTCTCTTCACACGTTCTGACATGATTTTAGACGCTCGGAATTCATCTCGACGAACCAACATCGTAACTTTTGTACATAACTTCGATAAGTAATGTGCTTCTTCACAAGCGGAATCTCCCGCTCCAACAATTATCGTTTCTTGATTGCGGTAGAAGAATCCGTCGCACACAGCGCATGCAGAAACTCCTCCACCTAATTTTAAGTATTTTTGCTCACTTTCTAATCCAAGGTATTTTGCAGATGCACCTGTAGAAATAATCACCGTTTCAGCATGAATCTCTGATCCATTTTCTGTCCAACATTTGTGAACGGAACCACTAAAATCTACTTTCGTGATAAACCCAGAACGAATGTCCGTATCGAAACGCTTCGCCTGCTCTTCTAACTGCATCATCATTTCAGGACCAGTGACTCCTTGTGGATATCCTGGGAAATTCTCTACTTCATTCGTTGTAGTTAATTGTCCTCCTGGCTGTAATCCTTGATACATAACCGGTTTCATGTCAGCTCTCGCTGCGTAAATGGCTGCTGTATATCCAGCTGGACCAGATCCAATGATCAAACATTCAAGGTGCTCTACTGTACTCATATAACTTATTTTAAAAGAACAAAATTAGCGCTTTGACTCGAATTTCGATTGTCAATTTCGCTTGGATTCTGAACAACTTCTCAACAATTAGGTAACATTTCAACCATGTATACGTCAGAAAAAAATAATTCCTTATTTTCGTGAACCTAAAAAAATAGAAATGAATAAAAACATATTGATCTATTTGTGTTGTTCACTTGTCTTTACGAGTGTCGCACAAAAAAAAGAAGAAACACCAAACAAAGCGCCGTTAAACTGGTATTTGAAAGATCCAAATGACAAAGGAATTTATGGTGTAGGAGCAGAGCGCGCTTATGAGTTGTTGAATGCTGCTGGAAAAAAGCCAAAACAAGTCATTGTTGCGGTTATTGATAGCGGAGTGGAAACAGATCATCCGGATTTAAAGGATGTTATTTGGGTGAACGAAGACGAAATTCCAGCTAACGGAATCGACGATGACAAAAACGGATATATTGATGACGTTCACGGTTGGTCATTTTTAGGTGGAGCAACGGAGGATATCAAAGATGAAGCATTAGAATTGTCTCGTATGTACCGCAACGAATCTGCTTATTTTAATGGGAAATCTGAGTCTTCTTTCTCAGCGTTAGATAAAACGCGTTACGAAGCTTTTCTAAAATTAAAGAAAAATTACGAAGGTGATTTAAAAAATTCGCAGCAGCAACTAGCAATGATGAAGGCATTTAATGTGTACATCGAAAATGTGAAAAAATCATCCAATGGTGAATTCTCAAAAAAAACCAGTGCAGATTATATTCCTGTAAATGATCAAGAAAAACGAATTCAAGATCGCTTAAAAGGTATTTTACTTGTGATGCCCGCAACTAACTTAGAATCTGAAATTCATGGTGCGATGGAATCAATGGAAGGAACTGTGAAAATGTCAATAGTGAACGCAGATAGTATTCGTGCCGTCATTGTTGGTGATCATCCAAATGATTTAACAGAGAAATTCTACGGATGTAACCGTTACGAAGGTCCAGATGCGATGCACGGAACACACGTTTCTGGTATCATTGCCGCTACTCGTGGAAATGGAATCGGAATCGATGGTATTGCGAATTGCGCACGCATTATGGTGGTTCGCGCCGTTCCAAATGGTGATGAACGTGATAAAGATGTGGCGAATGCAATTTACTACGCTGTAGATAATGGAGCGACAGTAATCAATATGTCTTTCGGGAAATACTACACGCCAAATAAAGAAGCGGTTGACGCAGCTATTCGTTATGCAGAAAGCAAAGACGTTCTTTTGGTGCACGCTGCAGGCAACGATGCGAAAAACAAAGATGTGGAAGATTCTTATCCAACGCGTATTTTGAACGATGGAAAATGGGCAAGTAACTGGATTGATGTAGGTGCAAGTAGTTCATCGAAAAAAGGAAAAACGATTTTGGCTGAGTTCTCTAATTACGGAGCAAAATCAGTTGATTTCTTCGCTCCAGGTGTAGATATCTACTCAACGGTTCCGGATGCGAAATACGAAGATGCTTCTGGGACATCAATGGCTTGTCCAGCTACAGCTGGTGTTGCGGCAATAATTCGTGGGTATTTCCCTGAGTTGACTGCGCCTCAAGTTCGCGAATTGTTAATGAACACGTCTGTTAAGTACAAGAAAACAATTGAGATTCCAAGTGCTAAAAAATCAGGTGAGATGACGGAGACGTGTATTACTGGTGGATTTGTAAATGCTGCGGAAGCAGTTGAATTCATGCTGAAAAAGAAATAATCGTTCCTTCGAAAGGAATAAAGCCCCGACAGAATCGTCGGGGCTTTTTTTGTCCCTTTATTTGAAATTAAAGAACGGATTATATCTTTCATCTTTAAGGTCTCGTTTCATTTTGCTACTTTTGCTCACGAGAATAAATCCTTACTAAATGACAAATAATCCTGTTTTAATTATCCTTTTTGCTGTAATCATCGTTTTCATGATGTTGCTCGATTTAGGAGTAGTCAATAAACGAAGTCATGTCATCACGAACAAAGAAGCCCTGAAGTGGACACTTATCTGGGTTTCGGTTTCGATGTTATTCAGTTTAGTCGTTTATTGGCAGTCAGGTTTTGCAAAGTTCGCTGATTATCAATCCGCATATTGGATTGAAGAGGCCTTGTCTGTGGACAATATGTTCGTGTTTATTCTTGTTTTTCGCTTCTTTAAATTGGAAGGTAAACTTCAACATAAAGTATTGTTTTGGGGAATAATCGGAGCCATCATTTTTCGAGCGATTTTCATCTTCTCTGGAATTGGATTAATCAATTTGACCTACTTGCCTGAGTTTAGTATTGGCTCATGGAATTTTAGTTTGGATCAAGAAGCAAATCGCAATTTAGTCGAGAATGCAGGAAAGTTCTTTCGTCCAAATGCCATCTTAACGCTCTTCGGTATATTCCTTATTTACGCTGGAATAAAGTCCTTGTTTGCATCAGAAAACGAGGACGATAAAGAAGATTATTCAACAAGTTTTGGTGCACGAATGGCTCGAAAGGTTTTTCCAATTTCGAAACACTATTACGGAGATAAATTCTTTGTTTCCTGGCACAAAAAGCGTTTCGCAACGAAGTTGTTTTTGGTGTTGGTAGTGATTGAAACCACGGATTTAGTT
>JBILRU010000110.1:0-6842 GCA_044372485.1 Crocinitomicaceae bacterium
ACCATTTTGGATCCAGATAATGGAAAAGTTTACGACGCGAAAATCTGGATTAATCCTGAAAATCACGAAAAACTCAATGTGCGCGGATACATTGGTCCGTTCTTTCGAACGCAAACGTGGCTAAAAACAGAAAAAATACCGGTGGATTAAAACCTTTTTCAAACTCTTTTGTTTAATGTTTTATATCAAATTAGGAACAAACGTTAAACAAAATGAAATCATTTTTTACGCTCACACTTACTTTATTCTTTATTCATGGATTATATGCTCAGAACGGTATTGTTCGCGGAAGGGTATACAATGCACAAACAAATGCATCCATAGAAGGCGCAAAGGTACAACTCATTGAACAAGCGAAAGGCGCGATTACCTTAGCAGATGGAACATTTGAATTAAGTGGATTGAAACCTGGTGTTTATTCCTTCAAAGCGGTTTCCATTGGATTCAAAGAAGCAATCATCAACGAAATCACTGTAACCAACGCTAGAGCGGTAGATTTAGACTTCGCGCTGGAAGAATTAGTGAGCAACCAAAAGGAAGTCATTGTCAAAGCGTCTCCTTTTGTTCGTAAAGCGGAATCTCCTAACTCCCTAAAAACATTGAATGCGACGGAAATCGAACGTCTTCCAGGAGCAAATCGCGATGTGAGTCGTGTGATTGCTGCGTTGCCAGGAGTTGCATCGAGAGCGACTTTCCGAAACGACATCATCATACGTGGTGGTTCTCCGGGAGAAAATAAGTTTTATTTGGATGGAATCGAAGTGCCAAATATCAATCACTTCGCGACGCAAGGAAGTAGTGGAGGTCCGGTTGGATTGTTGAACGTAAACTTTATTCGCGAAGTAGATTTTTACTCCGGAGCGTTTCCAGCAAATCGTGCAAACGGACTCAGTTCCGTGTTGGCATTTAAACAAAAAGATGGAAATAAAGATGGACTCATTTCCAACTTCACCTTAGGTTCCAGCGATGCTGGTTTAACTTTTGATGGTCCATTAGGAAAAAAAGCAGATTTCATCTTTTCAGCGCGTAAATCTTACTTGCAATTTTTATTTATGGCATTGAAGTTGCCGATTTTACCTTCTTACAACGATAGTCAATTTAAAATCAATTACAAGGTCAACGAAAAAAACAAAGTGACCATTATCGGATTAGGCGCTTTGGATAATTTTGATGTAAACACAGATGTGAATGCGTCGGTAACAGATACAGCTGCAAGGGAATACAATAATTTTATTATCAATAATTTGCCGATTCAAAAACAATGGAATTATACGATGGGTGTCAATTGGATTCATTATTCCAAGAACTCTTATCAAAATTTTGTAGTGAGTCGAAACATGTTGAATAACGCCGCTTACCGCTACAAAGACCGCATCGAAACACCAGTAAATTTGTTGCAGGATTACCGTTCATTTGAAGCAGAAAATAAATTCCGTTTTGAACATACCTACACGAAAAATGGGTGGAAAGTAAACGCTGGATTTGCCTATGAATATGCGCGTTATTTTTCTTCCACATACAACAAGATTACGATTCAAGGTTTTCCTGTAACGATTGATTTTAAATCCAACTTATTCATGAGTAAAATGGCAGCTTTTGGTCAAGTGAGCAAAGCATTTTTCAAGGATAAATTGAATGCCTCACTTGGTTTAAGAACTGATTTTTCGAATTACTCCAAAAGCATGATGAATCCTTTGGATCAGCTTTCTCCAAGTTTGGCCTTGTCTTACCGCATCACTGATCAAATTGCCTTGAACGGAAGTGTGGCAAGGTATCATCAATTGCCTTCTTATACGATTTTAGGTTACCGAAATCCGCAAGGAACCTTGATTAACAAGCAGAATGAAGTGAAGTACATTCAAGCAGATCATTTTGTGATTGGAAGTGAATTCTTGACAAAAATGAATTCTCGATTTACGCTCGAAGGATTCTACAAAAAGTATAATCGTTATCCATTCTCGGTGAAAGATTCTTTGTGTTTAGCGAATGTGGGATCAGATTTTGGAGTGATTGGAAACGAAGAAGTGAAGTCCATTTCACAAGGTCGATCTTACGGAATGGAATTCTTGTTTCAACAAAAATTATTCAAAGGTTATTACGCCATTCTTGCTTATACTTTCGTGAATTCTGAGTTTCAGGATAAAAACGGTTCATACGTTCCAACAGCATGGGACAGCAAGCACATCGTTTCGTTAACTGGAGGAAAACGTTTCAAAAATGGATGGGAACTCGGAATGCGCTGGTTGTTCTCAGGTGGATCACCTTACACACCTTATGATGTAGAAACTTCAACCAAGATTGAAAACTGGGACATTAACGGCCTAGGGATTTTAGATTATTCCTTGTTGAACACGCAACGTGAGTCTAGTTTTCATCAATTGAATGTTAGAGTTGACAAAAAATGGTACTTGGAAAAATTGACCTTGAATTTTTATTTAGACATTCAAAATGCCTACGGGTACAAGGCGAAGTTGGCTCCAATCATGTTGGTGGAAACAGATTCAAATGGAACTCCAATAGTCGATCCTGCTAAACCTGGTTATTACAAAGCTAAGTTCATTGCGAACTCTAATGGAATTGTGCAACCAACATTGGGAATCATCGTTGAATTTGCTAACAAGAAAAAATAACACGGAAGTAATATAGGCATATGTTGGATCACGAAAAAATCCATACCTTTGCATCCAAATTAGAAAAAAAATGGCAACGAACCGAACTTTTACAATGCTTAAGCCTGATGCAATCGAAAACGGGCACATGGGAAAAATCATTGACATGATTATCTCCGCAGGATTCCAGATTAAAGCGATGAAATACACAACATTATCTGAAGATCAAGCAAAAAAATTCTACGAAGTACACGCTGAGCGTCCTTTCTACGGAGAATTAGTTGAATACATGACTTCTGGTCCAATCGTGGCTGCAATCTTAGAAAAAGACAATGCAGTAGCAGATTTTCGTACTTTAATCGGTGCAACTGATCCAGCAGACGCAGCAGACGGAACGATTCGTAAGTCATACGCAGAAAGCAAAGCTAAAAATGCGGTTCACGGTTCTGACTCAGATGAGAATGCAGAAATCGAAGGAAAATTCCATTTTACAGCGGCAGAGATTTTTTAATTTCTGAATCAGCATATTTATGAAAAGACCGCATTGCGGTCTTTTTTCATTTTCCATAGCCTACCATGAAGAATCAAGAAGCCATTGAAAAAAGAAGAACCTTTGGGATTATTTCACATCCCGATGCAGGTAAAACGACGCTAACGGAAAAGTTGTTGCTTTTTGGTGGTGCCATTCAAACAGCTGGTGCCGTTAAAAATAACAAGATCAAAAAAAGCGCGACTTCGGATTTCATGGAAATTGAAAAGCAACGTGGAATCTCTGTGGCGACTTCCGTCATGGCATTTGAATACAATGGAAAACAAATCAATATCCTCGATACACCCGGGCACAAAGACTTCGCGGAAGACACCTTTCGAACCTTAACGGCTGTCGATAGCGTCATTCTCGTGATTGACTGTGCAAATGGGGTAGAGGAACAAACGCGTAAATTGATGGAAGTGTGTCGCATGCGTAAAACGCCCGTGATTATCTTCATCAATAAAATGGACCGCGATGGTAAGGATCCCTTTGAATTATTGGATGAATTGGAACAAAGTTTGGACATCCATGTTCGTCCACTGACATGGCCAATTGGAATGGGAGACCGTTTTCAAGGGGTTTATAATATCTATCAAAAAGGATTAAACTTATTCTCTGCGAATAAAACGAAAATCTCAGCCGACGTTGTATCAATTTCAGATATCAATGATGTTGTATTGAACGAAATCGTCGGAGAAAAACCCGCGGAAGAATTACGTGAAGAATTAGAAACGATTGAAGGAGTATACGATGCTTTTAGTCGAGAAGCTTATTTAGCAGGAGATGTTGCTCCAGTTTTCTTTGGTTCAGCCGTGAATAATTTCGGAGTCAAAGAATTATTGGATACGTTCTGCGAAGTTTCGCCATCCCCTCGTGGACGCGAGACCGACAAGCGAATGGTAGAACCCGGAGACGATCAATTTTCTGGATTTGTCTTTAAGATTCACGCAAACTTGGACCCAAAACACCGTGACCGCATCGCATTCTTGCGTGTTGTTTCCGGAAAATTTGAACGCAACACCTTTTACCAGCACGTACGTTTGGGTAAAAAACTGAAATTCCCGAATCCAACTTCCTTCATGGCACAAGATAAAAGTGTCATCGATGAAGCCTTTCCAGGGGATGTTGTTGGATTATACGATACGGGTAACTTTAAAATTGGCGATACACTGACAGGTGGCGAGGTGATGATGTATAAAGGAATCCCAAGTTTCTCCCCAGAAATATTCCAGGAATTAGAAAACTTGGACCCATTAAAATCAAAGCAGCTTGAAAAAGGAATCCGTCAGTTAATCGATGAAGGAGTGGCGCAGTTATTTGTGCAACAACCTGGAAACCGTAAAATTGTTGGAACGGTCGGACAACTTCAGTTTGAGGTCATCAATTACCGTTTGATTCACGAATATGGTGCGAATTGTCGATTCGTTCCAAGAAATTACTTCAAAGCGTGTTGGATCACTACCGACAACAATGAACAGTTGCAAAGCTTTATGCGCGCGAAGTCCAATTACTTAGCAACAGATAAAGACGAAAACATCGTATTCTTAGCAGAAACACCATTCCTTCTGCAGATGGCTGAGCAAGATTATCCAGATTTGGTATTCCACAAAACGTCTGAATTCAAGTTAGAACTTTCATAGTTTTACTGTTTTATCAATCTTTCGTGAATTCTTAACCTCCGTTAAGGAAAAATCTATGCGAAAACCTTTATTTTTGAAAGGTTAATTCAAAACGCATGGAAAGAAGAAATTTCATCACACGACTAGGCTTCGGAATATCTTCCCTGGTTGCCATACCCTTTGCCTCTTGGTCCAAAGAAAAAGAAGACATGAAAGAAACTCAAAATAGCATCAAAAAGATACGTGCACTCGGATTTCAATGGGAAACTGCGGATCCTTTTTTATTCTGTGTTCACCATGAAGATTTCTTCCCGAAGGGAAACGCGCAAATGGGACCAGATCCAAGTTTATTCAACGGTCGCCACATGGGACAAGATTTCATCGTCAAAGATGGATTTCGCATGTATCACGGCTCCACAGTTCCTGGCTTTCCCGGACATCCACACCGTGGATTTGAAACGATTACCGTTGTTCGCACAGGACTTGTGGATCACGCGGATTCATTGGGTGCCGCAGGACGTTACGGAAACGGCGATGTGCAATGGATGACTGCTGGAAAAGGCGTGCAGCATTCGGAAATGTTTCCACTGTTGAATCAAGACAAAGACAATCCTTTGGAGTTATTTCAGATTTGGTTGAATCTCCCGAAAAAAAGCAAAATGGTTCAACCGCATTTCAAAATGACTTGGTCGGAGTCGGTGCCGAAGTTTGCTGCAAAAGATACGCAAGGAAATGAAAGTCACATCGAAGTATTGGTTGGTAAATTAAACGAGCACCGTTCCATCGGTTCACCACCAAATTCGTGGGCGGCCGATGACAACAATCACGTGGCGATTTACAACATCCACATGGAACCAAATGCGGAGTGGATATTACCTTCAACAGCTGCTGGAGTCAACCGTACTTTATTTTACTACGAAGGAAATCGTTTAACCATTGATGGACAAGAAATCCCACATTACCATGCGGTAGAGGTGGATCCAACAATGGCGCTGACCTTAAAAAACAACACAGAAACATCCAAAGTTTTGGTATTACAAGGACGTCCAATTGGCGAGCCAGTCGTTCAAAACGGTCCATTCGTGATGAACACCAAAGAAGAAATCTACCAAGCCTTCGAAGACTACCAGAAAACACAATTCGGCGGATGGCCATGGTCTCGCTACGATCAAGTGCACGATGTTTCAGAAGGTCGCTTTGCGAAGCATGCAGATGGGAGAGTAGAGAAACCGAAGGGGTAGGAAAAGGTCACAAAGTCAAGGTCGTAAACTTGCTTCAATGAAATGTTTACTGAGTTACAGTTTGGAAGTTGAAGTAACTAAATGTTAGTCAAACCGCTAAGCGGCATGATGATTAGTTGAAAAACGGAAAGAATTATTCAGTTCTCCCGTCAATTATACAAGTTTCCATTAGGATAACGCAACATAAAGGCCGCTAAATAAAATCAGCTTTGCAAGTTGAAAAAATCTTCACTTGTAAATGACCTGATATGAAAAAAAGACTGACCTTAATTCTATTAACTGTTCTCCTATTTTCGCTTCCGGGGATAAGCTATACTCAAATGATAAATCTGCTTCGCTGATTTGCATGGTAGGATTGGCAATAACGCGTCTGAGGACTTACAATCACGTGCTGCAGTATTTGCAATCCTGCCGAAGCAAACAACCTATACTTGAATTCCTGGGATTACGAGCAAGCTCGTTTTCTGTTTTGGGGCTCATACCAAACAAAAGTCCACTTTGCTACGCAAAGTTTGGGCTTTTTTTGTTTTTCCGGCTTTTTGAAATAAATTTCAAACGCCGTTTAAACAAAAAAAGCCCACTTCTTGCGAAGTGGACTTTTGTTTGTGATCCCGCTGGGATTCGAACCCAGGGCCCATACATTAAAAGTGTATTGCTCTACCAGCTGAGCTACGGAATCAATTAATTTGGGTGCAAAGATATGATTATTCTTTTGTTATCACAACATTATTACAGTAATTTTGATTTTAAATGGTGAAAAAAAACCAAGGGGTTGATTTTCAACTAAAAATAAGATTTCGAAGGGTATGGTTTTTTTAGTAGGGATGATGGGTGCAGGGAA
>JBILRU010000143.1:0-4318 GCA_044372485.1 Crocinitomicaceae bacterium
AAAATGGCAAGAGAGCTTTCGAACTCAAAGTTCAGTCAATTGGTTTAGTGAAGAATAATACAATAAACAGCGTACAGGTTTTTCAAATATAAGCTCTAGAAGTTTGCCATAAGCAACAATTTGCTCCATATGTTTTTGGTTGATTTTCCCTGTTTTAAAATCAATCACAAGAACCTCGTTGGGTTTCACCAAAACTTTATCTGGCTTCTTTACATCATTTTCGCCCGCTAATAATACCTGTTCATTGAACGATTTTTCGACATTCATTAGGTAATTCCCTTCTTCCATTTTTTGCCAAAAAGCCAAGGCGGATTCGCACAATTTAACCTCATTTTTTTGCTCAACTTGTCCTTCTCGGAGTAAGTTTGACAGTACAAGATCCGTGTCTAATTTGGACTCGCAAAGGGACATCAATAAGTGAAAGTCATTTCCAAATCGTTGTTCTTCCAATTGCACTTCTGATTCTTCCTGAAAGACTTTCCTTAAGACAATATCAGGGTACCATAAACGCTCGCTAAAATCACTTGGAGCATATAAGTTTGTGGCGTAATCTTCCTTTTTAAGGATTACTTCAGACTGTCCGATTTGCAACAATCCATCATCATTCATGCCAAGATTCATTCCTTCTAATTGTTTGTGAATCATTGCCCCAAAATTATCTTTTTCAAAATCATTGATGGCATATAAACGTAATTCTGGACGCGTCATGCCGACATAGAACAGGTTCATCTTATCCAAAAGTATCAGGTTGTTTTCGGATTTTGCAAAGGCATCTAATTCAGGTATTTGTTGTTTTTTTGCTGGGAAGGCATAGAGAATTTTATCACGAACCTCCATCAAATACCTTCCTTTCGTGTTCATGGTAATCGTAAAATCCATGTTTGGGATAATGACTACCGGAAATTCTAAGCCTTTCGATTTATGAATGGTCATTATTTTTAACGCCGATTGTGTGTCAGGCATTTGTAAGGCAATCTTATCTTTCTGTGCTTCAAAGAACTCCAGAAAATGATGAATATCCGTTTGACGAGCGAGTTGAAAACCGTAAATCACATCCATGAAATGATGCAAATACGGCTCATTTGTTTCTTGCCAGTTCATGAGAAGCATGAATTTCTGAACCAAGTCATAAACGCTTTCATACGTAGTAAAGAAAGATGATGTACCGCCGAAATGTTCTGTTAAAAACCGTGTATCGTTGAAAACACGAATAGACTTTCCATCCTTTTGAATCACCTCGAAATAAGAAAGATAGTCCGCAGTGGATAAGGATTCTTTCATTCTAAAATACAATTCCGCAAAACGTTTAGTCTCCGTCGTTTTCCTTGGGGATGCACGTCTACGCAAATAGGAAAGAATCAGTTGAACTTGTGCATCTTTAGATACTAAAAGAGAATCTTGTGAGACCACTTGGTATTTCCGATCGGTTAGTCCAATGGCTAGTTCATTCCCCATTTTATTTGTCTCTGTCAGAATACAAATGTCACCTGGTTCAAAACCTGCATTTAGACTTTCCTCAACAAATCCAACGACTTTTTCCAATCGTTCCTCGAAGGACAATTTCTGCTTGATGGATTCAATATGGATGTACCCGTTTTTAGTACGCTGTGCTTTTTGTTCCAGATCCTGATAGAAATGCGCCATGGAAGCTGGCAAGTTTTGGGCAAGACCTTGAAAAAGTTGATTGTTGAATTCAACAATTTCTTTAGCTGAACGGTAATTGGAATCCAAAACGCGTTTCAATCCTCTGCTCGCTAACATCGTGCTTTTGTAGGCAATCTTTGGGTCATTTTCCGGATTATAAATGGCAGGTAAACTCACAAATTGTTCCGCTAAGCCATTATTGAATCGATAGATGGATTGTTTTGCATCTCCAACGATCAGATTCCTCCTGTTGTGTCCCAAAGATTCCAAAATGAGTGGGATTAAATTCAACCATTGTAAGCGCGAGGTATCTTGAAATTCATCCAAAAGAAAATGCTCAAAACGGACACCCAATCGTTCGTAAATATAAGGTGCTTCCTCGTCCCGAACGAGTTTACTGATTAACTTGTTAAACTCTGAAATCCGAATGAGTTGTTCTTCATTCATCATCAATTGCAGTTGTTTTCCAACATGTTGCAAAAGCGCCATATTAAAAAAGTTTTTGCGGTAAAGTTCAATCAAGTTATAGGATGCTAAGTCCCTCATGTATCGGTCGTTCAATTGAATAACATCCTGTTTAAGGGAAGATGGTATGTTCAATTTTGAACCATCCTCCATGAGTTTTAGAAACGATTCCGAAAATAATCCATCATCATTTGACGCACCTTTCGGTAATGCATTTTCAACGTTTAATTTTGCGAAACTCCTTACCGTATTTCCTTTCCCTGCAATTGTTGCATGATTTAAATCCAATCCGAAAAATTCATCATGAACTCGTTTCGCATCGACAAGAAACTCCGTTACAATTTTAGTTCGATCCTCAAATAAGCGTGTGTAATTTCCATTCGTAAGTTCCAGTTGCAATAATTGTTGGATTTTTTCCGTATTTTTTTCTTGGCTGAGTATGGTAGAAAAATCGATCAATTGCTTTCTGAAATTCCAACTATTTCCCTCTGCTAAATTTGCTTTTGCATAGGTATACATCCATTCAGATATATCTTCTGCTCCCGGAGCACCAAGTTGATTCATGAGGATATCGACCACATCTTCTGTGATTTGTTTTTCATTTAAAATCACCTCAAAATCAGCAGGTAAATCCAAATCTCTCGAAAAAGAACGGATCAGTCTCAAGTTGAATTTATCAATTGTTGAAACGTGAAAATCCTCATAGGCATGTAAAATTCCCTCCAAAGCAAGTTTACTGCGACGGGCTAATTCAATGGATGAAAGTTCCGTTTGCTCCACTAAATCTTTTCGCATGTTCGCCACTTTGGTATTCGAGGGATCTTCGTAGGCAAGTCCAAAAAGCGTGGATAAAATCCGTTCCTTCATTTCACTTGCGGCCTTGTTCGTAAAGGTCATTGCGACAAGACTCTTGTACTTCCTTTTAAACTGGGGGTCCTTCAGTAAAATACTCAGGTATTCTAGAACCAATTGATGCGTTTTCCCTGACCCAGCCGAGGCACTTAAAACACTGAGGGGATGGGTATTTCGATCAATTTTCTGCATGTATTATCAGATGGTTTATTTAAAAATGGAATGTTCTAAGGAATTTTTAAAATTAAGAACAAAATTTGATTGTTTTGGGTTAAATTTGTTACATGAAGAAATTCCTTTTAATAGCTGTTCTTGCGCCCATTCTTTGGAGCTGTGATCCGGATGAACCTAAACCAGTTGATCCCGTATCGGAAACGTTGAAGGTTACCATTAATCCAACTTACGGAACTCAAGCGTTTTACATGGATTCCGTGTATACAACAGCGGAGGGATACAAGGTGAAATTTACAGAATTAACGTGTTATTTCACCCTGTTAAAAAATGGAACGAATCAATTAATCGAGGCAGCCTTATTCAATTTCCGAGAAACTGGTTCTTTGTTGACTTCTGGTGCTGGCAATCATTTAAATTACTCAAATATTTCGGGTAAAATCGGTGTTGACTCCAGTTTAAATCACCTAGATCCTTCAGCCTTTCCGAATGATAGTCCGTTAAATATTAGTAATGCTGGCCCCATGCACTGGGGATGGAATCCAGGTTACATCTTCATGAACATCGAAGGGAAAGTGGATACAATTATTGATGCCACAAATAACTTAAACTTAAGTTTCAGCTTTCATGTAGGAACGGATTCTTATTTACAAGCGTTCAACTTCGATAATGTACAATGGCAAGACAAAGGAAATAAAGTTTGGGAGCTGCCGTTGAAATTGGATTTAGCTTATTTCTTATCCAATCCAATGAGTTCCATTAATTTGAAAGACGAGTACTTAACCCATACGGCTGCGGGACAAGAAACACTTACACAGAAGGTGATACAAAACTTTAAAAACGCGTTAACCGTCAACTAATGAAAATACTAGGTGTATTTTTAATTCTTTTTTTATTCGTTGCTTGTCGAAAAGATAAAGCGGATTATACCCCTACACCTTATCAATTAAAAATTCCTTCTCATTTTCCAGATATGATTATCCCAGCGAACAATCCCATGACGGTGGAAGGAGTAGAACTTGGACGCTTTTTATTTTATGAAAAGCAGCTGAGTGGAGACAATTCCATGAACTGTGCCTCTTGTCACATGCCACAACATTCCTTTTCGGATGCTAATCAATATTCTGTTGGAATTGATGGTTTTTTTGGGAACCGTCAATCAATGGCTTTAATCAATATCGGTTGG
>JBILRU010000020.1:0-23741 GCA_044372485.1 Crocinitomicaceae bacterium
GGACTGTGGTTTATCTGCCCCCGTATAAACCCATTTACCGGTTCGTTTTCCGTGCACATCTTTTTTGTTCTGCGCTTGAACGAAGGAAACAGATAAAATGAAACAGAATAGGATTAGTGATTTAAGCATAGTTGAATTCTTACGTAAAAGTATGAAAAGCAGGCTAAAATCTGTGAATAACTACTGAAAAAATAGCGATAAAGAAAGGGAAGAAAAAAGTAATTTTGACTCAGATATGATTACATTCAATCCACAAGAAATTTCGGTACAGCGACTTCATCAATTGCTTCTTGGATCTATTGGCCCAAGACCAATTGCATTTGCATCAACGATGAATGCTGCTGGACAGGCAAATTTAGCACCGTTTAGTTTTTTCAATGTTTTCAGTGCGAATCCACCGATATTAATTTTTTCGCCTGCGCGTTCAGGGAGAACAAATGAAACGAAGGATACCTACAAAAATGTGAAGGAACTTGCAGAGGTGGTAATTAATGTGGTGAATTTCGATATCGTGCATCAAATGAGTTTGGCAAGTTCGCCTTATTCTCACGGAATAAGTGAATTTGAAAAATCAGGATTAACGCCTATTCCATCGGAAACCATTAAACCCTTTCGAGTAGCGGAGGCGCCTGTACAATTCGAATGTCGTGTGAACGAAGTAAAGGAACTCGGACATGAAGGAGGAGCGGGAAATTTAATCATTTGCGAAGTCTTGCGTATGCATGTGCGTGAAGACCTCATCGATGAAAAAGGGCTTATTGATCAACATAAAATCGATTTAGTTTCGCGTATGGGTGGTGATTGGTATGTTCGAGCGGACGAAAAGTCAATGTTCGAAATTAAAAAACCAGTTACAACGTGTGGGATTGGCTTCGATGTCCTTCCAATCGATATCAGAAATAGTCGCATTCTTAGCGGAAATGACCTTGGACAATTAGCAGGAATAGAAGAGTTGCCAAATGAAACCGATGTAAATGAATATAAGCTTATAGAATTAAGCGAATTATTTGTATCTTTAGAAAACGACGCGATTGAACTCGAAGCACAACTTCATCGCAAAGCAAAAGCACTTTTAATCGAAAATAAATTAGAGGAAGCTTGGCTCACTTTATTAGCATTTAACAATTAAATTATAATTCAATGTTTAAATTCACAGGAACCATTAAGGTTATCCAACCAACGCAACAAGTCACAGAGAAATTCGCTAAAAGAGAATTTGTTGTGACTGATACAACATCTATGTATCCACAAGACATTATGTTTCAAGCAACGCAGGACAAATGTAGCATGTTAGATGGCTACAATGTGAACGAACAAGTAGAAGTTTCTTTCAACCTACGCGGACGTGAGTGGACAAGTCCACAAGGAGAAATCAAATACTTCAATACAATTGAAGCATGGAGAATTGAGCGTCCAGGACAAGGAACTGGAATGCCAGCCGGCGGACCATCAGCAATGTCTTTAGGCAACGCACCTGCATCTACACCAAGCAGTCCAATCACGGCAGCTGAAGATGATGACGACTTACCTTTCTAAGTAACAAGAGCACATAAAAAAGCCCTGACGGTATCACTCGTCAGGGCTTTTTTTATTAGTGTCTTTCGAACCTGCGTTAATACATGAGCATTGCTAAGCCACAACCAACAACAATACTCATCAATTTCATCAGATTAAACTTGTGGTTTTCCGTTGTTTCGAAAATAATTGTAGTAGAAATATGTAAAAACATTCCGACAACTACAGCCAAAATCACATGAACGTCAAGTCCTAATTCCGCTGGTGAAACATTAAAACCAAGAAGCACACCCAAAGGAGTCATTACCGCAAATAAAAGAAGGACCAGCCAAGAGTGCAGTTGACTCAACTTCGTATTAATCAATAAAGTCATAAGTGCGATCGCCACTGGAACTTGGTGAAAAATAATTCCCCAGAAAAGTGATCCATGTGCATGCTCATGCGTATTCACAATTCCCATGTATTCATTTCCTAATGGAATTCCTTCGATGATGGAATGTATGGATAAGGAAATAAACAATACCCATGGCAATGGTTGTCCTTTGTGCACGTGAACGTGACCATGCTCAATTCCACCAGAGAAATACTCTAGTATCAACTGGACTAAAAACCCAATGAGAATAAAAACCCCCATTTTCGCTTGTCCATCAGCATAAATATCCGGAATGAGGTGTTGAAAGATAATCGCTAATAAGAATCCACCGCTAAATGCAAGGGCCAATTTAATAAATTGGCTTTTGTTGGTGGCTTTTAAATAAGTTACAACCAATCCTCCCAAAATCACGGAAGCAATAAGTCCAACAAAAACTAGAGAAATATTCATTATTTTATGTGTGCTAATAGGATTAATCGATCTGAATTTTCTTCCTCAAAAGGAGTCAAATCATAGGATCCAAAAGTATGTATTATTTCAAAATGTGTTTCTAATAAAGAACGGAAATCTGAGAGTTTTAGTGCTTGAACACGTTCCATAAAGTGACTGACATGTTCGCCTTCTGTCACATCTATGTGCTTGTATATGTGTTGCCCATCATAGGTGCGTGTAATGTCAAAGGTTATCCCATTCATTATTTTTGTTTCAGCAGGAACTAAATTTTGAATGACTTTTGTTGCATTCATAAAATCGATGAGTAGTTGTCCGCCAGGCACCAGCATCTTTGAAATAGAATCACACATGCGCTTGTTCTCCGTATCATCATCGAAATAACCGAAGCTTGTAAATAGGTTGAAAATAACATCGAATTTTTCGGTTTCAATTACCTCACGCATGTCATGCGTCTGAAAACGCAATTTTTCGTGCGCAAATTCGCTCGCACGTTCAATGCTATTCGGGGAAAGATCTACACCCATAACATGGTGACCGAATTCACTAAGGAATTTAGCATGGCGTCCCTTACCGCAAGCTAGGTCTAATAACTTGGAATTCGCAGGAAGGTTCAGGAAGTTAACGAGGTTTTGAATAAAACGTTCTGCTTCTTGTTCATCGCGGTTTTGATAGAGTAAATGATAATAACTCGTATCAAACCAATCTACAAACCAATCCTTTTTTGACATTTAACAAAAGTACGACAATTAATTTTTGTTTAAATTCGAAGCATGATAAAACGCATTGGATTAACAGGAGGAATTGGATCTGGCAAAACGACCATCGCTCGTATGCTCGAGGCGATGTCTTACCCTGTCTATTATTCTGATCTTCGATCCAAGGAATTATGTGACAGCGACGAAGGTATTCGCTCTCAGCTTATCTTGTTATGTGGGGATAAAGCATATGAGGATGGACATCTCAATCGTCCGTATCTCAGTGATTGCATATTCTCGAATCCTGATTTGAGGCTAAAAGTCAATGAAATCATTCATCCAATCGTGAGAAAGGACTTTGAAGATTGGATATCCAAACTAACGAGCGCCTTGATTTTTAACGAAGCAGCCATCCTTTTTGAAACGGGCGCTTACCAACAGTTTGATGCAGTAATATTGGTTTGCGCGCCAATTTCTCAACGGATTGAGCGTGTCATGCTCAGGGATTTATGCACGAAGTCAAGTGTCGAACAGCGCATCCAAAGTCAATGGACAGATGAGCAAAAACGGGCATTGGCGAATTTTTGCATCGAAAACGATGGTAGTCAACCATTACTCATTCAAGTAGAAGAAATTCTACAGAAGCTTCTTTCTTAGTAGACCATTTTAATGGTGATCACTTTGTCTTTGTCCAATTTCACCGAACACTCTTCAAAACTTGGAGCTGATAATTTTGGACGCATATTATTCGAAAAAGCATACGCTTCGGTGGGAATTCCAAAGAAATTTTTATCGCATATTTTATTGCTGTTAGCATCATGGTAAACAACTATGGCATAGTTCGCTACTTCTAAATCTGTAAATTGAAATTTCACCTCTGGAGTCTTTGCGTCCAAACGAGCCAACCTATGGGTTTTTCCCGACTGCGTAAAAACGGCAGGATTTTTATACAAAGCAAATTCGATTAATCCTTTACTATTTTGAATGCAAAGAACTTTAACGGTTAAATCAAACGTGTCCTTTGTCGTTTTGTTTGTAAACGGAAAGAAGGCATAACTTAAAGCGAAGATAACGGCAAACAACTTAATCATGTAAATAATTAATTGATTTTCAAGTAAACACCAAGAGTCATCTGCTTGTTATTCAGGGAGAAGATAGAATTACCGACTGTTTGTACCCATTCTTTCCACGCACCAAATTCATTTCCATTACTCAGGTCTCGTTGTCCTTCGTAATAGGAAATCTTACATCCAAAGCGCTTGGTGAAATTAAAGGATGCGTAAGCAAAATAACCGTAATCGAGTTTTGCATTCGTATTCACGCTAACCACAGATCCTAAATTTGTACTATTTGAAGCAAATGCTGCAACGGATGAATAATCGGTGGTCATGCTTCCCGCGACTCTGTATCTGCATTCAATCCCTGCTCCAACATGCAATTTCCATGCATTCAATTGGAGTCCAAGTGGCAATGAAATCATGTCAGCAGTCGTCAGTTTATCACTGGTGTACGTTGCTTGTAAACTTCCATCTGGATTGTATCCATTTTGCGAAGTAACGTAACGTCCATTTGTCTTCACGTAACCTAATCCGGAGAACACTGTCGCGAATTTTAATACGGTGTAGCTCAATTCTAACCCGCCACTCGCCGCGAACTTCCAATATACTTTTGGATCGAGTTCATTTTGCTGAACTAAATTTGACACAGCGGAAACATCTTGTCTATTCAATCCAGTTTCTGCGTGAAGTGTCCATTTCCATTGTGCCTTCGACTGAAAGACAAGAAAAAAGATTCCAAAAAGCAGAGAAAGTCGATGCATTTTATCCTAAAAACGGGTATTTATAATCTGTTGGCGGAACAAATGTTTCTTTGATGGTTCTCGCAGAAGTCCAACGCAGAAGGTTCATTGCTGCGCCTGCTTTATCGTTTGTTCCAGATCCTCTTGCACCACCAAATGGCTGCTGTCCTACAACTGCTCCTGTTGGTTTATCGTTGATGTAAAAATTCCCGGCGGCGTTCACCAATTTTTTGGTTGCTAATTGAATCGCATATCGATCGTTCGAAATAATCGATCCGGTCAAGGCATATTCCGAAGTGGAATCTAACATCTCCAACGTTTCTTCAAATTGATTTTCATCGTAAACATATACCGTCAAAACTGGACCAAAGATTTCTTCACACATCGTGCGGAATTTTGGATTTGATGTCACTACAGTCGTTGGTTCAATGAAATATCCTTTTGATTTATCGTAAAATCCACCGGTAATGATTTCTGCATCACTTTGTGCTTTACAATAATCGATGAATCCTGCGATTTTATCGAAAGCTCTTTCATCAATCACCGCATTCACAAAGTTACTTGTGTCTTCGGGTGTTCCCATGTTAAAGGAGTTCACTTGTTCCGTAAAGATGCGCTTCACTTCCGGCCAAATGTTTGAAGGCACATACGCACGTGAAGCTGCAGAACATTTTTGTCCTTGGAATTCAAATGCTCCTCTAGACATTGCCGTTGCAACTTCTGCAGCATTTGCTGATTTGTGCACCATGATGAAATCCTTTCCACCTGTTTCACCCACGATGCGCGGATAAGTGCGGTAATGATCTAAGTTTGTTCCGATTTCTTTCCACAAGTGACGGAAAACGCCTGTTGAACCTGTGAAATGTAATCCTGCGAAATCTCTGTGTTTGAAAACGATGTCTCCAGCAACTGGACCGTCTACTGTAATCATGTTAATGACACCGTCTGGAACTCCAGCAGCTTTGAATAAATCCATGATTACTTGTGCAGAATATACTTGAGAATCAGCCGGTTTCCAAACCACCACATTTCCCATCATAGCTGGAGCAGCACACAAATTCGCTGCGATTGATGTAAAGTTAAAGGGAGTGATTGCGAAAACGAATCCTTCCAATGGACGGTATTCCAAGCGATTCCACATCCCTGGCAACGATTCTGGTTGTTCTTTATATATCTGCGTCATATATTGCACATTGAAGCGGAAAAAGTCGATTAACTCACACGCCGCATCAATTTCTGCTTGCATCACATTTTTCGACTGAGCCAACATCGTTGCCGCGTTCATGCGGTTGCGGAAAGGTCCTGCCAATAAATCAGCTGCTTTCAAGAAAATTGCTGCGCGTTCTTCCCAAGGAAGTTCAGCCCATGCTTTCTTTGCTTTTAAAGCAGATTCAATCGCATCGGTTACATGACTTGCATCGCCTGCATTGAAATGTCCAAGCACGTGTGCGTGATCATGCGGAGCGGTCATCACTTTTTTCTTACTCGTACGAACTTCTTTTCCTCCAATATACATCGGAACATCAATTGGAGCTTGACTCCACATGTCTTTGTATGTTTGAATTAACGAATTCGTTTCTGCCGTTCCAGGTGCATAAGCTTTCACTGGTTCGTTGATGGCAATTGGGGTTTTAAAAAAAGCGTTTGACATAAATATTGAATTTACAACAAAGATAATAGAATAGTTATTCGAGAAGGTAACTCTTGTCACGCAAGGAAGGATTTCCGTTCAATTCGCGAAATAAATACTACCTTTGACATACATGTTTTTAGCACAATTACACCTCATTAATTTTAAAAATTACGAAGACGTCGAAGTCGATCTTTGTCCAGGAATTAATGGCTTGGTTGGACAAAACGGAAGCGGGAAAACGAATATTCTCGATGCGGTTTATTACCTCAGCATGTGCAAGTCCTATTTGAATGCAATCGACCGTCAGAACATTCGCTTCGATCAAGCTTTTTTCTCCATTCAAGGAAAATGGAGTTTGGGAAATCAAGAACAAAATGTTCACTGCGCGCTAAAGAATGGCGGCAAAAAAACAGTGAAACTCAATAAAAAGGAATACGAAAAACTAGCTGATCACATCGGGAAATTTCCAGTTGTATTCATTTCGCCATACGATGGTGACTTAATCGCTGACGGATCCGAAATGCGACGCAAGTGGATGGATGGAATTTTATCTCAATTGGACAAAGTCTATTTGGAAGAAATACAACGGTACAATAAAATCTTAGAGCAACGAAATGCGTTGTTGAAGAATATGTTTGAACACCGATTATTTGACGTCGATTCGATTGAAGTATGGAACGAACAATTGGTTCCATGTGGAAATTATATTCATGAAAAACGTCAGGCATTTTTAACGGAATTCATTCCTGTTTTCAAACGTTTTTACACAGAAATCGGTTTAGATTCGGAAGATGTGGAGCTTGAGTACCGATCCCAGCTCAATGAAAAATCGTTTGGTGAATTGTTAAAAGACTTTGCTAAAAAGGATGCGGCTACACAGTATTCGAATGCTGGTATTCATAAGGATGATTTGATTTTTAGCATCAAAAAACATCCGGTAAAAAAATTCGGCTCGCAAGGACAACAGAAGTCCTTTGTGATTGCACTTCGCTTGGCACAGTATGATTGGATGAAGCAGCACAAGGGACTGAAACCGGTTTTATTGCTCGATGATATTTTCGACAAGTTGGACAATGAGCGCGTGCAACGATTAATTGATTTGGTCACTGCCGATTATTTCGGACAAGTGATTGTCACAGATTCAGATCCTGAGCGCATGAAGCAGCTATTTGATTCTATTCACACCGAAAAGAGACTTTTTCAAGTGAATGAGCAACAACTTTCCTTGATTTTATCCTAACTTTATTCCATGCGCGAAGACAATAGACGAAGTTCGGACGAGGAACCACTAAAGGACCTCATCGATAAATTCTTAAAAGCCTATTCCCTAGAAGGCAAAATGAAGGAATACGACATTATTGCTGCTTGGCCAGAATTAATGGGTCCTGCGGTAGCACATCGCACGAAGGAAATTCACATCAAACATCAAACCTTGTATTTGAAAATCGATTCATCGGTAATGCGAGAAGAATTGTTGAATGGAAAACAGATCATTATTGAACGCGTGAACAAGGAAGCAAAATGTCAGCTCATCAACGACATTTGGTTTTCTTAATTACTTCAGAGGATCCTTGCTGAATTGAAAGAGCCAATTGTACAATTCGTCGGTACGGAAAACACGTTCTAAATCTCCATGATTGGCACCGGGAACAACAGTATACTTCAAATTTTCTCCACCGTTGCAAGCGCGAATTGAACGTACCATTTTTTCAGATTCACTGATTGGAACTGCGCTATCGCGATTTCCATGTTGAATCCACACAGGAATCGTCGAAAGATTACAGCCATTTCTGGGATTTCCGCCACCGCAAAGCGCGACTGCAGCTGTAACGATTTCCGGATATTCACCGGCGAAATCTAATGTTCCATATCCGCCAAGACTCATTCCGGTAACGTACACGCGATTGGTATCGGTTTGAAAATGTTCTTGAGCAAATCGAAGAACAGAAAGTACTTTTTCTGGTTCCCAAGATTTCCCAGCCGGAACTTGCGGAGCAATCACAATCGCTGGAATTTCTCTTCCCTTTTCGATTTCATGGATGATGCCGTACTTCTTTACTAACTCCAGATTATTTCCAGAAAGACTTCTTCCATGTAAGAAAATCAGTACTGGTGGATTGTTTTTAAGGATGCTATCAGCAGGTAAGTGCAATAAAAATGGATAGTCCGCCTGATTGTGAATGGCTTTAAGTTGACCAAAACTGGACAAAGACAAAAAAAGAGTAAAAAGGAGCATTCCAATGCGCATAACGCAAAGTTAGGGCTCTTTGAAGGAGCTAACAAGTTGATTTGTGAACAGTTGAATCGGTAGTTATGCACAATTAACTGAAGCGGTAAAGAACCATGAAAAGCTTAATTGTTTTCCAATTTATACGAAATACCAATTCCCAAAACGGATTTAAACTGAGTGCGCGGACCCACATTTCCGTAGATATCGCGGATTTTGATGTCGTCGTCGTACACTAAATTCCATTGTGCGGTAGCAGAGAATAAGGAATTTACGCGAAATACAAAGAGTAATTCTGCGTTGACATCAATGTTTTGTGGATTGTTTAAGTAGTTACTAAAAAGCTCTAGTTTGGACTTCATTTCGATGTTTTTAGCCAAGTTTTTATTGAACTTCATTTTCACGAAGGCACCGTATTCCTGACGGTATTTTTGTCCTTTCTCCACCCCAAAGGCACCCGCTGCAGAAAGAGAGTCGTCTAAGACAAAGGTTGATTTGAAGGCGATAGACGAAAAGAAGATAGAGAATTGATCCCCTTTGCGCAAATCTGTTCCAAGAGCTAAGTTTAAATATCCCGGAGCCATAAAGGTAGAAACCACCACTGAGTCGTTTGGATACGTAAATCCATTCACCATTTGTGTTTTGAATCCAGCTGCAACTGTCAAAAAGAAATCCTGAGACAACTTCATTCCAAAGGTACTTGCTATGTCCATTCGGTCATCTGTTTTCTGTAAGCCCACACCGTTTAATTTGTCCAAATACTTAATTCCACCGAGGGCCAAACTAGCATCGTTGGTCCATTTAACATTGTTGCGGGTGTAGTAAGCACTCGCACCAACCGAACCAATCATCGAAATGT
This sequence comes from Crocinitomicaceae bacterium, assembly GCA_044372485.1. Taxonomy (GTDB): domain Bacteria; phylum Bacteroidota; class Bacteroidia; order Flavobacteriales_D; family Crocinitomicaceae; genus UBA952. The sequence goes on from JBILRU010000020.1 coordinate 9,554, forward strand.
TATTGCGTCCACCCGCATTCCAATTCACGAACGAGGACTGCGTTCCACTCAAGGAGTAGAGAGATTTCAATTTCCACGATTTGATGGAATCTGCTTTGACTTGAGCGAAATTCATCGTCCATGAAAACAGAAACACAGCAAGAATGTATGTATTTTTGGGTCGCATTGTCTAATCAAGCACAAAATTAATGGACAAATACACGTTATTGCTCCTATTGTTATGGAACATTTCAACAGGCCAATGTTTTTCGCAGCAAATCGACTATTCAGCGCAAGAAAATTGGGCAGTTTTACCTGGAGCCTATCCAAGTGGTTTGATGGCTAATGTGAAAGACTCCAGTTTATGGAAAGATGTTGATGTGTTTTATGTTTATCCAACTTTAATGCTGGATAAAAAGGATGCGCGATGGAATGTTGAACTAAGCGACAAGGATCAGCAACAAAAAGTTTTGGGCACCGCCGTGAATTACCAAGCAAGCGCATGGGCGGAAGCTGGAAGAATGTATGTTCCATTTTACCGTCAAGCGCACATTCGCTCTTATGAACTGCTCGAAGAAGGTGGACGCGAGGCATTGCTTTTTGCGTATGAAGATGTTAAAAACGCGTTTCAATATTATTTGGATCATTACAATCATGGTCGTCCAATCATTCTTGCTGGACACAGCCAAGGAAGTACGCATTTGAGAATGATCCTACGTGATTTTTTCGACAACAAAGAACTGCGAGGACAATTAGTTGCCGCGTACATTCCTGGTATTGGCATTTACCGAAACGACTTTAATAGCATCCCATTGATGAGTTCAGCAAGTCAAACGGGTGGATTTGTTACATGGAATACTTTCAAGAAAAACATCGATCAAGGTCCATACCGTCGCTGGTACAAAGGAAAAGCAGTGGTCAATCCTGTAACGTGGCAGATATCTGGAACAGCGACAAAGGACCAACATCTTGGATTTTTGTATTCTAATGACGATTTGTTTTGCCACTGTTTTGAAACAACGGTGATCGATGGTGCAGTATGGATTTCTCGTCCGTGTAGCTACCTTGGATTAGTGTCGTGGACCATGAAAAACCTTCATGTCGGAGATGTGAATTTATTTTGGAAAGACATCCAAGAAAATGCCAAATTAAGGGCCCGAACTTATTTGCTCGAAAAAGGTTCATAAATCCATATTTCGGTTCAAAACTTCCAACCTATTTCATTGATGATTCTTTTTTTGCTTTGTATATTTGTGCACTCAAAAAAGAACATTCATGACACCATTTTCTAGAAGACACATCGGACCGAGTGAAGCAGAGAAAAAAGCCATGTTGGCTACTATCGGCATAGACTCGATTTCCACCTTGATTGACCGTACTATTCCTGCTCAAATTCGTTTGGATGGTGAATTGAACATCGCAGATGCGATGACGGAACAAGAATATTTAGAGCATATTTCAGAATTGGCTGCTAAAAACCAAGTTTTTAAGTCCTTTATTGGACTTGGGTATCATGAAACGATTGTTCCTAGTGTCATTCTAAGAAACGTATTAGAAAATCCAGGATGGTATACGGCGTATACACCCTACCAAGCAGAGATTTCGCAAGGACGTCTTGAAGCGTTATTGAATTTCCAAACTATGGTGTTGGATTTAACGGGAATGGAGATTGCCAATGCGTCGTTGTTGGATGAATCGACTGCTGCAGCTGAGGCCATGATTATGTTCTACAACTCGCGTTCAAGAGCAGAGATCCAAGCTGGAAAAAATAAATTTTTCGTCGCAGAAGATGCCATGCCGCAAAGCATTGATGTCATGCTAGGACGTGCTATTAATCTAGGCATCGAATTAGTGACTGGAAATATCGATGCGTTTGAAGGATCTGCCGAATATTTTGGAGCGTTTATCCAAAATCCAAGTGCACACGGACACGTTCGTGACTTGACCGCGAAAATCGCACAATTGAAAGGACACGGAATTCAAGTGGCTGTAGCAGCAGATATTCTTTCATTAGTCATACTGAAATCACCAGGAAGTATAGGCGCTGATGTTGTTTTGGGATCTTCCCAACGTTTTGGTGTCCCAATGGGATACGGAGGACCTCACGCGGCATTCTTTGCAGCGAAAGAAGAGTACAAACGAAATATTCCAGGAAGAATTATCGGTGTGTCAAAAGATGTAGATGATAATTTCGCTTTACGTATGGCACTTCAGACGAGAGAGCAACACATCAAACGCGATAAAGCGACATCTAATATTTGTACGGCTCAAGCACTATTGTCTGTGATGGCAAGCATGTATGTTGTTTACCACGGTCCAGACGGAATTCGTGCCATTGCTTCTCATGTTCATGACTTAGCGACGAAAACAGCAGCAGGATTAGCAGCAAAAGGAATCAACTTAGGGTCGGATTCTTACTTCGACACACTTTGGATTAAAGGTGTTGATTGTACAAGTATCCGTGCAAAAGCTGAGGCACATAAATTAAATTTCCGTTACATCTCTGATTCAGAATTGAGCATCAGTTTTGGCGAGCCACACACGATGGAAGATGTTCATACTATTTTAGCATGCTTCGATGCTCAAGTAGCGGAAGGGACATCGAAACTTTCTTCCGATTTAAAGAGAACCGATACTGTACTAAGTCATCCAGTATTTAATAGCCATCATTCGGAATCAAAAATGATGCGTTACATAAAGCGATTAGAAAACAAAGACCTTTCTTTGGTTCACAGCATGATTCCACTTGGTTCTTGTACGATGAAGTTGAATGCAGCGACTGAATTAATGCCGATTACCAATCCGCAATTCGCGAATTTACACCCCTTTGCTCCAATTGAACAAGCTGCAGGATACCACGAGATGTTTGAGCAATTGTCCTTAGATCTTTCTGAAAGCACAGGATTTGCAGGCGTTTCCTTACAACCAAACTCTGGTGCGCAAGGAGAATACGCAGGACTCATGGTCATCAAAGCATTTCATGAATCGAATGGTGATACGCAACGTAAGAAAATGATTATTCCATCATCTGCGCACGGAACCAATCCTGCATCTGCGGTAATGGCTGGATTTGAAGTAGTTGTAACAGGTTGTGATGAAAATGGAAACATCGACATCGAAGAATTACGTCAAGTGGCGATTGAATTGAAGGATGTATTAGGTGGACTGATGGTTACGTATCCATCGACGCATGGTGTGTTCGAAGAAGGAATTCGTGAAATCACTTCAATTATTCACGATAACGGTGGACAAGTATACATGGACGGTGCGAACATGAATGCACAAGTTGGATTAACAAATCCAGGAAATATCGGTGCAGACGTTTGTCACTTGAACTTACACAAAACATTCGCCATTCCTCATGGTGGTGGTGGTCCTGGAATGGGTCCAATCGGTGTGGCAGCACATTTATTGCCATTCTTACCAGGAAATCCAATGATTAAAACAGGTGGTGAAAAAGCGATTCATGCGATTTCTGGCGCACCATTTGGAAGCTCATTGATTTTATTAATTTCTTATGCTTACATCAAGATGTTAGGTGCAAAAGGATTACGCGAATCAACAGAAATCGCGATTTTAAATGCAAATTACATCGCAGCAGGTTTGAAAGGACATTACGACATTCTATATACAGGAAAAAACGGAACAGTTGCTCACGAAATGATTTTGGACTGTCGCGATTTCAAACGTACAGCAGAAGTCGAAGTAGCAGACATGGCGAAACGATTGATTGATTTCAACTTCCATGCGCCAACGGTATCTTTCCCTGTTGCAGGAACCTTGATGATTGAACCAACGGAATCAGAGGACAAAGAAGAATTGGATCGTTTTATCATCGCGATGATCAAAATCCGCGAGGAAATTCGTCAAATCGAAAATGGTAAAGCAGATAAAGTCAATAATTTGCTAAAAAATGCACCGCATACAGCGGATTGTATCATCAACAAAGAATGGAATTACCCTTACACACCTCAAGAAGCTGCTTATCCAGTAGCCTATTTGAAAGAGTGGAAATATTGGGTTCCTGTTCGACGTGTGGACAATGCGTTTGGTGATCGAAATTTGGTTTGCTCTTGTCCAAGTATTGAGAGTTACAAATCATAAATTACTAAAAAGTCCCTTTTCTAAGGGACTTTTTTATTTTTAACGTAGTTTCGTACGTAAATTCCAACGAAGATGAAATTAGATATCCTAGCATTTGCTGCCCATCCTGATGATGTAGAATTGTCCGCTTCTGGTACCTTGTTGCATTATGCTGCACAAGGCAAGAAAATCGGAATCATTGATTTAACCGAAGGTGAATTGGGGACACGTGGATCCGTTGAAGACCGTTACACAGAATCAGCTGCTGCTGGAAAACTCATGGGATTGGCTGTTCGTAAGAACTTGAACATGGGCGATGGATTCTTCGAAATCAATGAAGAAAACAAGCGCAAAATCGTTGAACAAATCCGCATTCACCAACCGGAAATTGTTTTGGCTAATTCCTTGAGCGACCGACATCCGGACCATGGAAGAGGAGGTAAATTAGTTTCAGATGCTTGCTTTCTAGCTGGACTTCGTAAAATCGATACGATTGTTGACGGTGTTACTTTGATGCCGCATCGTCCGAGATTAGTTTTGCATTACATCCAAGACCATTACGCGCATCCGGACATCGTCATGGACGTAACACCATACATGGAACAAAAAATCGAAGTCATCAAAGCTTATCGTTCTCAGTTTTTCGATCCAAATTCCACCGAACCAACAACGCCAATCTCTGGCGAAGAATTCTTCCAATTCCTCAAAGGACGCATGATGCAGTATGGACGTCCAATTGGCGTTGATTACGCCGAAGGATTTACTGTTACCCGCATTTTAGGAACAAAAGATTTGTTTGATTTAGTTTAAAACGAATGTGCTTCCGCCGCAACAGATTGCCAATGTGCTAGTGCCTGTCCCGACTATTCGTCGGGATGCTAATGACTAGTCCGCAATCGCGCATAGTTAATCGTTCAGAGCAAATCCTGCGCTACGATTTTACCGACCCTGAAGGGGTTGAATTTTTTAAAAGAAACAATCGTAGGCGCAGGGCATGCCCTGCGCCTACAAAATTTCCTGGAAAACCCGAATGTATAAAAACAAAATTCAGTTCGGTGACCCTGAAGGGGGTCAAACATCCATACAAAAAACGCACTCACGAGTAACCACAACCCTGTAGGGGTTGAATTTTAAAAAAAACAATTCTACCAAACCTATCCTCGCTCCGCCGCGGCGGAGCGAGGAGCAAACTACTACCAATTAGCAAATTGGCACTTTGGCACATTAGCAAATTATCCATACCTTTATACCGTGAAACCACTTATACTTCTTTTCTTTGGTGCGCTATTGTTTTTAGGAAACATTGGGATCCCCGTGTTTACACATGCTTGTGAAGAAGATGGGGTTTTTACCTCGTTCTTCATCAAGCAGCAAAATCACTGTCAAGAAGAAAAGTCCGACTTACCTCCTTGTTGTCAAAAAGAAAAAAAGAAGAATTGCTGTCACGATGAGAAAACAGTTGTGCAGTTGGACGAAAAATATGTGCAAAGTCAAACGCTATCTGTTCCCACGTTTACCTTTATTTGTCCGGCTCAAACCGCTGTATTTTCATTCCACGCATCCCAAACGAAAGATATTTCTGTCATTCAAAAATGGGAAGATCCACCGCCGATCAGGGAAAGCGGCCGAGACATCCTGATTCAACACTGCGTTTTTCGCATATAAACAACATCATTGATATAGATTGTGCATGGAATACCATGTGCGTTCACCAGTATACATGATAAACTGTTTATATGAAATCTTATCTTTTTTGGATGCTCCTGCTTTTGTCTGCATCCACTGTTCAAGCTCAATTAAGAGGAATTGTTTTACGCCAAGATTCGACAAGGAATTTCCCCTTAGAAAATGCTAAAATCCGTTTGACACATGCCAATCAAGGTGTGTTTACGAATAAGGAAGGACGCTTCGAATTGGTACTGCCAAAACAATTACCGGATACGCTAGTCATCAGTGCCATGGGCTACCTATCCGACTCGATTGTTGTGACCAAAAATGATCGCTTCGTGTCATTCACAATTTTACTTATTCCTGTTTCAACGAAATCAGAAATTGTCTATCTACTTTGGAAAAATTCCCACCAAATCTCTAAGATGAAAACATTGCATGTGGAGGAAATTGGATCCGGTGAATTGCGCAAAGCGGCCTGTTGTAATTTGTCTGAGTCCTTTGAAACGAATGCTTCCGTAGATGTGAATATTACTGACGCGGTTTCAGGAGCAAAGAAAATTCAGCTGATGGGACTCGATGGTGTCTATACGCAAATTCAGATGGAAAATATTCCCTATCTGCGTGGACTCGAAAGTTCCTTTGGACTTCAATCCATTCCAGGAACTTGGATTGAATCAATACAAATTACGAAAGGAACTGGGAATGTCGTGAATGGCTATGAGTCCATGGCTGGACTCGTAAATTTGGAAGTAAAGAAACCAAGTGAAATGGAAAAATTCTATTTCAATGCCTATCAAAATCGCTTTGGACGTTCGGAAATGAATATCAATGCTGGAACTAAGATCAATCAAAAATGGAGTTCCGGAATTCTCGGACACGCTTCATCGATGTTCGGTAATATCGATCACAACAAAGATGGTTTTCGGGATATTCCCATGGGTGACAACATCGCGTTGATGAACCGTTGGGCTTTTCAAGGGAAGAAAATGGAGGCACAATTTGGATTCAATGTTTACCAAGATCGCAAAACGGGCGGACAAATCTCTTTTTATAGGGATAATCCAAACGGATACGGGGTGGTGATGAATGCACGTCATGCCGATGTTTACGCAAAAACCGGATTTTTCACAAAAAAACCACTTCGCTCATTTGGTGTAGTGTACAACTTGAAATACCAAAACGTGAATGGAGCCTTTGGTATTCGTGATTTTCAGGGAGAAGAAAAACGCGCATATGTCAATGCCATATTCGATGACATCATCGGGACAAGTGACCATAAAATTAAATTAGGTGCGAGTTTCGTCGGGCTACAAATCCGGCAAAAAGTGCAAACACTTGAGCAACTTCGAACAGAAATCGTTCCCGGAATTTTCGCGGAATACACATACACTGGAGCACGATTGAGTGCTGTCCTTGGAGCGCGTTACGACCAACACCTCACTTATGGCAGACAATTCTCTCCGCGGATACATGCGAAATACGCCTTGACTCAACGAGCAGACTTACGTATTACCGCGGGAAAAGGCTGGCGTGTCCCGAACTACATGATCGACAATATTTCTCTATTAGCGAATTCAAAAACGTGGATTGCTCCGGCGGAAATCAAACCAGAAATCTCATTGAACGCGGGAATTTCCTTGGTGAAAGATTTTACGATTTTTGAAAAAAATGGGAACATCAGCATGGACTTCTACCGCACAATTTTCCAAAATCAGTTGATTGTGGATCGGGATGTCGCCTTGGATGCGATTGTTTTTCAGAACCTTGCGAACTCCTCTTACTCCAATAGTTTCCAAGTCGAATGGTCCTATTCTCCATTGAAAAACTTCGACCTTCGCTTAGCCTACAAACATTTGGATGTCAAAGCAATGTATGACGGATTGATGCGTCAACAAGTGATGATTCCGAAAAACCGTGGATTCGTGAATCTAGCCTACCGCAGTCGAAATAAACGTTGGGAATTCGATGCTACATGTACAGTTTACGGCTCCGCAAGATTACCACTCGAACTTCAAGCATCGGGGATTGAACAGCACGATGAACAAAGTCCAGTCTATCCGATGATCAACGCGCAGATCACCCACATATACAAAAAATGGAATTTTTACCTTGGTGGCGAAAATTTGGCGAACTTTAAACAAGCGAATCCGATCATCGACGCACAGAATCCATTTGGGTCTTCCTTCGACGCCAATCGCGTGTGGGGTCCAATTATGGGATGGAATGTGTATGTAGGGGTGCGATTTTCGGTGAAACAATCCGCAGGGGCGGAGAAAGCGAGAGCGCGGAACAGAGCGAAGAAGTGAGAATTGTTGAAACATCCGCAGGATTGCAAATCCAGCGTGGCGGAACGGATAGCGGGGAACAGAGCGGAGAGCGAGTGATCATTAATTTAAAATGTATAAACTATGAAAACAATGATGTTAAGTCTATTCTTCGTGCTGATGAGCACGGTAAGTTTTGGACAAAAATCGATGACGAGTCAAATTCAAACTAACGCACAATGTGGCGATTGCACGGAACGCATCGAGGGAAAATTGAATTATACCAAAGGAATCAAGTTTGCAGAACTCAATAACGAAACGAAAATTGTCACTGTCAAATACGATCCGAAGAAAATTGACCTAGTTACCATCAAGCAAACCATTGCGAAAATTGGCTACAACGCTGACGAAGTGAAAGCAGCAAAAGAAGACGTGGAGAAGTTGCCGAAGTGTTGCCAGCCGAATGGACATTAGACAATGTGCTAATGTGCTAGTGTGCTAATGTGCTAGTGTGACAATGATTAGTGCGCAATAGCGCATAGTTTTCAGTGGAGAAACAGAGCAGAGAGCGAGAATCAGAGCAGAGAGCGAGAATCAAAGCGTAGCACTCGATTACCCTACAATCGTGATGCGTTTTCGCTGTGATCCAATCAATATATAATACATTCCTGGCTGGATTCCTTGTAGGTCTATTTGAGACGTGAATGATCCTGAACGTAATTCAGATCCATTTAAATCGAAGACACGGAAAGTTCCAGAAGATATTCCACTGATGAACAAGATTTGATTTCCGTTTATGGGATTCGGATAAGCCATGAATGATTCTTCCAGTTCGTTCAATCCAGAGTCTTGGATGATTAAATCAATGGTTACGGTGCTATCACATCCATAAATGCTTGTGAAATACTGCGTGTGTAAAGCGGAAGTTGTGTACACTTGACCATTCCATGTAAAGACATCAAACACGGTCGAGTCAATGAGGGTACTTGTTATTGGGTTAATGGTTAAGTTTAGATTGACGATGGAATCACATCCGGAAGTACTTTGCAAGGAATCGGTGTACACACCACTTTGCCAATAGGATTGACCATTCCAGTTAAAACTACCACACGCACTTTCGCTTACATTTGTGGTGAAAGCTTGCACGATGGTCAAATTCAAAACGACGGTTGAATCACAGCCCCAAACTGTTGACCCTTGAAATGGAATAGTTTCCGACTGGGAGTAGGTTTGTCCATTGAAATCATAGGGGCCACAAGAAGAAATATTCAAGGTATTTGCATAGGGTAAATGCTGGTTGATGTTCAATACTACCGCTGGACTTTGTCCACAGGTATTTTGTGCAACCACGCTCATTGTTCCACTGACGAAACTTGGACTAAACAATAAATTGAGTGTTGTTCCGGTACTGCTTCCTGTTGCGCCATTTGGTGTTGTCCAAACGTAAGAAGTCGCTCCATTTACTGGAGAAATTGAATAAGATTCTGATACATCATAGCAAAAATGAGCTGCACCAGAGATTCCCGATGGGGAAGATGGAGCCGTATTTAACGTGACTGTTACCGCTAAACGATTGGTGGATTCTACCCCACTTACTGTTTGCGTAGCATAATAAGTAAGTCCATTTGTCAATACCGTTGATCCATTTAATGGAGTTCCACCCGCTGGGTTTGCATACCATTGAATGGTCGTTCCCGTTACTGATAATTGTGAAAGCAAAGCGCCTGCACACAAGGTTTGTGAAGCGGATCCCGATGGTGCAGCAGGCGGCTGTGGAACCAAGGTGAAATTCGCTGTGGAAACTCCACGATTAGAATTTCCATGGTAGCTATATGCAAAGGTTGCGTTCTGTGCTCTAGCCCAGATCAGACTAAGCGAGCCAGTGGCGGCGGTAAAAATATAATCATTAACATCTCCTGTGCTTAAAGCTCTTGTTGCAACTACGGTTCGAACTCCTGATGCGACTGCATCGCTAACGATGGTCCAATTTTGTTGGGGATCTGAAGTTGGGGCGGATTGCCCATTGATTCTTGCATCAAATGAGCTCAGCGTTCCCGCTGCATTAACCGTTACGACATCAATGCCGGATCCCATGCCTGTTGCATTGAATCCAAGTGCAAACCAACGTCCAGAAGGCCCGGTCAACGTCAAGGTCACTTGCGTACCGATATCCATTTTTGCTGTCATGGCTAATCCAGCTGTAGAACTCAAGTTTACTACACCAGTGGTATACGTTTGTGCTTGAACAAAGATCCCTCCGATTGGCAAGAACAGAATGAGAAACAGAGCGAGAGAGCGAAAGAGAGCGGGAAATTGTAATTTATTTTTCATCGGATTTAAATAAGTTGTTCAGTTTTTCGTCGTTATACAAAGTCAAAAGTTCTCGAATGGATTTCCCATTTTGATCAAGAACATCCAAATTCGGTTTTTGCTTCAAAATACGTTCAACAAGCTCATATCTTTTTAGGCTCATCGCAAAATGCAAGGGAGTTCCAAATTGAGCAAACTGACACGTATCATCCACAGAAACACCCTTTTGAAGCAAAAGTTCGAAAATCTGTAGATTATTTTTATAAATCACTCCGTAAATCGCCGAACCTTCGGAAAAGCAAGATTTGATATCCGCACCTCTTTCCACTAATAATTTAGCCACTTCGTTATTTCCGCGATACGCCGCGAGTAAAAAAGGAGACAATCCTTGATCCGAAAGCTTATTCACTTGATTCGGTTGTTGATCCAAAAGTTTCTTCATCGCGGCAACATCCCCGGTGCGTGCCAAATCATGTACGGATTGTCCGTAGGAAGAGGCACTTAGGATTAAGAAAATGAGTAAAGTTCGAATCATTGTGTAAAAATACGGATAATGTGCTAATGTTCGTCCGCAGTCGCGGACCCGACCCTTCGGGATGCTAATGTGCTGCGAGTTTACTGACCCTGAAGGGGTTGAATATTAAAAAACAATGTAGTGCCAGGGCATGCCCTGGCACTACAAAAAATTCCAGGAAAACCCGAATGTGCAAAAACAAAATTCAGTTCGGTGACCCTGAAGGGGTCAAACATCCATACAAAAAACAAAACCTCGACAAATCGCAACCCTAAAGGGGTTGAATTTTTAAAAAACCGATACTAAGAACCTATCTTCGCTTGCGAAGAGCCAACAGCAACCAATTAGCACATTGGCACATTAGCAAATTAGCACATTATAACTATCTTTGCCACAAACATCAACGAACCATGAGTGATCCGATAAAACATGAGTGTGGAATAGCTCTTTTGAGACTTAAAAAACCTTTAGAATACTACCTCGAAAAGTACGGCACTGCGCTGTATGGCATCAATAAGATGCACTTGCTCATGGAAAAACAACACAATCGTGGCCAAGATGGTGCGGGGATTGCGAACATTAAGTTCGACATGGATCCGGGACAGCGTTACATTTCCAGAACGCGCTCCATCAAAAAGAATCCAACGCAGGATATTTTTGATCAAATCAATGGAAAATTCCGACAAATTCAACAAGAAAATCCAGAGTATTTAAAGGATGTCGATTACTTAAAACAACATGCTGGATTTACAGGAGAGTTGTTTTTAGGACATTTACGTTACGGGACATTTGGACGTAATTCCATTGAAAGTTGTCACCCGTTTTTACGTCAAAACAACTGGATTACCCGAAACCTTGTGGTTGCCGGAAACTTTAATTTAACGAATGTAGACGAGTTGTTTCAAACACTTGTCAACTTAGGACAGCATCCCAAAGAGAAAAGCGATACGGTCACCGTATTGGAGAAAATCGGACATTTCTTGGATGTAGAGAACGATGATTTATATGCGCACTACAAATCACTTGGCTATTCCAAGGATCAAATTTATGCGCGCATCGCGAAGGAAATGAACTTGGTTAAAATCCTAAAGAAAGCATCCGAAGTGTGGGATGGTGGTTATGCCATGGCTGGACTTCTCGGACACGGTGATGCTTTTGTGTTGCGCGATCCGAATGGCATTCGTCCAGCATTTTGGTACGAGGATGAGGAGATTTGTGTCGTAGCTTCGGAGCGTCCGGTGATTCAAACGGCCTTCAACTTAACGAGTGATCAAATCCATGAATTGCAACCTGGACATGCCTTAATCGTGAAAAAAAGCGGTGAAGTCAAAGAAGAGATGATCAACGCACCACGTGAAATTAAAAAGTGTTCATTTGAACGCATTTATTTCTCCCGTGGATCAGATACCGATATTTACAAAGAACGAAAAGCATTGGGTCGATTAATCGTGGACCAAGTGTTGCAGACAGTCAATCACGACTTCGATAACAGTGTCTTTTCCTTCATTCCCAATACGGCAGAAGTTTCCTTTTACGGATTGATCAAAGGACTCGAAGAGAACTTAAACATACAAAAGGTCAAGCAAATTCAAGCGCTGGGTCTGGATGCAACTGCTGAACAGATTTCAGAAATTATCAATCGTCGTGCACGCGTTGAAAAAATTGCCATTAAGGATGCGAAGTTGCGCACCTTCATCACCCAAGATGATTCCCGCGATGACCTAGTTGCTCACGTTTATGACATCACATACGGAAGTGTGCGTCCAGGAACGGACAACCTCATCGTAATTGACGACAGTATTGTACGAGGAACAACTTTAAAACAAAGCATCCTCCGCATTCTCGATCGCTTGTCGCCGAAGAAAATCGTTGTGGTTTCCTCTGCTCCGCAGATTCGTTACCCGGATTGTTACGGAATCGACATGGCGAAAATGGGCGATTTTATTGCGTTTGAAGCAGCGATTCAATTGCTGCGTGACCGTAAAATGGACCGCGTCATCAAAGAAGTATACGAGAAATGTTTAGAGCAAGTAAACCTTCCTAAGGAACAAGTTCGCAATTTCGTGAAAGAAATCTATGCGCCATTCAGCAACGAAGAAGTTTCTGCAAAAATCGCGGAACTTTTGACTCCTCCGACTATCAAGGCTAAAGTAGAAATCGTTTTCCAAACCGTAGAGAACCTACACATTGCTTGTCCAGATCACCTTGGAGACTGGTATTTCACCGGCGATTATCCAACACCTGGTGGAAATAAAGTGGTGAATAAGGCCTTTATCAATTGGGTGGAGAAGAGGAATGAGCGTGCGTATTAATTAGTACCTAGTGCAAAGTGCCTAGTGCGGGATTGTAACTAATCGAATATTTGGGGGTAAACGGACGAGTGATTCGTTTGACTGTAGACTCAGGGCATGCTCTGAGTACTGTGAAATTATCAGAAAAATAATAAAACGCGGTATTTCGTCAATACATTCCGCAGGTGAGGTAATTCAGTTGCAGGGTAATTCCGCAGGATTGCAAATCCAGCGGTGCGTTGCACTGAGCACGGTTCACTGCTCACCATTCACAAACGCCTCCATTTCAGAGCGTAGTGTAGATGTATTATTCAAGAGGTTGTGGAAGGCCTCAGAGAAATCTGTGGCATTGGTGACTTCGAGGGCGAAGCCTTTTTGAAGAAAGAGTTCCGCTTCAGGGAACTTGCTGTGTTTTGGCCCGAATAAAAGCGGGAGTCCGTAAACGGCTGGTTCTAGGATGTTGTGCAGACTTCCGGTGAATCCACCACCGATGAAAGCGATTGTTCCGTAACGGTAAGCCGCACTTAATTGTCCGATGGAATCGATGATCAGAATCTGTGTATCTGCAAGCTGCACTGCATCACTGTTTGCGTTAAGCTGTGTATAGCGCAATGCACTTGGAAACGCTGCTTGAATAGCTAAAATATGGCTTTCACTGACATCATGTGGGGCGATGATAACTTTTATCGTTCCGAGCTGCGGTAGGACTTCCTGCAAAATGCCTTCTTCTTTAGGCCACGAACTTCCGAGGATGAGCGTTGTGGATCCCGATGTAAAGATCGCCAGTAATTCGTTGGACGTCTGCATGGCCATTTCCTTAGCTTGGAATACGCGTTTGTAGCGCAGGTCACCAGAGACAGTACTATTGTGAATGCCAATGGATTCCAACAAGATCTTACTTGCTTCGTTTTGTACATGAAAATGGCGAACATGCTTCAAAGCACTTCTGAAAAATCCACCGTACCAGCGAAAATAGATTTGTGATGGACGAAAAATGGCGGAAACAGCGATCGTTTCAAGGTCCTTTTCTGCTAATGCTCGCAAGAAATTCGGCCAGAATTCATACTTGACGAAAA
>JBILRU010000130.1:0-4936 GCA_044372485.1 Crocinitomicaceae bacterium
AGCCCTGTTTTCCTTCAAGTGGAAAGGTGTCTCCATGTAAATAGTGTAAAGCTTCTTGTTTGCTCAATTCAATGCTCGGAATGTCTGGATGCAAGGAAAAATTCAAGGCTAATTCAATTTCCAATTGCCAGCCTTTTCGCTGTTCAATCGCAATGTGCGTTCCGCGTTTCATCCATTTTAGGACATTGCTAATTTCATCATAATGTTGCACGCAGAATTCCGTTGTTGCGTAGACGTTTTCCTCTTCCTTGAAATAGACATGCGGGAAATTTGCCTCGATTTTCAGTGGAATTTCGGGTTCACTTACTAGTTGAATTCTGCCCGATTTTCGCTTGTTTTGACCTGAAAACGACCTTTTCTGGAGTAAAACAGCGTAAAATCCTTCACTTTTTGCAATTCCTGGGATAAAGTGATATCCGTATTCCTTGACATCTTGTGTGAGTCCATCGAAAAAGGGGATGGAAACAATTTCCGCGTCGTGCTCTTCGAGAAAGGCAGCGATGCATGCTTCGTTTTCCGCTGGATTAAACGTACAAGTCGAGTAGAGTAGGTAGCCGTCTTCTTTCAAACTTGGCCAAACGGAATCCAAAATGTCCGCTTGACGCACCGCACAATGTGCCGCACTTTCCAAACTCCATTCCAGGCGTGCATTTGGATCCTTGCGGAACATTCCTTCACCGGAACAAGGTGCATCGACCAAAATAAAATCAAAGTAGGAGTGAAGCTTTTCAAAATCCGACGGCGCATTGTTGCTGACAAACGTATTCGAATACCCCCATTTCGTTAATGTTTCTGCCAGAATGTAGGCGCGCGAACGAATAATTTCATTGGAAATCAACATTCCTCGATTATCTAAATAACTTGCCAACAAGGTGCTTTTTCCACCTGGAGCAGCACACAAGTCTAATAAAACTGGATGTTCAGGAAGTTCAATGCTGCGAACGATCGCATCGATGTACATGGATCCTGCTTCCTGTGGATAATAGGTTCCAGCGTGAAAAAGTGGGTCCAGCGTAAAGGAAGGTCGTTCTTTCAAATAGCGTCCATCGGGACACCAAGAAACAACTTCTTCTGTTTCAAATTGAAGGGATTTCTTTCTGGGATTCAAGCGTATCGAAATCGGTGATTCGCTGTCTAGTGAGGCGAGTAAGGGCGTTTGTCCTAATGGACCTGCTTCGATGCGATCAATAAAATCTTTTGGCAATGAAATCATGGCCTAAAAGTACCAATTATTGTTGAATTTCGATGCGTATAATCAGCTTAGATTGTACACTTGCAATGCTTCTTCGGTCAATTCGGTGACCGATGCAACAAATGATTTTTTCATCGTCACAGAGGACAAATCTTTCTTGTTTTTCGCTTGCTGGAACGTGGTCGTCCTTGAGAATATCGGAGATAAGTTTCGAGCCACTTAATCCAATGGGTTGCATGCGATCACCTATGGTCCATGGACGAACATACAGTTCTCCAACCACCTTCGATTGATCTAAAAACAAGGTATTTTTATCGAATTCACTGGGGAGTTCAGAGATTAATTGAACTTGAATTGTTGGCGCGGTTGCTGCTTGAGGATTCGTCGGAAGGAAGCGCAAAGAATCTCGTTCCTTTACGATGGACTGAAAAGGACCGTCATTGGACTTCCAATTCAATTGTTTGCCTGCTTCACTTTGCGTAAGTTCTGAGATTTTCTTCGCTAAAAAGGCTGGAATTGATAACATTTTAAAAATCTCAACTAATTTAAAATCAGCAAGATGATTTGCATCATATAAAGTAAGTGTTTTATTTATTCGAATACGTTCTGCAAGCTCCTCTATTTCTGATTGATTTTCCTTCAATGTGGATTGAAAAACACCTTGAATGGTATGAATGGAGTCCCGTAATGTGGGAATTTCCTGTTCCAAAGCAGGAATTAATTTCAAGCGAAAAAGGTTGCGTAAATACTTCGTGCTTTGGTTGCTAGAATCCTCTCGCCAGCTTAAGTTCATTTCCTTGGAAAGTTGCTTGAGTTCCATGCTAGAAAAGGGCAAGAGTGGACGAAGGATGCGTCCATTTTTCTCCAACATTCCTTGTAGTCCGGATAGTCCAGAACCACGAAATAATTGCAACCAAAAAGTTTCTACTTGATCGTCTTGGTGCTGTGCCACCATCAGGCAGGAATTCGGAACGTGATTCAAGTGTGATTCAAAAAAGGCGTAACGCTCCTTTCGCGCTAGTTGTTGTAGGTTTCCTCCGGAAGTCAGTTTCTCTTTCAAATCAATGCGATGAACATGCATTGGAATGGCGTGTGTTTGGCAGTAAGCTTCAACAAAAGCTTGGTCTTCGTTGCTTTCTACTCCGCGGAGTTGGTAATTCACATGAAGAACGGTGATGGGAAGTGAACTTGACCGACATAGTTCCAATAAGAGCATGGAATCATGTCCACCGCTTACTGCAACAAAATACTGCGCTGCAGGATGTTTTTCAACGAATGTTTGGAAGTAGGTGAGGAACTTATTCCGCATACATGCCGTTTAGGATTTTTTTAATTTTCGTTTGGCATTCTTCGTACTCTTTTTCTGGATCGGACAGAATGGTAATCGCTCCGCCAACAGCACAGGAAAGGTATTTATTCTCGCGGTTGTAAATCATACTACGAATGACCACGTTAAAATCGAAATCGCCATTCGGACTAATGTATCCAATAGAACCAGAATAAATTCCACGGTTAAAGTCTTCTGTTTCATCAATGATTTTCATTGCCTCCACTTTGGGAGCGCCAGTCATGCTTCCCATCGGAAAACTCGCGTTCAAAATATCTAAAAAACTCACTTCTTTCTCAAGCTCACATTCGATTGTCGAAATCATTTGATGTACTGTTTCAAAGGTATGAATGCCACATAATTCACTGACCTGAACACTACCTTTCTTGGCCACTCGAGATAAGTCGTTGCGCACGAGGTCAACTATCATAATGTTTTCCGCTCGCTCTTTGGGATCGTTTTGTAAGTGTTGTTTCAGTGCTTCGTCTGCCTGTGAATCGATTCCTCTTGGCGCTGTTCCTTTGATAGGCTGCGATAATAAGCGATCTCCATTTTTTTTCATGTACCTCTCGGGACTACCACAGAAAATAGCGTGTTTGTCTGTTTGAAGAAAGGTCGAAAAAGGAGCTTTTGTAATGCGATTTAACTTGAAATACGTGTCCATTGGATACTCCAGTTCTACGTTCTCAGCAAAATACTCTTGACAATAGTTTACTTCGTAAATATCACCACGTTGAATGTGAGCTTTTAACTTCTCCACTTGTGAAATGTAGCGTTCCTTGGATGTTCGTGCTTCAAATCGATAAGGAAAGGAATGGAAATTGTGATCGATTTCTTCTTCCATAAAATAGTCCAGAAAGAGAAAGGATTCTTCGTCTTGCTCTCCTTGTAAGTACTCGAACTTTTCCTTTTCCAAGCGAATGACAAATTTTGGAACCCAAAAATGTGCGAGTGGATAAGCGAGTAGATCGGTATGCTGAGAGCTTAACTCTTCAATAGAATTTTTTAAATCATAAGCCAACGAACCAAATAAATAGGAACCCTTATGTTGATTGATGTAATGCTGTAATTGATCTAGTGATTTCCCCTCGTTTAAAATGAATTCATTTTCAATGCCAAAGGATAATATTCCAGTTCCATCGTTGCTATTCAAAAAACAAATGTTTTTCCACTTTTTCATGACGTAAAATTAAGAGGAAATGTGTTTCTTATTACTTTAACACAAGAATCTTCAAACACTTTCGTTATTAAGTTGTTACTTTTGCATAGATTTCTTGTAACAGAATCAAAATGAATTCGTCAAATTAGTAAAATCCCTTTGTGGAATATGAAATTAGTACTCTCCTTTCTTTTTATCTTTATTTCTCTCCTATCTTTCTCACAGTCCAAAGTGACCTTAAGTGGATACATCACTGATTCCAATGATGGCGAGGCGATGGCTGACGTTAAAGTGTACATTCCATCCCTGAAATTAGGAGCAATGTCCAATGCTTACGGATTCTATTCCTTAACGGTGGTTCCAGGTAAATACAATGTAGAATATCGTTCCGTGGCCTACGGTTCGGAGGTTCGCGAGATTGATTTGATAAAAAGTACTGTGCTCTCGATTGAATTAGGCACCAAAGTAAGCGATTCGAAGGAAGTAGTCGTGAACATGAAAAAGACAGAAAACGTGACTTCGACAAAAATGGGTCAAATTGAATTACAGATGGACCAAATCAAAACCTTGCCAGCATTCATGGGTGAGGTAGATGTCATTAAAACCATTCAATTGCTTCCGGGTGTTTCTTCGGTTTCAGAAGGCGGACAAGGATTTTACGTAAGAGGTGGAGGTCCAGATCAGAATTTAGTATTACTGGACGAAGGAGTTGTCTACAACGCTGCTCACTTGTTTGGATTCTTTTCGGTATTTAATGCAGATGCCGTAAAATCAGTGAACTTGATTAAAGGTGGAATGCCAGCCAACTTTGGCGGAAGAATGTCCTCCGTACTCGAAGTCAACATGAACGAAGGAAATATGAAGAAATTAAAAATAACCGGTGGTATCGGTGCGATTTCTTCTCGATTGACATTAGAGGGACCCATTAAAAAAGACAAAGGATCTTTTATCGTTTCAGCACGAAGAACGTATATTGACATCTTGTTGAAGGCCGCTATTTCCGATACATCTCCATTCGCTGGATCTTCCTATTTCTTCTACGATTTCAATGCGAAATTGAATTATAAGCTTTCTGCTAAAGACCGTATCTATTTAAGTGGGTACTATGGCAAGGACGTTTTTAATTTCTCCGATACGAAAGGTGGATTTGGTGCAAACATGCCATGGGGAAATGGAATCGCTGCCTTGAGATGGAATCACTTGTTTTCAGATAAGTTATTTATGAACGTAACGACAACGTTTTCAGACTACATGTTTA
>JBILRU010000113.1:0-6090 GCA_044372485.1 Crocinitomicaceae bacterium
TTTTCTACACGCGAAAAGTTGATCGAACCAATTTAGGCGATATTGCTACAAACATTCGCGAAGAATTTACGATTTCAGAACGAGGAACGTCGGATGTCCTTTATTCTGTTGGCTCTCCCCTGCCTCAACCTTTTAACAACGGTTCCTTTTATAATTATGGAACAGCGTCCTTGTCCGTTGACAACCGCGAGATGATTATTTGCGCGTGTAAAGTTGAAAAAGTTTACAACAAGGACTATTTGAATTGCGATTTGTACACGACCAGCTACACACGAAGTGGACGAGGTGGAAACGATTTCAAATGGACACCATTGGTAAATATGGGCCCAAACATTAATACAAAGGATGGATGGGAAGCACAGCCTTCCTTATCCGCCGATGGAAAACTCCTCTTCTTCGCTACATTGCGCAAAGGTTCGCGTGACAATGATATCTATTTTTCCGAAAAACAAGCGGATGGAACTTGGAGTGCTGCGAAACCCTTTGACATCATCAATACAGCGGCGAAAGACAAGAGTCCATTTTTTCACCAGGACGGAGAAACATTATACTTCGTATCGACTAGTACGAAATCGCGCAAAGGACTTGGCGGATTAGACATTTTTTACATTCGTAAAGATGGAGACAAATGGACGGAACCAAAGAATATAGGTTATCCAATCAATTCTCCACAAGATGAATTGGGATTGTTTGTTTCAACGAGTGGTAAAGTTGCATATTTCTCCACTGCAAAGGATGGCAATTGGAACATATATGCTTTCGATTTATACGAGGAGGCACGTCCAAAAGAAGTTGTCATTTTACGAGGAGAATTAAAAGATGAAGCCGGAAATTCGGTGAGCAATGCTAGCATCGACATCACCTATAACGAAACAGGAGAAACGGTCAACTTTAAAGTCAATGCGGAGGATGGGAAATATGCAACTGTGGTGAAAGTAGATCAAAAACAAGACATCACGCTTTCCGTAAACAAAGAGGATTTTGCCTTTCAGGCTCAAACCGTAACTCGTGAACAACTTCAGAATCGCAGTGAACGCCATGTTGAAGTGAAAACAATGCAAGTCGATAGTTTAGTTACCGGAAAACCCTACACGATTGCTGACATTCTATACACTACAGACTCCTATGAGTTGAACAGAGCCGCTCAGGTCATTCTGAATGGATTCGCAAAGTATTTACAGTCCAATCCAAGTTTAAACATCCGCATCAACGGTCACACCGATGATTTAGGAAACGAGGAAAGTAATTTACAACTATCTCAAGCGCGTGCAGAAGAAGTGAAAAGATACCTTTCCGAGAAAGGCATTTCCGCAGAACGCATGACAGCAAGTGGATTTGGCGAAAGCATGCCGCGCATTGCAAACGAAGACGCTGAAAGCCGAGCGATGAATCGTCGTACGGAGTTCGAAATTGTCGAATAGCTACGTTTTTTTCAACTATGCACCGATGGATTTACAGTTCTGAGGTACTCTGCCCTGCGCAATCCTGTGCTCACAATCTCAAAAAAATAAGCATAAAAAAAGGGGATTCGTTGAATCCCCCTCTGTATATTTTTCTGCAGCTTATGCAGTAAATTTCTTTTTCTCACGGATACGTGCAGATTTACCTGTGCGCTCACGGAAGTAGAATATACGTGCTCTACGAACAGCACCTCTTTTCACGATAGTAATACCGTCAATGAATGGTGAATTTACTGGGAAGATACGCTCAACTCCAATGTTTCCTGACATTTTACGAACCGTAAATGTTTCTGTTGCACCATTTCCACGACGTTGTAAAACAACCCCTTGGAATTGCTGGATACGCTCTTTGCTACCCTCAACAATTTTATAAGCAACGATTACAGTATCTCCTGCACCGAAAACAGGCAATTGGTTTGCTACTGTTAGTTCTTTTTGAATTTCTCTGATAATGCTCATTTCACAATTTTTTTGCCGTTCAAACAGAAACGGGGTGCAATATTAGTAATTTTTTCTGAATGCAACCATTTTTTAAACAATTTTCTTTCCGATTTTTTAAAAACTATTCATTTGAACAGAAGAAAGGAAATTCATGACCAGGTAAACAATCATTAAATAGCACTTATAGATATAAGGACATTAGGATAATCAAAAATACAATACACCCGTAAATTAGGTACAATTGCTTGTTATTTACAGCGGTTATTTTAGGTGATTCTGCTTGTTTTTTTGGTGGCATAATTGGTTCCTCTTCCTCTTGGTAAAAACTCGTTTCCGTGGGAATAAAATCCTCCCACTGAAAAACATGACGTTGACCAAAGTGAACGCGATCCCCATTTTTCAACAATTTGAATCCATCTAGTCTCCTATTGTTAACAAAAGTACCTTGTTCTGAACCAAGATCGGTAATAAAAACATTTCCGGATGTATCACAAAACAACTCCAAATGATAAGGCGCTACGTCAACCGATTCAATCACTAGTTGATTATCTATTGCACTACCAATACGAAGATGAATTTTATCCATGACTTTCGTGTTTAAATTCTTCCCAAAGATACAAAAAGCGAATCAACTGTTTACATTTCTTTAAAAACAAAGAGAAGCCTAAAAAAAGTGTATTTCGTTAATAAGTTCCTTGATGAAATTGTGAAACCTAAGACTACAACTCGTAATTTTATATTTCAGAAAAAAAAAGAATGGGAAAAATTATAGCGATAGCGAATCAGAAGGGCGGTGTTGGTAAAACGACAACGACGATAAATCTGGGCGGCTGTTTGGGAGTACTTGAATATAAAACCTTAATTGTCGATGCGGATCCACAAGCAAATTCAACCTCTGGAACAGGATTTGACCCGAAAAACGTTCGAAACATATATGTTGGAGCGGAATTGGAAATGATCAACCTTCCCAATAGAGAATATTTATTGAAAAGTACCTTGGAGAAAGTGAAGGACGACTACGATTTCATTTTGATTGACTGTTCTCCCTCACTTGGATTAATCACGGTCAATTCCCTTGTTGCCGCTGATTCCGTTATGATCCCAGTGCAATGTGAATATTTTGCGCTGGAAGGATTAAGTAAGTTATTGAATACGATTAAAATTGTTCAAGGACGCTTAAATCCATCATTGGAAATCGAGGGAATGGTCCTCACCATGTATGATACTCGTTTGCGTTTAGCCAATCAAGTGGTGGACGAAGTGAAAACCCATTTTCAGGAATTGGTATTCGATACGGTGATTCACCGAAACACCACTTTAAGTGAAGCTTCTAGCCATGGCACCACTGTCATTATGCACGATGCATCTTCGAAAGGATCTATAAATTACCTTAACTTTGCACGCGAATTGTTACAGAAAAACGATTTGACAAAAATTGGCAACGACGATAAAATAATTGAGATTGATCATGAGCTCTAATTCGAAAAAGCAACCTGCATTAGGACGAGGGTTAAGCGCCTTATTACAAAACTCAGAAACGGACATCACTTCGATGAATGGAGCTACTGTTGGCTCCGTGTCTATGATTGCCATTCACTTAATTGAAGCCAACCCGTTTAATCCTAGAACGCATTTTGAAAAGGATGCATTGGAGGAATTACGCTTGTCCATTTCAACACATGGTATCATTCAACCTTTAACCGTTAGGAAACTTGGTAGAGATCGTTACCAATTGATTTCTGGTGAACGCCGTTTCCGTGCATCCCAGCTTGCTGGACTAACAGAAGTTCCGGCTTACATTCGCATTGCGAACGATCAAACCATGTTAGAAATGGCATTGGTGGAAAACATTCAACGTGAGGATTTAAATGCAATCGAGGTCGCATTTTCCTACGAACGCTTAATAGACGAGTGCAAATTAACTCAAGAACAATTAAGTGAAAAAGTGGCGAAATCTCGCTCACACATTGCCAATCACATTCGTTTATTGAAGCTTCCAGCGTCCATTCAAGCAGGTGTCCGTGACCAGATCATCACGATGGGTCATGCACGCGCCTTGTTGAGCATCAGCGGCGAAAAGGAACAATTGATTGCGTATCAGCAAATAATTGATGAATCACTTTCTGTTAGAGCTGTCGAACAATTGGTAAAACCAACAACAGGTACACCAACACAAAAAGCAAAGACGGAAAAAGTTGGATTAAATTCAAGCGAACAGGTTTTTACTTCTTTCCTCAGTGATAAATTGGGAGCGAAAGTTTCCATTGACAAATCCGGATCAGGAAAAGGAAAAGTGGTGGTTCATTTCTCTTCTGAAACGGAGTTAAACCGCGTGATGGCACTTTTGAAAAAATAATGTCTCGCCTACTCCTCTTGTTTTTGCTCAGTAGCTTTTCATCTTGGTGTCAACCATTGGCGCTGAAAGACTCCCTCTTCCCTGAATACAAAAAGGTGATGATTTATTCAGCCGTGTTACCGGGAGCTGGGCAAGTTTACAACAGTATTCACCGAGAAAACGGTCCCAAACACGCATATTGGAAAGTGCCTTTAATTTATGCCGCATTAGGCGCTACCGGATATTTCCTCACTGTGAATAATCAAACACAAAAATCTCTGAAAACAGAATATAATAACCGCATGAACAATGCGAGTAATCTAAATCCGACATGGTCACCTTATGATGATCAAGCTGTTTTAAGCTTGTATCAATCATACCTCAACAAAAGAGATATGTCCATTCTTGGCTGTGCAGCAGTTTATTTTATTCAAATTGCTGAAGCAGGAGTTGAAGCGCATTTTCTACATTTCGATGTCAGCGACAAATTGAGTTTAAGTGTTCACCCGACCATGCTTGGACCAACATCAGCTGGAATTCATGTTAATTTACAGTTTCGTTAATCCTAAAAACGTATTTTTGTTCCTATGAAGATTGGATTGATTGGTTACGGCAAAATGGGAAAAGCAATTGAAGCGATTGCATTGAAGCGTGGACATGAAATCACCGCACGTGTAAATAGTGAATATTCAATCCAAGAAGTTAATTGGGAAGATGTAGATGTAGCTATTGAATTCACACAGCCTGACCTTGCAGTTGAACACATGGAAATCTGCATGAAAAACCACACTCCTATTGTCGTTGGAACAACAGCATGGCAACATGATTTACCGAAAGTCAATCAATTGGTTTCCGATCTGAATGGTTCCTTGTTGCATGCAAGTAATTTCAGTGTTGGAGTCAATATTTTCTTTGAACTGAATCGTAAATTGGCGGAAATCATGAACCGTCATTCAGAATACACCGTGAGCATGGAAGAGATTCACCATGTTCAAAAATTAGATGCACCGAGTGGAACCGCAGTTAGTTTGGCAAACGATATTATCTCTGAGCATGAGGCGTATGATTCGTGGAGCCTTTCCACCGAGGATCCACGTGTTGAAGCAATTTCAATCAAGGCTGTACGCGAACCGAATGTCCCTGGAACACATGAAGTCACGTATTCCTCTGAAATAGATACGATTCGCATCGAACACATTGCACACAATCGCGACGGCTTCGCATTAGGAGCAGTATTAGCAGCAGAATTTTTAAACGGGAAAGAGGGAATCTTTACCATGAAAGACGTACTTAATTAAAGATATTATGAGTTTTTTCTATTTCTATTTATTGATTTTAGTTCACCCGTATTTGGCTATGTGGTGGAAGAGTTTCCCTAAAGCGGGACACCAAGCATGGGAAGCATTAATCCCAGGATACAACTATTTTGTGGTGTTTAAAATGACTTCCAAGAAACCTTGGTGGTCACTTTTATTATTGTTTCCAGGTGTTCACTTGGCCATGTGGATGGTGGCGAATGTGAGTTACATTCGTCGTTTTGGTTACTTCTCTTTCACGGACACGCTTCAAGGGATTTTCTTCCCATATTTGATTATGGCGAAGATTGCGAACTCTGAGGCAACCTTTGGAAATGAAACGAACTGGTCAAACTCCAGAGAAGTAGAAATCCGTAAATGGGGAGATCATATTGTGTTATTTATGTGTCTACCTGTTGTTGGACATGTGTTTGCATTGGCTTTCGACATGGTTAGTCGCGACAAGCCGGGAGAAAAAACACGTGTAAAGGAATGGGGCGATTCATTTTTATGGGCCCTAGTAGCTGCAAGTGTTATCCGTACCTATGTTTTTGAGCCT
>JBILRU010000111.1:0-6523 GCA_044372485.1 Crocinitomicaceae bacterium
TAATGCGTATGACCGAAGAACAATGGGACGAAGTCATCAATACCAACTTGAAATCAGCATTCAATTTAACGAAAGCGGTTCAAAAACCCATGTTAAAAGCACGTTCAGGATCGATTATCAATATGTCATCTGTTGTTGGTGTGAAAGGCAACGCAGGACAAGCGAACTACGCAGCTTCAAAAGCAGGTTTGATTGGATTTACCAAATCCATTGCTGCGGAACTTGGTTCGCGTAACATCCGTTGCAACGCCATTGCACCAGGATTCATCGAGACAGAAATGACAGACGCTTTGAATCCAGAAGTGGTACAAGGTTGGAGAAATGGTATTCCGTTAAAACGCGGTGGACAGCCAATCGACGTAGCAAATGCGACTGTTTTCCTTGCTTCTGATATGTCTGCGTACATCACGGGTCAAACACTGCACGTTTGTGGTGGAATGTTAATGTAATCTTATGAATATTCGTCCAAGACGCAACCGAAAAAGTAGTGCCATCCGCCATATGGTAGAGGAAACGAAATTAGGAGTCGAAAACTTGATTTATCCCATCTTTTTGAAGGATGGAAAAAATATCAAAGAAGAAGTTTCTTCCTTGCCTAATAACTTTCGTTGGTCCATCGATAAACTATTGCCGGAAATCGAAGAATGCATGAATCTTGGGATTTATACGTTTGACATCTTTCCAGCTGTCGATGAATCCCTGAAGGATCAAGTAGCCAGTTACAGTTACGTAAGCGATAATTTCTACTTGGAAGCCATCCGTCAAATCAAAGCACGATTCCCAGAGTCTGTGGTGATGAGCGATGTCGCGATGGATCCATATTCTTCTGATGGACACGATGGACTTGTGATCGATGGAAGAATTGTGAACGACGAAACTTTACCGATTTTGGCAAAAATGTCCATTGCTCAAGCGCAAGCTGGCGTGGATATCATTGGTCCCTCGGATATGATGGATGGACGCATTGGTGTCATACGTGAAGCGCTGGATGGCGCAGGATTTACGGATGTGAGCATCATGTCTTACACCGCGAAGTACGCAAGTGCGTTCTATGGTCCTTTCCGCGATGCTTTGAACTCCGCTCCGAAATATGGAGATAAAAAGACGTATCAAATGAATCCGGCGAATCGTCGCGAAGCACTTTTGGAAGCGCAATTGGACTTCGAAGAAGGCGCGGACATGTTGATGGTGAAACCGGCTTTGTGTTACTTGGATATCATTCACGTACTAAAAGAACAATTTCCGATTCCGATTACGGCGTACAATGTCAGTGGTGAATGTGCGATGGTTCACGCCGCAGCACAGAATGGCTGGTTGAATTATGACCTTGCTGTATATGAAATGCTTTTAAGTATTCGTCGAGCAGGAGCGGATGGAATACTAACGTATTTCGCAAAAGATTTCGCGCAAATGCTACGAAAATAACAAGCTTATGTCAGAATATACTATTCATTTAAATTACATCGAATTAACTGAATTCGAGCAAATTATAAATGATAACTTAAAGTTAAGCTTATCTAAAGAAGCGACGGATGCAGTTCTAGCTTGTCGTGCGTATTTGGATCAAAAAATGCAGGACTCCGACAAGTTGATTTATGGAATCAACACTGGATTTGGTTCCTTATGTGATACCGCCATTTCTTCGAACGACTTGGAAGCTTTGCAACGAAACTTGGTACTTTCTCATGCCTGTGGAACAGGGGAGGAAGTGCCTTCGGAAATCGTGAAGCGCATGTTGTTCTTGAAAGTCCTTGGTTTATCGAAAGGGAATTCGGGAGTTCAATTGGAAACAATCGAGCGTTTGTTGTTTTTCTATAACGAAGGAATTTATCCAGTGGTCTATCAACAAGGAAGTTTAGGGGCTTCAGGTGATTTGGCACCGTTGGCTCATTTGTGCTTGCCTTTACTTGGAGAGGGGGAAGTCGATTACCAAGGAAAACGCTATTCTGGTGCGGAGATCTCTGCGAAATTTGGCTTGAATCCGATTATTTTGCAATCCAAAGAAGGATTAGCGCTCTTGAACGGAACACAGTTCATGTCCGCTTATGCAAGTTACGCAGTAAAGGAGTCTCAAGAATTATGGAATAAATGGATTCTTGTGGCTGGAATGTCCTTGGATGCGTATGACGGACGTTTGAATCCATTTCAAGCGAATGTCAATATCATTCGCAACCAACACGGACAAATTCAACTGGCGGAAGCCATGCGCGAGCTGATGTCTACCAGTGAAATCATTGCCCAAGAAAAGAAACACGTACAAGATCCATATTCATTCCGTTGCATGCCGCAAGTTCATGGTGCGACAAAGGATACGATCGATCATTGCGCACGCATCGTTGAACGTGAGATGAATGCCGTAACGGATAATCCAACGGTTTTCCCAGAAACGGATGAAGTAGTGTCGGCCGGGAATTTCCACGGACAACCATTGGCATTAATCATGGATTTTCTAGCGATTGCGATGGCAGAGATGGGCAGTATTTCCGAAAGACGCGTTTACAAACTGATTTCCGGAACACGTGGATTGCCAGCATTTTTAGTGGCGAATCCAGGATTGAATTCAGGAATGATGATTTCTCAGTATACTTGTGCATCGATTGTGAGTCAGAATAAGCAATTGTGTACTCCAGCCTCCGTTGACACCATCGATTCCAGTAATGGACAAGAAGACCACGTGAGTATGGGTGCGAACGCAGCGACGAAATTATACCGTGTGATTCAAAATTGTCAGACGATTTTAGGAATAGAATTAATGCATGCCGCACAAGGATTGGACTTCAGACGTCCACTAAAAAGTGCGCATCAAATTGAAAAAATACACAGTGCATTTCGTCTGGAGGTACCGTTCTTATCAGAAGATCGTTATTTGTCCATAGACATGAAAGCAGCACGAAATTTTGTGACTAAAAATTGGAATGAATGGAAGAGTTAAATGAAGTGAATGAAGGACAAGTGATCGAAAAGCGTCCAAAATTCTTATTAGTGATTTCGATTCTTTCCTTTGTAAACATTGGAATAACGGTTTTGACATCCCTTTTCGGAGCTCTTGGTGGAAAACCAAGTCCGGACGAATTAGAAGCTGCGAAACTACAATTTGCCAATTCTCAAGAGCAATTAGAGGCTTTAGCCCAAAGTGAAAATATCGATATGTCTTATTGGTCCGAAATCTTGACAAAAATGGAAATCATGTCTGATAATATGTATGCGAATTTTTCCATGTACAATTCCTTGATCCTACTTGTGGCTATCTTCGCATTGGTTGCCGTTTACCTCATGTTCACCGGTAAAAAACTTGGATTCCATTTTTACATCGGCTACTGCTTTTTGTATGTCATTCAAAGTTATTTCTTCACGGCACCAAACGATGTCCCAACCTTTGTCATCGTCTTAAACATCCTCTACGGAGGAATCTGGGTATATCTCTATTCTAGAAATTTAAAGTGGATGAGGTAATTAGCTTATCACAAAAAAACGATGAACCTAATTAGCACATTGGCACTCCGCCGCGGCGGAAGCACATTGGCACATTAGCACATTAAAAAACCTTCCCCGGATTCAAAATTCCTTTCGGATCAAAGACTTTTTTAATGTTTCTCATTAAGTCTAAAGCAACCTCGGGAAAAGCAAGGTCCATGTAGGTCTTCTGTACGAGTCCGATGCCGTGTTCGCCTGAAATCGTTCCGCCAAGTTTAATGACTTCGGTGAATAATTCGCGAATGGCAATCGGTAGTTCGGTGTTCCATTGTTCATCGCTCAAGTCGCCTTTGATGATGTTTACGTGTAAATTCCCGTCGCCTGCATGTCCGTAGCAAACGGAATGAAACCCGTATTTCTTGCCGATTTCTTTTACGTGGAAAAGTAGTTGAGGCAAGGC
The DNA here is from genome assembly GCA_044372485.1 of Crocinitomicaceae bacterium. GTDB lineage: Bacteria > Bacteroidota > Bacteroidia > Flavobacteriales_D > Crocinitomicaceae > UBA952. The sequence goes on from JBILRU010000111.1 coordinate 3,875, forward strand.
GTAACGAGGAACAACCGTGTCTTCTTCCTTGTAAATGGACTGTGCTTTCACGGCTTCACCAGCTTTTCGGCGCAGACTCCATAAGGTATTTTTCTGTGCGTCCGAATCCGCAAAGAGGATTTCATCTGTTTCGAATCCTTCGAGTACGCCTAAAATCTTTTCACATTCCTGCATCAATTGATCTGGATCAAATCCATCCACTTCGATGATCAAATGTGCCTGGTGATTATCTGCCACCGGAATGGATGTTTCTCCCGTAAAGGCTTGTGTCCATGTAAGTGCATCTCGTTCCATGAACTCTAATCCGCTTGGAGTGATTCCCGCTTGGAAAATCGCCGCGACCGCTTCACAGGCTTTCTGTGCGTCGAAAAACGGAACTAACATCAATAAATCGTGCGTGGGATGTGGAATCAACTTCAAGACAATTTTGGTGATTATGCCTAAAGTTCCTTCGGATCCGACAAGCAGCTGCGTTAAGTTATATCCAGTTGCGTTTTTTAGTACGTTGGCGCCTGTCCAGATGATTTCTCCGGTTGGAAGAACAATTTCTAAATTCAACACGTAATCCTTGGTGACGCCATACTTAACCGCTTTGGGTCCACCGGAATTTTCTGATACGTTTCCACCTATAAAACAAGATCCTTTACACGGCATCTTGCAACACTTGGGTGATGACTCCGGGTTCCGTGATGACTTGATGGTTTTTTTCATCAATGTGTAAAATGCGATTGAATTTCTCCATCGAAAGCAATATTCCGCCATGAATGGGAAGTGCGCCGCCACTTAGTCCGGTGCGCGCCCCTGCTGGTGTTACCGGAATTCCATGTTCGTGGCAATACGACATGATTTTGGAGATTTCCTCAGTGTTTTCGGGACGTAAAACTGCGCTAGGTGGAAAGGATAAATCTTCCGTTTCATCGTGTCCGTAATTCACGCGTTGTTCTTCACTGAATAAGGCATTGGAGCCCAGTAATTCCGAGAAAAATTGAATGTCCGTGTTGGAAATAGCATGAAAAGGATAAGCGCTCATTGTTGTTTGTATTGGTCTTACGAACTTAGGAATAATTCGCTTTTCCGTGACTGAATACATGGATTTTTTCCGCTTTAAAACGCAATGCAAGGGTCATTGAAACAATTCCTTTTCACTTGTTCAACTTTCTGCTATTTCAATTACCTTTGGTAAAAGATTAACATTTATGTCAAAAGAAGTGTATTTGGTGGATGGTGTCCGCACCCCAATTGGAAGTTTTGGAGGAAGTTTGTCCTCCGTGCGTGCAGACGATTTAGCCGCACATGCCTTAAAAGCATTGGTGGACCGTCATCCTAACTTGGATTTAACGAAAATTGAAGATGTCATCCTTGGTTGTGCAAATCAAGCTGGTGAGGATAACAGAAATGTTGCGCGCATGGCTTCGTTGTTGGCTGGACTCCCACAAGAAGTAGCTGGTGAAACAGTCAATCGTTTGTGTGCCTCTGGATTAGCAGCAGCAGTAAACGCTGGACGCGCGATGAAAGATGGAGCAGGGGACTTGTACATTGCAGGTGGAGTAGAGCACATGACACGTGGACCTTGGGTGATTTCAAAAACGAGTAGCGCCTTTGGTAGAGATGCTCAAATGTTCGATTCTTCTTTTGGATGGCGTTTTATCAATCCGAAAATGGAAGCGATTTACGGAGTGGATTCCATGGGTATGACCGCTGAAAACTTAGCAGAGAAATTTCAAATAAGCCGTGAAGATCAAGATGCGTTCGCGTGTTGGTCTCAAGAGAAAACGGCAAAAGCAACAGCAAGTGGATACTTTGAAGGTGAAATCACACCGGTATCGATTCCGCAACGCAAGGGTGAGCCACTTATCGTATCGAAAGATGAATTCGCTCGTCCAACAACAACGATTGAAAGTTTAGCTGGATTGCGTCCTGCGTTTAAAAAAGACGGAACAGTGACTGCTGGAAATGCATCTGGATTAAACGATGGAGCAGCAGCCTTATTGATGGCGAGTGAAGATGGCTTGAACCTTCATGGTTTAACACCAATGGTTCGCATGGTTTCCGCAGCGGTTGCTGGTGTAGAACCGAGAATCATGGGCATTGGTCCTGTACTAGCTTCGCAAAAAGCCTTGAGTCGCGCCGGATTAACACTCGATCAAATGGATTTGATTGAAATTAACGAAGCTTTCGCTGCACAAGTATTAGCGTGTACACGAAATTTAGGATTAGCAGATAATGATCCACGCATCAATACAATGGGTGGTGCGATTTCTTTGGGGCATCCACTAGGAATGTCGGGAGCTCGCTTACTTTTAACAGCAGCAAGACAATTAAATGCCACAAACAAACGTTATGCGTTGGTGACCATGTGTATTGGAGTTGGTCAAGGATATGCAGCGGTAATTGAACGAATGTAACGATGAAAAAAATACTTTTCTTTTGTTTCTTAATTGGACTCGTTTCTTGTAAAAAAGAAGAGACATCCTGGAATGTCGATTTGGAAGCACCTTTGCTACACGATACCTTGTCCCTGAAAAACTGGGTGAATGATTCCACTTTGACGGAAACAAATGGAGAAATCGAAGTAGATTTAACACGTACCTTGTTGGATATCGGACTTTCAGAACTGATAAAAATTCCGGACACCTCTGTTACGCAGTT
>JBILRU010000112.1:0-6425 GCA_044372485.1 Crocinitomicaceae bacterium
ATTCAATTCGAGTTGAACAATGCGTCCATTTTTAACAAGTACATCCGTCAGTTTGTGGTCAAAATGTATTTCGCCACCACAAGCGATGATTTGTTCGCGAATCGCTACAATTAACTGCGGAAGTTTATTCGTGCCAATATGTGGATGCGCATCCACTAAAATATCTTCAGTAGCTCCAAACTGCACAAGTAACTGCATGACTTTTTGGACATCACCTCTTTTTTTAGACCGCGTGTAAAGCTTTCCATCAGAATACGTTCCAGCGCCGCCTTCACCGAAACAATAATTCGATTCTGGATTTAAAATCGATGATTTGGTTAATTGTGCTAAATCACGACGGCGGTTTCGAACATCTTTTCCTCGTTCAAAAAGCACCGGTTTTTTGTTGTTCAAGATGGCTTCAAGTGCAGCGAATAGTCCTGCTGGACCTGCTCCGATGATGTGAATTTCTTCCGCGTCTTTGACCGTTGGAAATTGATAGGATTCAAATCGCGGACTTTCTTCCTCATCAACCCATGTCTCGAAAGATGCATTGACCTTAATGTGTCTATTTCGCGCATCGATACTTCGTTTACGCCAACGATAACTTAATTTTTGTGCTTTAGAAATACCTAATTCTTTGCGAATGCGATTTTCTAAATATTCAGCATCTTTTGCTTCCTCGGGGGTACAGGAAAAATTAAGTTCGTTCATTATCCTTCAAAAATGATGGAAAAACACCATCCACGATTGTATAAACGATCAATTGGATTTGCGACGGTGGTGAAATCCTGGATAAAGCTATTTTTAAATCCTTGAGAATATTTCAATTCCATCCCAAATTTAAAGTAGGGAGCGAAAAATTCAATTCCAGCCCCAATCTGACCTTGCCAATCATTCCGCTTGATTTTGATAAAGGGATCATAGAAGTTTTGCGAGGCGTCCTCTTGAGATTGTAAGTCCATGGAATATTGAACGCCAATCAATGAATAAGCGGTAAAATTGTTGTAGCGACGTGTTCGAAACTGCAACATCATGGGGAAATCCAAATTCGTCGAATTTATGCGCTGTTGTCCTATTCCTTTTGGGAAATTAAAGGTATCAATACTCGTGTAATTCAATACGCGTTCTTGAAAGGATAGGGTTGGAATAAAACGAAAACGAATCGTCGGTGTACCTAACTTTATTGTTGTCAAAATGCCTAATTGTCCACCCGGTTGTGCGTCGTTCGAAATCGATGTAATCCCATATTTTTCATAGGCATTCACCTTTGGATACACATTGAAGTCGGACGAATTGACGCCAAGCATAAATCCAAAATGAAGGAGACGCTTATCAAAGTTTTTATACAATTGTTGCTTTGCCTTCTGTGAAAAGCCAAATGAATGAATGAGTAAGAAGAGAATAATAATGCGCTTCATGCAGAGTATAACGTCAACTTACGGACTTTGTTGCTTTAATTTTTTGTTCCAACGTAAATACTGGAAATCCCACCGCTCAATTGGATGATTTTCACAGAGGTATAGCCAACTTTTTCCATTACGGCTTGCATTTCTTTTCCTTCTGGAAAAGCGGCAACACTTTCAGGTAAATAAGCATAAGCGCGTTCGTCCTTCGAAATGCGTTTGCCAAAGAAAGGAATAAAATATTTCGAGTAGAAATTGAACAATTGCTTGATGGGAAACATTTTTGGTTTGGAAAACTCAAGAATCACCGCTTTTCCACCAGGACCCAAAACACGCAGCATTTCACTCAGTCCTTTCTCTAGGTTTTCGAAGTTTCGAACCCCAAATCCTACTGTTAACCCGTCAAATTCCCCATCTGCGAAAGGTAAATTTTCAGAATCCCCTAATTGCATGGAAATAATGTGGTAGTGCTTGCGCTTGATCATCTTTTGCTTACCTACTTCCAACATTCCAGATGAAATGTCCAATCCAATGATTTGTTCAGGATGTAACTTCAAGCAAGCAATGGCAAAATCTCCAGTACCTGTCGCGATATCTAATAATTTTTTTGGCTGAATGGATTTCAGTTCCTTAACAGCTCTTCTTCGCCAAATGTGATCAATGCCCAAGGATAAAAAGTGATTCAAGAAATCATAGTTCGCTGAAATATTGTTGAACATTTGCGCAACTTCCTCTTTTTTTGATTTGTCAGTATTGTAGGGCTTAACCACTTTAGGTTCCATGTTTATAAGAGTTTGTTTACTTCGTTCAATAATCGTTCTTTTTCAATACTGACAACACCCGGCTGCTCGCATACGAGTCCGCCAGCAATATTCGCAATGGCCGCAATCGTATGAATCTCGGCTCCGGAAATTAAGCACAATGTCGCGACAGCAATAACGGTATCTCCAGCGCCGGAAACATCCGCGATATTGCGCAAATGTGCGGGAATGAAAACGGGTTGATCCTTTTGAATAAAAACGCCGTGCTCTGAAAGGGTGATGAATGAAATGTCATTTTCAAGGCTTTCCTCCAATTGAGCGACGGCCTTTAAGAAGGATTCTTTGTCATTTTTGAAATCAAACTCTATTTTTAATCCTTCTTTCAATTCCTTCAAATTCGGCTTAAACAAGGTGCATCCTCGGTAGGAAAAGAATTGGTCTTTTTTCGGGTCAACAGTCGTGGGGATTCCGTGGAATTTTGCCAAGATCATCACAGAAGAAATCAAATGTGAAGTCAAGACACCTTTGTTGTAATCTTCAAAAATGATTCCATCGATTCCTTGCTCCACGATTCGCTCAATTTGTTGGTAAAGCTGTGTTTCTTCTTCTTTCGAGATCAAAGAAGTATCCTCTGAATCAATACGCAATAATTGTTGATTGTTCGATAGTACGCGCGTTTTAACTGTTGTGCGTCTATTGGCTGATGCATAAATCCCATCCGTGGAAATGTTTGCTTCCTTGAATAATTGTATCAGTCGTTTTCCTTCACTATCTGCTCCAATGACACTGCAAATAATAGGTGAAGCACCAAGAGCCGCTAAATTTAATGCGACGTTTCCTGCTCCGCCGATGCGTTCATCTTTTTCAAACAAATCAACGATTGGAACAGGTGCTTCCGGACTCATTCGATTGACTTTTCCTTTTAAATAGGCATCAACCATGACATCGCCAATAACGAGGACACGTTTCGTAGAAAATCGATCAAATAAATCTTGGAAATTCATTAGTTCAGTTTTGCCAACGCTTCTTTCATTCGAGAAAGCGCTATTGTTAATGTTTCTTCAGATGCTGCATAAGAAATTCTAAAGCAATTAGGTGCACCGAAGGATTCTCCTCCAACTAATGCAACTAATCCTTCTTCCAATAAATACAGACAAAGTTCGTCAGAGTTTTTGATGGTTTTGTCGCCATATTTCTTACCAAAGTAAGATGAGCAATCTGGGAACACGTAAAATGCGCCACCTGGCTGATTGGAAATCAACCCTGGAATTTCAGCAAGTCCTTTCAATACCAAAGCGCGACGACTTTTAAATGCAGCAATCATGTCTTTTAACACGGAAGGATCTGCTTTCATTGCCGCAATTGTGGCACGTTGCGTTATGGAACAAGTTGCAGAAGTGAATTGTCCCTGAACCTTGTCACAAGCCGCAGCAATTTCTTTCGGAGCTCCAATGTATCCCAAACGCCAACCTGTCATAGCCCATGCTTTGGAAACACCATTTACGGTAACTACTTGGTTATAGACTTCTGGAAATTGAGCCAAAGATTCATGTTTACCAATGAAGTTGATGTGTTCGTATATTTCGTCACTCAGCGCAACAATGTGTGGGTATTTTTTAAGGACATTCGCGATGTCCTGTAATTCTTCTTTAGTATACACTGATCCCGTTGGATTACATGGCGTCGAAAACATGAATAGTTTAGTCTTCGGTGTAATCGCTGCTTCCAAATCTGCTCCGGTAATTTTAAAGTCTTTTTCAATTCCTGCATGAATGACCACAGGAACTCCTTCGGCAACTTTCACGATTTCCAAGTAGGAAACCCAAAATGGCGCCGGAATAATGACCTCGTCTCCATGATTGATTAAACTCAACACGACATTCGCAATCGATTGCTTTGCTCCAGTAGAAACAACGATTTGATCTTTGCTATAATTCAAGTGGTTGTCGCGACGGAATTTCTCTGAAATGCTTTCACGTAAATCATCGTATCCTGGAACGGGTGTATACATCGTGTAATTTTGTTCCATTGCTTCCACCGCAGCATCCTTAATAAACTGTGGCGTATGAAAGTCAGGCTCTCCCAGGGACAATGAAATGACATCGAGTCCTTGCGCTTTTAATTCTCTACTTTTTCTTGACATGGCAATGGTTGCAGACTCTTCCATTGCTAATAATCGATCGGATAACTGTATCATGTGATGAATTTGTTTGCAAAGGTAGTTATTTTCGCAAATTAGCCTTTTTCGAAGCGGGTTTTATTAATGGAATTTTCAAGAATTTCACTTTTAACGGAAAGCCCTATCTTTGTTCTATGCGCATCGATATACTTACTGTTTTGCCTCAATTATTGGAAAGTCCATTCGCGGCTTCCATTATGAAGAGAGCACAGGATAAAGGACACGTGGAAATTCACGTCCACAACATTCGGGATTACTCCACGGATAAACACAAAAATGTAGACGATTACCAATACGGAGGAGGAGCAGGAATGGTGATGAGCATCGAACCAATTGCTGCCTTGATTGAGAAATTGACCTCCGAACGTAGCTATGACGACATCATCTACATGACACCGGATGGAAAAGTGTTAGATCAAAACGATTGTAATCAAATGTCTCTGTGTGAAAACATCATGATTCTGTGCGGACATTACAAAGGAGTAGACGATCGAATACGTCAGCATTACATCACGAAAGAAATTTCCATTGGTTCCTATGTGCTTTCGGGAGGAGAATTAGCCGCAGCTGTTGTTGTGGATGCTGTAGTTAGACTGATTCCAGGTGTATTAAACGATGAAACGTCCGCATTAACAGATAGCTTTCAAGATAATTTGCTTTCTCCTCCCGTGTTTACACGTCCACCGGAATTTAAGGGGTGGAAAGTGCCGGATGTGTTGCTTTCAGGCAATCAAAAGGAAATTGATCGCTGGCGGGAGGAACAAGCGTACCAACGTACCAAAGAACGTAGACCAGATTTGTTAGAAGAATAACTAAACAAGGCTTTAATGAAAATAATTTACTTTTTTTCGATTCTAATTGTATCTGCCCATTCCCTTTTCTCACAATCCAACTGGACAGGGAACACTACTCCAACGTATCCAGCATTAATTGACCACCTCAAGAAACTGGACAAAACACACAAGGAACTTTCAATGTACAACATGGGTCCTTCGGATTACGGATTACCCATTTATTTGTTTGTCATCAACGGAGGGAAAGATTCCACACGTTCTTTTGCGAAAGCACAAGCTGGAACAACGATTCTCATCAATAATGCGATTCATCCCGGAGAACCGGATGGCATCAATGCCTGTTTGATTTGGTTGGACGAATGGATCGCACAAGGAAAACCGTTGGAATCCAAAAATGGCGACAAATTACCGGTGATTGCGTTTATTCCAGCGTACAATGTGGGTGGAATGATGAATCGTTCTTCGACGAGTCGTGCTAACCAAAATGGACCCGAAGAATATGGTTTCCGTGGAAGCACGCGCAATTTTGACCTAAACCGCGATTTCATTAAAATGGATTCGAAAAATGCTTTTACGTTTACGAAAATCTTTCATTCCTTGGATCCGGATGTATTCATCGATAACCATGTATCCAACGGCGCGGACTACCAATACACGTTGACGTACATCGCTTCGATGAAAGAGCGCATGTCCCCACAAATGAATGAATTGACCTACGAAAAATGCATTCCGTACCTAACAGCAAATGTCAAACAACATGGTTGGAACTTGTTTCCCTACGTGGAATTGAAAGGAGAGACACCTGCGCAAGGAATCCATGCTTTCAATGATTTGCCGCGTTACGCAATGGGATACGCGTCCCTGTTTCATTCCATCAGCTTTACTGTAGAAACACACATGTTGAAACCTTTCCCGCAACGCGTACAAGCGACCTTGGCTTTCATGGAGGGAATCATTTCATTTACGACAGTAAACGCGCTAGAAATCGAAGCAAAGCGCTGTGCAGCGAAATTGTGGGCAAGAAACCTGCGTCATTATGCCTTCAATTATCAACTCTCGGAGAAATCAGATTCGATTTCATTCAAAGGCTTCGAGCATTCGTTTCCCTTGCACCCCGTCACTGGATTAAAAGAATTGAGCTACGATCGGACTTTGCCTTATGAACGCATGATTCCTTGGTATAAAACCTATGTCTCGAAGGATTCTGTTGTCGTTCCGGAATACTACGTCGTTGGCGGACAAGAACAGGAAGTCATAGAACGCTTGACTGCAAACCATGTCCTTTTTGAAACCTTGACAACACAGT
>JBILRU010000105.1:0-7550 GCA_044372485.1 Crocinitomicaceae bacterium
ATGATTCCCAATGGTTTGGGCGGAAACTTGACGAATACGGGCGATTTCATCCACATCTTTTCCCTGTTCCAATAATTCCAAGGTCAATTCATAGGTAGATTTCTTTTCCTTCTTGGCCGAACTCAGTTTTTTGCTTGTTTTTGTAAAAATTACGTCATATTCCTCTTCTGGATCATCCAACAACGAAGGCACTTGTTTTAATTCTTGTTTGATGACTGCCAACTTTCCGATTTTGTAATTAGCTATTTCATGGTTCCAAACAATGGATTTCGTAATTTCCTTTCCAGCGGAAACTGCCTCGATGAGCAGGCATGCTCTTTTCAATCGAAGGATAGTTTCCGTGAGGACTTCATCCAACTCTTCTAATTCCTCCGCGTATTGCTTGGTTTTTCGGACACGACTTAACTCCCCTATTTTTCTCAAATTTGAGGACAGCACATCGTCCAACGATTTAAAGAAGTACAGATATGCAGCCTGAACGCGCTCGTTTAAAAAGTGGACATCGAACTTTGGTGCCTGTAAAACCTGATCTAATTGTCGACAAAACTTACGTGCTGGATCCATGGTTGATTGAATCACTTGGTTTTGCATGGCAATCCAACTTTTGTTTTTTCCTTTTTCGCTTTTCAGTCCAACCAACTGATAACTGGCCTCATGACTCCCCCACTTCGAGCCGAGGTCGTACCAGTCAAATGCTTGTTTTAAGCTTGCAACTAAATAATGCTTCGTACTTTGTTCCAAATACGACGGCAACAACTCCTCGTCTGCTTTGTTCTGACTAAACGCAACAACTTGTTGATCATTGGAAAGTCCATTCATGCGCATTGGTTTGAGGAGCACTAAACCATCCAATGAGCGCAAACGAGACAAAGCGACGTATGCTTGTCCGGGAGCAAAAACATCAGACACATCCAATACCGCTTTATCGAAGGTTAATCCTTGACTTTTGTGCACGGTGATCGCCCATGCAAGCTTTATTGGATAATGGACGAAAGTCCCCAAAACTTCTTCCTTCACTTCGCCCGTGGAATCATTCAAGGCGTAGCGAATGTTCGTCCATTCGAATTTCTCCACGACAATGGTTTTATTCTCCTCCGGAAAGTGAACAGTGATTTCCTGATCGCTTAAGGATTTGATTTTTCCCATTTTTCCATTGAAGTAATTTTTATCGAAGGACAAATCGTTTTTAACGAACATCACTTGCGCTCCAACTTTCAATTCCAATGTTTCTTCCAACGGAAACAAATGCTTCGGGTATTCACCGGTAACTTCTGCGTCGTAGCTCACTTTTTTTCCAGTTAATGCTGCTAAAGCTTTCGCATTTATTTCATCGGCTTTGGTATTGTGCGTGGTTAAGGTAATGTATCCATCATGTTTGGATGAATCAAAGTCCGAATTCACATATTTATTGAGTACTTCGACATCCTCTGCGGTAATCTGATTGTTTCGTAGGTTATTTAAGACTTGGATGAAATCTTGGTCTTGCTGACGGTAAATCGTTGTCAATTCAATATACAAAGGCTGAATTTCCCTCAGGACTTTCGCATGAAAGAAAAATACTCCGTCGTAATACGAGCGAAGCACTTGCCATTCTTCTTGTTTCACAACAGGAGGAAGTTGCAATAAATCACCAATGAACAAGACTTGAACACCGCCAAACGGTTCATGAATCCTACGCACATTCCTGAGTGTCCAATCCATGGCGTCTAGTAAATCCGCTCGAAGCATACTGACCTCATCGATGATGAGTAATTCGATGTTGCGAATGATTTTAATGCGTGTTTTGTTCATGGAGAAATGACGCATCAAGGTATCCTTGGTTTCGAATTTCACCGTATCCGTGAACGAGGCCTTCACTCCAAATTCTGGAATGAATCCCGCAAAAGGCAATTGAAAGAAGGAATGAATCGTTACACCTCCTGCGTTCAAGGCTGCGATTCCCGTTGGCGCAACGATCACCGCATTTTTATGCGTGGAAGCCATGATTTTACGAAGCAAGGTCGTTTTTCCCGTTCCGGCTTTGCCAGTCAAGAAAATAGACTGATTCGTCTGGTTAATAAAATGCTCGGTAAAATCGGCAGGAGAGCGTTGTTCTAGGTTCAATTTGGACTTCATTTATTTGAAGTTACGAAAATAGTTAGAATGAATAGAACTATTTTTAAATAAAAAAGAAGTTACTTGATCATTGTCAACAATCCATCAACAGAGGACTTATCCAACTTTGAAAATGCAAACCAGCGCTTCCCTAAATCTTTGAGCGATGCTCCCAAATGATAGACTTCCTGGTCATCGATAATGAGAAAACGATCGTGACTTTTGTGAAAGGATTTCAACTCAAATCCACCATATTGCTCGTTGGCTTTTTGAAGATCTATGTTAAACTGTTTGTTCGTGGTTTTCGTCAGCAATTGAACCTTCACTCCTTCCCTCTTCTTACTCAAATGTACCAAGGTACTTTCATCGATGTAATTGTCGATCAGTACAATGCGTTTGTTTGCCGAGCGAATAATCCGCGAGCTAAGTGCATACGCATCGAATACTTGTCCATCAAAGAAAATACCTTGTGTTGGAATCAGTTGCGTATGGAGTTGAAGGTCGATTTGATCCACTTTGTTTTTAATATTTTCCATTTGGTCTTCGATTCGATTCATGCGATTATTGACCGCATATCCTTTTAGGAGGTAATCCTTCAAAACGCGATTTGCCCAAATGCGAAATTGAGTACCTCTTTTTGAATTCACACGATAACCGACGGAGAGGATTGCATCCAAGTTGTAGCATTTAATTTCCTTTCCTTGTGTTTTCCCTTGGATGGCACCATGTTGAGTGGTATGTGCAAAAAATGCACACACCACTTTTTCATCTAATTCTTGATCTTTAAAAATGTTCTTGAGGTGTTTAGAAATCACGGTTCTATCTCGTTCAAACAATTGAGCCATTTGTTCTTGAGTTAACCAGAATGTTTCTTTTCCCTCATCAATTCTCACCTCAATACGTTGGTCAAGCTCATTCGGATGATAAATAATGATTTCGTTTTTCATGTGAAGTCAAATTTTAGATACTTAATTCAAGTCATATGATCATGTTCAACAATCCATCAACAGAGGACTTATCCATCTTTGAAAATGCAAACCAGCGCTTCCCTAAATCCTTGAGCGATGCACCCAAATGATAGACTTGCTGGTCATCAATGATGAGGAATCGGTCGTGACTTTTGTGAAAGGATTTCAACTCAAATCCACCATATTGCTCGTTGGCTTTTTGAAGATCTAAGTTCAACTGTTTGTTCGTGGTTTTCGTCAGCAATTGAACCTTCACTCCTTCCCTCTTCTTACTCAAATGCACCAAGGTACTTTCATCGATGTAATTGTCGATTAGCACAATGCGTTGATTGGCCGAACGAATAATCCGCGAGCATAGCGCATACGCATCGAATACTTGTCCATCGAAGAAAATACCTTGCGTTGGGATCAGTTGCGTATGGAGTTGAAGGTCAATTTGATCCACTTTGTTTTTTATGCTTTCCATTTGGTCTTCGATGCGATTCATGCGATTATTGACTGCATATCCTTTCAGGAGGTAATCTTTCAAGACACGATTTGCCCAAATGCGAAATTGAGTACCTCTTTTTGAATTTACGCGATAACCGACAGAGAGGATGACATCAAGATTAAAATGTTCGACATTATATATTTTACCATCCGCCGCAGTTATTGCAAAAAATGCAACAACTGAATTTTTATCCAATTCAGCATTACTAAAAACATTCTTAATATGTCGCGAAATGACAGATTTGTCCCTTTCAAAAAGCGAGGATATTTGATTTAAGGCAAGCCAAAAGGTTTCTTTTTCTTCATCCATTCTCACCTCTATGTGATGGGCAAGTTCATTGGAATTGAAAATAACAATTTCGTTTTTCATGTGAAGTCAACTATTTCAGTTTCTCTATTCAATACATCAGACAACATTGCTACTCCCTGCTCAGTATAAACAAATGGGTTTTGATTTGAGTGCTTTAACGTACCAAACCGGTCGCAATTTGCGACCAGTTCATTCGTTTCAATTTCCGTAAGTTGAAATCTAAAATATTCAGGAAAGCGTTCGACATTCCGTTTTACTTGTTCATTGATTCTTTTTACTTCAACTCGATACATATCTGCTAAACCTCGGTCAATCATCACTTGACAACTACGAATGGTAAATATGCTATTACCTAGATCTAATTTTGAAATCGAGCTCATATTCTTTAAATCGTTTATTTAAGTAGCTTGTGTTAAAAGTGCGGCTTTCGTTAAACGTTGAAATGGAGATAATATTTTTTGTGGGAAATCAAATATGTGGACTTGATGTCGCAAATTGCGATATCAAGTGATCCCATTCTTCAACAGATCGTTAAAACATAAAGTCTTCTGGGAATCGCACAATATTCCTTATTCATTAAACATTATAACTCAATTTGAATAAGGTAATTGAAAGTAATTATTACGTATATATATTTATTATTTATTTTTGTTTACTTTTTAATTAAATTATATGTTAAATATTAAACAATTAAGTCTGCTCCTTTTTGTTTTCACCCTATCAAATGCAAATTTATTTGCTCAAGATATTAGTTTAGATTGGGTCGGAGTTTTCAAAGGAAGCAACAATTACATAGCTGCATTTGATGTAAACAATAATAATGAAATTGTTTCTACTGGTAACTTTGGTGGTATTGTAGATTTTAATCCTGGGGTTGCCGTTAGCAATATAAGTATTCCTGGGGGTGCACAGGCAACTTATGTTTGTAAATTGGATTCCAATCGGAATTACCTTTGGGCCCAACGTTTCGTTGGACCTAATGGTGGTTTTTTTGTATACGATATAAAATATGATGATCTTGGGAATATAATAATTTGTGGTCACTTTTATGGAACCTTAGATTTTGATAACAGCACTGCTGTTTACAATCTATCATCGAATGGGAGTTATGATGCAGCAATTATAAAGTTAGATGCCAATGGTAACTTTATTTGGGGCAAAAATATTGGTTCATCATCCTATGAATTGGCGAGAAGGATAATGATTGATGAAACATCAAACATTTACATACTTGGTACTTTTTATGGAATTGTCGATTTTGACCCCAATTCTGGAATAGAAAATAGAACATCGCAAGGGAATGGTGATGCGACCTTTGCTCTTAAACTTGATTCAGGTGGGAATTTCATGTTTGCTTCTTGTATAAGTAGCGACGGTGCTACAAACACATTTTGTACGGTGCGGGATTTTAAAATGACAAGTACTGGGGAATTAATCATTACTGGAGTGTTTAATGGTACCGTAGATTTTGATCCAGGACAAAGTAGTTATAACATCGCCTCTAGCACAAGTTTGGATTCTTGGGGGAACCCGGTTTCTAATTCGGATTTTTATATTTTGAAATTAGACTCAAATGGGTATTTTGAATGGGTTAAGGTGATTAACTCATCCTCTAATAATTCTGCGATTCAAGTTCAGGAATTAGTTATTGATCAATTTGATAACATTTATTGCGTTGGGACTGCTAATGGCACTTTTGATTTGGATCCCGGTGTTTCGACTTTTATCCTCAATGCATCACCTGTACAAAATTGCCTATTTAAATTGAATTCCGACGGCGACTTTATGGATGCTGTTCTCATTCCCTCTGAATACGGATGTAGAATGGCTATAAATGATCAAAATGAACTATTTATTTCTGGTCTTTATGGCGATGACATAACGCAACCGGAATTCGTAATTGGGATAGATACCGTCATTTTAAATTCAGTAGACATGTATGACAACTTCTTACTGAAGAAAGATCAAAATTTGAATAACATCTGGGTTAAAAGTTTTGGAGGAGTGGGAAATCAACAGGTATCTATTTTAGGACTAGACCAGTCAGACAATTTAATTATGTCAGGTAATCTTGCCGGAACTTTGGATTTTGACCCAAGTAGCGGTATATATTTAGAAAGTACATCGAGTCCATCAATTTCTTATTTACAAAATACCTACATTGCAAAGTACAAACCATGTTCCAATACGCAAGCATCACTTAATATACTTTCTTGTAATGATTACACGCTAAATGGTATTGTATATTCCATTTCCGGCGTGTATCATCAAGTGATTCAAAATACATCAGGTTGTGATTCACTAATTACTCTAAATCTGGTTATCAGCAACGGCACTTCTAGTTTGATTTCAGCGACTTCATGTAATAGCTTTAACTTGAATGGTCAAACATATAACGCCTCCGGAGTCTATACACAAATGCTTCAAAACGCTGCGGGTTGTGATTCGCTTATTACCTTAGATTTGGAAATAGGAAATAGCAGTTCTTCGCTACTTACTATCACTGCTTGCGACAGCTTTTTATTAAATGGACAGCTTTACAATTCATCCGGAAATTTCACGCAGGTTATTCAAAATATCGCAGGTTGCGATTCTACCATACAATTAAATCTGACCATCATGCAAAGTAGCTACTCAGAATTGACTGTTTCTTCTTGTGATAGCTACTTTTTGAATGGTCAAACCTATAATACTTCAGGAATTTATACCCAAGTTATTCAGAATGAAGTTGGTTGTGATTCTGTCATTACATTAAATCTTGAAATAAGGAACAATACAACAAATACATTATCGGTAAGTGCATGTAACTTTTATACTGCCCCGGATAATCAAGTTTATAATGTATCTGGGGATTTTCAAGCTGTTATTCCTAATTTTGTCGGTTGTGATAGCATTATTGATATTTCGCTTACCATTTTGGATGTCCCTACACCTGAAATTTGTATGGTTTCAGTAGATAATCAAGGGCTTTACAATGTAATCTATTGGGATAAAACTTTATATACCCGTGTGGATTCCTTCATTATATATAGAGAAGTTCAAAATAACAATTATAACATCATTGGTGTAGTACCAAATGATTCATTAAGTTTATTCATTGACACCGTCAGAACGCTTTATTTACCAAGTACAGGAGATCCACGTGTTTCTTCATACAAGTATAAAATTGCCATAAAAGATACTTGTGGAAATATAGGTTTGAAGAGTCCTTATCATCGCACAATGTTTCTTCAAGATCAACTTAACGGAAATTTTAATTGGACTGATTACGAAATTGAGAATACCCCCCTACCAATTCCTCAATTGGTCAACTATCTTCTTCAAAGAGATGATAATCAAGATGGCGTTTTTGATATAACCGTCGGGAGTACTACAGGAACAACAGCCACTGATCCTGATTACTCCTCTTTGGTTCTACAAGGTAGTATTTGGCGAATAGAGACGGACTGGAATATTCAATGTAATCCAACAAAAAAGAATAATATTGGAAAATCATTGGAAATAACATCCAGATCCAATAAGAAAAATGATCAGAGTTTAGGATTGGAAGTAAACAATCCAACTCAGACAAAATTCAACTTTCACCCGAATTCTGTGAATGAAAATTTATACGTGAGCTGTTCCGACCCATCTGCTTTGTGCAAGGTGG
This sequence comes from Crocinitomicaceae bacterium, assembly GCA_044372485.1. Classification (GTDB taxonomy): domain Bacteria; phylum Bacteroidota; class Bacteroidia; order Flavobacteriales_D; family Crocinitomicaceae; genus UBA952. The sequence continues at coordinate 7,511 of JBILRU010000105.1, forward strand.
ATTTACTCGATTTAAATGGTAAGATTGTTCTTTCAAGTAT
>JBILRU010000044.1:0-15662 GCA_044372485.1 Crocinitomicaceae bacterium
ATGTTTCATGGAGAATCAACGATTGATGTGAGAAATCTAAGCGTAGGTAGTTATCTAATAAAATTTAATACACCAGGTTTTCAAGAAAATCATATGTTAATAAAAAATTAACTTCAGTTGAACAAATTCGATGCTCCGGAGGGCTTAGCTGCGCTTTCCCCGTGGGCTAACGTGCAATGGATCAAAAAGCTTCATCGCTAGGCGATGTTGTCTTTTTTTGTTTGCCCAAATTTGAGGACGAGTCCTCATTTGTGCCCACAAAAAAAGCCACTCCTTTGGAGTAGCTTTTTGATCAGAGTGGAGCCGGAGGGGTTCGAACCCTCGTCCAAACGACGAGTTTTCAAGCTTTCTACATGCTTATTCCTCGGTTATTTTTCGATCCAGGCACGGACAAGAACACCCAAAACCTGAACTTAGGTACTGAATTTCGCATTTGCTTAGTACCGTCGCAAACACTAGCCTAATGGGATGAACTTTCGAGTGGTAAATCAATTAGGCGACGATCTACCGAAAGTACTTGTCCGACCTACTATGCTTCAGTCAGATTAAGCCAATTAACATTCAGCTAATTAAGCAGCAAGTGCGTATGACGTGTTGTCAATTATTGTTCGAGACAAGATATTTAAGAGGTTCACCTCAACCCTCTGCATGCTGACACTTGACTACCGCTATCGCTGTCAAATCCAAGGTCGGCCCCATTGAGCACAAAGATACGAGTAAATTCGAAATGTTTTTTGTATCCATCACAGATACCTGAAACTAATTATTTAACAACGGTTACGAACCCTTGGTATAATTCATTCACCGTATCCGCTGGATTAAAATAAACCAGATACGTGTACACACCATCATGAACTGGCATACCTGAAAGCTCATCTTTCCCATCCCACTTCAACTGAGTCGGTGAAAACGTACAAATTACATTGCCCCATCGATTGAAAATCCAACCGCGCTCAACTTTACCATTCTGTATAATGATTTCAAAGGTGTCGTTCACCATGTCTCCGTTCGGTGTAAAAACGTTCGGTATGAAAATAACTGACGGTTCAATTACACAGGATTCCATTTGAACGTTTACGGTATGAACGTAGTCACAGCCGTTTGCATTTTGCTCAACTTGTGTTAAGGTTTGTGTACTATAAATCCATTGGTTGAAGATCAAAACCGAATCAAATTCACAAAGCGAGATGTTTTCCGTCCATGGGTTGACATTATACAAACTTAAGGTAGCAATATGTGTACTATCGCAAAGATTGATGTCCTGAAAAGCCGCTGAATATTGTCCTGGGGTATTTTCCCAAATCCCATTGATGAAGGCTGAATCACCCGGACAAATCGTTAAGGACTCCGTCGTGGTTTGTGGAGTGCATCCATTCGTTACGACGATGGTAATGCATTGCATATCCGCACAGTTTCCAGATCCCAAAGCATAACATACTTGCCATGATCCTGTTCCGGCTGTTTGCGGATTAAACACTCCAGTAGAGGATAAACACGCTCCACAAGTGGATGTCCACACTCCTCCCCCATTCACAGCTTGAATTTGTTGTGTCGCATCTTGGTTTGTGAATGGTCCAGCTGCTGAAATAGCGGCATTTGCTCCGGCTGACCCTGCTGAAACGGTAAATGTTTCTATGGCAGAACATCCGTTCGCTCCGGTTACGGTAACGGTGTACGAACCTGGACAAAGGTTCGAGATAGAACTTGTTGTAGCACCATTAGACCAACTGTACGTGTAGGGAGAAAGTCCATTTGTTACGGTCGTTTCAATGGAACCATCACAGGCATTCACGCATGTCTCGTTTAAAATCGTAGGCGAAACAGTCATTCCCGGATTGACACTACAAAGTGGATTCATGCTACCAATCCATGCGTCATTCGCGGCATTGTTCGGCATTCCTGGTGTTTGTCCAGTTGCTACATCCGCACTGGTCCAATTCGCCACTAAATTCCAGTCATTAGAAGTGGTATTTGTAAACGAAAAGACTTTGCTAGCTGCAGAACCTGCAAAATAAACAATGGTATTGCTTGAATTATTTCCCCAACTGACACTATGAAATGGAACCCCTGTTGAAGGAATATTTGGCACTTGGAACGAATCATCTGTATTGGACATCGCTAATGGCGACCATGATCCACCAACTGACCAACTGGCATCTGGTGGATAGGCTTGATTAGTGGTATTTGGACTTGTTGTCGTTTTCTCTAACAACATGGAACTAGATGGGATAATCAATCTGCAATTGCCATCTGTGGAGGAGATATCATCAGGTGGTAAACTTGAATTTGGACTTGCATCATTGTAGATAACAATATAAGTACCTTGTGAAATATTTTGCCAGAATGGAATATTTGCGAAGCGAACAGCACCTCCTGCGATTCCCGTTCCGGATCCAGTTGCGAAATACCCATTATTGTCATCAATGATGACTTTGCGTAAATCCAAACTTGGTACCGGTGTAACACATGTTGGTGTTCCGATCACCACAAACTCCACATATTCACTAGATCCTGTTCCCTGAGAAACTTCATTGATGATTAATTGCTGCGCATTCCATTTTTTCGAAAAGAGCAGTAACAAACTCAATACTAGAAACTTATTCATTGTCATCGTTCGACTTTCCGTTCTGCATTGGTTTCGGTGCAAACCTAAAGTTCACCTCAAGGAGTTCAATGCTAAACTTCCGCACAAATTTACGCTAACTATCCGAATTAATTCGACTAAGCATATGATAAAATTGTTAAGTAATGAATGATTAGTTCCCAACTGCAATCCTTGAAAGGAAGATTATGAGGATTCAGGACAGAATTTGTAACTTCACGTCATGAAAAAATTGGGCTTTCTCTTATTTATTGTGATTAATAGCACGCTGTCTTTTTCACAAAAAACAGCAAAATCAGATTCCATTCAATGGTTCGCTGACGCCAAATTAGGCATCTTTATACACTGGGGGATTTATGCAGTGGACGGAACATCAGAAAGTTGGGCTTTTCACAATAAAGGAGTTCCCTATCCTACTTACATGTCACAACTGAATGGATTTAAAGCGGAAAATTACCATCCAGAGGAATGGGCGAAGTTGATCAAGGAAAGTGGTGCACAATACACGGTTATGACCACACAACACCACGATGGCGTAGCACTTTGGGATACGAAATTAAAAACACCTCACACCAAAGCTCCTCAATTTGGATGGGCACTTCCGACGCTTACAAAAAAATATGAGAAAAATTTACTTTGGAAGGAAAAACTGCCTTTGAGTGTTGTGCACCAGACGCCTGCGAAACGCGATTTAATCACCCCATTCGTCGAAGCCGTTCGAAACGAAGGATTGCATTTTGGCGCATACTACTCCTTGTTGGATTGGTCACATGACGATTACCCAACGTTCCTCAAAGACTACGACCGTTATCAAATAAAGGACGACAGTGTTCGTTGGTCTCGTTTTTTATCCTTCATGCACGGACAAATACAAGAAATCAATCAGCAGTTTACACCTGATTTGTTCTGGTTTGATGGAGACTGGGAGCATTCGGAAGAAGAATGGCAAGCAGCGAAAATTGACCAAATCATCCATACGAGTAATCCAAACGCCATCTTAAACGGACGCTTAAAATCCTACGGGGACTACGATACGCCAGAACAAAACATGCCTGTCGTTCATCCCGATCGAAATACCTGGGAACTGTGTCTGACCAGCAACGACAATTGGGGCTATCGTCCGAGCGACCACAACATGAAAACAGTGAACGAAGTCCTGCAAATCTTCACCGAATGCCTTGGAATGGGCGGGAATTTATTGTTGGATATTGGTCCAAAAGCAGATGGAACTATTCCGCAAGAGCAAGTTCAGTTACTAAAAGCTTTGGGACGTTGGACCTCCAAACACAAAGAAGCGATTTACAGTTCGCTTGCTGGATTACCCGCAGGACATTTCCACGGAAACAGTACTCTTTCCAAGGATTCGATGTCCATTTACTTATTTGTTCCAGCTGTTGGAATCGATACCTCAAATCAAGCTAGCAGAGAATTACAGTTCGGAAACATTCAAAGTTCTCCGTTAGCCACATCGAATTTAAAAGTAAATGTCCAACTGAAAGGACTGATGTCCGAAATAGAGAGCATCACCGTACTTGGAACGAAAACAACTGTTCCATACAAAGTTGTCGGTAAAATCGATTGGAGCTATGTTCCAGGAACCATCTACATGGAACTTCCAATTTCAGCCCTAGATCCAGAAATTTCTGTGATTAAAGTCCAACTTAAAACACCTTTGAAACTCTACCGAGGGAAAGGTGGTTTTCATTAAACAGAAAAAATGGAAATCACAACGAAGACATACGATAATCTAATTTATGACGTTTTAAATTTTCAAACGCTTTAAACTTCACTCTAATTCAAATCGTCATGCCAAAAAACAAAAAAATCAATGTGGAAGGAAAGGAAATTACGATAATTTCCGAAAATGAAAATGAATTTATTTCGCTAACGGATATGTTGAAAGCGAAAGATGGCGATTTTTTTATTGCAGACTGGTTAAGAAATAGAAATACCATTGAATACCTTGGGGTTTGGGAGACAGTGTATAACCCAGATTTTAATTATGGCGAATATGCCATAATTAAAAACCTGCAAAAGTTAGTAATCGCATTTTTTATATTTTTAAAGGTATTCAACGTCTCTTCCCAAGAAGTCTACTACCCATCATTAAATTCCACGTTTGATTTTTACCTAAAAGAAATTACGGGGTTTGAATCAAACTTTAAGTATCATTTCGAGCGGCCAAATAACCAGTTGTTTAAAAGAACCAAGGAATGGGGTTCGGATGGCTTCGGTGTTTGGATAGACCGAAGAAACATTATTTTCTACGGAGCAACGGAAAAAGCCATCGAACACGCGATTTATTACACCCTGGAGCATTCTTTTGGCATTCGCTTTATTGGTGAAACGTTTATTCCAAAGTCAGCACGCATCAAACCATTGCCCTATACCATCTACGAGCAAGTTCCAGCGTTCGAATACCGTGAAGTATTTTACGGTGAAGCGAGACGATCAGGTTATGCAGAATCGTTTTTCTTAACCGATGGACAAGGTTCCGGGAACTTTGAGCGTCATCCAGGCTGGGGACTTTGGGTGCATACCTTGCATCGTTTATTGCCGCCGGAAACGTATTTTGAAAAACATCCGGAGTATTATGCACTTCGTAACGGTGTTCGAATGAAAGATCAACTGTGTTTAAGTAATCCAGAGGTACTTTCACATGTCAGCAATGCTTTGCAATTAGAGGTTAACAAACGTCCAAAGGAAAAATATTGGAGCGTTAGTCAAATGGACAATTACAACTACTGTGAATGTGATAAATGTGCTCACATCGACGCGGAAGAGGGATCGAATTCCGGTTCAATCATTCGTTTTGTCAATGAAATAGCGAAACTTTTTCCCGATAAAGTCATCTCCACCCTAGCCTATCAATATTCGCGTACCGCACCGAAAGTAACGAAGCCTCTACCGAACGTAAACATCATGCTGTGTACCATCGAAGAAAACCGTGCAAAATCTTTAACGGGATCTGGCTTCGAGAAAGATCTAGCTGATTGGTCGAAAATCAGTCAAAACATTTTGATCTGGGACTATGTCATTAACTTCTCACACATGGTGATGCCCTTTCCTAATTGGCCGACACTTCAAGAAAACATACAGCTTTTTAAAAAATATGGCGTCAACATGCTCTTTGAACAGGGCTACAATAACTCTTCCTCCGAGATGCAAGAATTGCGATGTTATTTACTTTCAAAGTGGATGTGGGACCCAACGCTCGATGCGGATAGCTTAACTCAATTGTTTCTATCGAATTACTATGGTGCCGCTGGACCCATCGTCAAAGAGATTCTCGATCAAGAAGTGAGTGAATTACAAAAAAGTGGGAAATCACTTACCTTGTATGAACCTCCTGTGACGCACATCAAAGGGTATTTATCTCCAACAAACTTACGTTGGTATCATACCATGTTCGAAAAGGCGAAAAATACGGAAGGACTAACTACCAAACAGATCGAACGCATTGAAATGGCGCAACAAAGCATGCGTTACGCTTCATTGGAAATCTCGAAATCACCGGATGCGGGTGCGGATTGGTACTTTTATTCAACGGACAATCCTTATGATCAAATGATGTCGGACTTCATCCGCCTCGCGCTTAAAAACGGTCCGAAATTGCTACACGAAATCAAGTTGAGTCCAAAAGAATACGAGCAAATCACCCGTGACTATTGGAAAAACGGAAAAGTGAAGCATCTTGGCTCAAACGCTGCGATGAAATACCTTACTGTACCGAACAAATCATACCAAGATGGAGCAAAGAAACCTGATGGAAGCATGGTTGACTCAATTGATTTCTGCCGCAATCAACCATTATTGAATGACATCAAAGGAACAACGGATTACCAGTACAACTGGCAAGGATGGCAAGGACGAAATGCTACGTTCATCATCGACCTAGGAAAAACGGATTCCATTTCAACCGTTCAATTAAACTTCTTGGAAAACAGTTCTGCTTGGATTGTCGGACCGAAATCCTTCCAAGTACGCATTGGTCAAACCGAAACAGAAGTTCTTTCGGAACAAGCATCCCAAACGGGCACCCTGATCAATCCAAATGCTGGAAATCAAATGAACCCAGGAATTTACACCTTGAAATTAAGTCTGGATCAAAAAATAGCCGGACGTTATCTACTTGTCGAAGTCAACAACCTTGGTCCTTTGCCGAAATGGCGCGGTGTGGACGGCGATGCTTGGTTATTCATCGACGAAATTGAAATTCATTAAGTATGCAAAAACACATTACCTTGATCCTTGGTTTATTTCTTTGTGCGAACATCCAAGCACAGGAACACGAACAAAATTACTTTCCTCCTTCTGATCCATTGGTAAAAGAAAAATTAGAAACCTGGCAGGACTTCAAATTTGGACTCCTCATGCATTGGGGAACGTATTCGCAATTGGGCGTGGTTGAAAGTTGGAGTATTTGTCCGGAGGATGAAGATTGGTGCATTCGTCGCGGCCCGTACAAAAATGATTATTTCGGCTACGTGAAAAACTACGAAAACTTGCAAACGACGTTTAATCCTGTTCAATTTGAACCAGAAAAATGGGCGAAAGCGGCGAAAAATGCTGGAATGAAGTACATGGTTTTCACGACGAAACACCACGATGGATTCTGTATGTTCGATTCGAAATACACCAAGTACACAGTCGCAAATGAAAACTGTCCGTATTCAACGAGTCCCAATGCCAATATTGCACTGAAAGTATTCGAAGCCTTTCGAAAAGAAGGACTTTGGACCGGCGCTTATTTCAGTAAACCCGATTGGAGCAACGACGACTACTGGGATCCCACTTTTCCACCGTACGACCGAAATCCAAACTACGATTTGACCAAGAAACCAAAAAAATGGGACGCGTTTGTGCAATTTACCCACAATCAAATCATGGAATTAATGCGCGATTACGGTAAAATCGATTTGCTTTGGCTCGATGGAGGTTGGGTTCAACCAATGACAGCAACTTCACCTCGCTGGGGATACAAACCCGTGAATCAAGACATCAAAATGGATTCTTTGGTCCAAGAAGCACGAAAATTACAACCAGGATTAATCGTTGTCGATCGCGCTGTGGAAGGTCCAAATCAGAATTACCTAACACCGGAACAACAAATTCCCGCAAAACCACTTCCCTATCCGTGGGAATCCTGCATGACGATGGCAAACAGTTGGAGTTACGTTCCCAACGACCAATATAAGTCCACAGCGAAAATCTTGGAGAATTTATGTTTAATCGTTTCACGAGGCGGAAATTATTTGCTCAACATCGCGCCAAATGCGCAAGGCGAATGGGATCCGATAGCCTATCAACGCTTGGAGGAAATCGGTGCATGGATGAACATCAACGGCGCAGCGATTTACGGAACACATCCCGTTGCACCCTATGAAGTGAAAACCGAGCAAGGAACATGGGTGTTCACAGAAAATGACAAATCGGAATTGTTTGCGCTATTCATTCCCATGGATTTCGAAGTCATGTTTGTTGAATTACCTGTCAATCAATTGAACATCAGTGGAAAAAAGGAACTCACGACTTTAGGTTCCACGACTCACTATAAATTGAAAAAGTCCACTGCAAACGTATTATTTTACGATCGCAAGGGACTTCCTCAAGTTTGGAAAATAAGTAAGTAAAAAGAAATGCACTCTTCATTCAACTGAATAAAAAATGGAAGAAAATTACCTAGAATTAAATCGTGAAAATTGGAACAACCGAGTTGCTGGACACTTGACTTCCGACTTTTATCAAATGGGTGCATTCCGAGCGGGAGAAAGTTCGTTGAAAGAAATTGAATTGGAACTTTTAGGTAATATAGTGGGTAAAAAGATTTTGCATTTGCAATGTCACTTCGGTCAGGATACGCTTTCCCTCGCACGCATGGGAGCTCAGGTAACGGGAATTGATTTTTCAGAAAAAGCGATTAATGCCGCTAAATCACTTGCGGATGAATTGAACATTGCGGCAACGTTTATCTGTTGTGATGTGTATAGTACTTCAGACCATCTATCAGAGAAATTCGACATCGTTTACACAACTTACGGAACCATTGGCTGGCTTCCAGATCTCGATAAATGGGCAAAGGTTATTGCCGAACGATTAAAGCCAGGTGGAAAACTCATTTTCGTAGACTTTCATCCAGTCGTTTGGATGTTCGATAATGATTTTAAGCAGGTTGCCTATAATTATTTTCAGGAAAGCCCGATCGTAGAAGAAGTGTCCAGCTCCTATGCTGACAAAGAAATTGAAATCACTGACACGACCATCACTTGGAATCATGGATTGAGTGAGGTGTATCAAGCGTTGCAAAGCGCCGGACTGACAATTGATCATTTCTCGGAATATCCATTCTCTCCATATGATTGTATGAACGATCTGATCGAAGTAGAACCGAACCGTTTTCAAGTGAAACACTTAGTGAATAAAATCCCAATGGTTTATGCACTTACCGCTCATCCAAAAAATCCGTAAATTCGTCGCATGAAATTAATAGCAAGTATCTTTTTTGCTTTTGTGGTTCAACTCTCATGGACACAAGACAGCATTTCCGTTCTGTTTATCGGGAATAGTTATTTGAGTGTAAACAATTTACCTCAAATGGCACAAGATTTAACAGAATCATTGGGCGATCACATGCTCATGGATAGTAAAATGAATGGTGGATTTACTTTTCAATCTCATGCGTTCGACGCAACCACCTACGACAAGATTCATGCGAAACCTTGGAACTTCGTTGTGCTACAGGGACAAAGCCAGGAACCTAGTTTTCCTTTCCAACAAGTAAACGAGCAAACCATTCCTTATGCGCAACAAATTTCCGATAGCGTTTATGCGTCAAACGGCTGTTCACAAGTGAATTATTACATGACTTGGGGACGTCAAGTTGGAGATCAGCAATGGGATTCCATCAATACATTTGATAAAATGAATACCCGCTTACGAAATGCATACCTGCGTATCGCTGATTCTACAAACGCTTCCGTTTCACCTGTCGGTGTTGCGTGGAAATATGTGCGTGACAATTATCCAGCAATCAACTTATACGCCGGAGATGGCTCCCACCCTAGCCTAGAGGGATCTTATTTAGCCGCTTGTACGTTTTACAGTTCCTTATTCCAAAAATCTTCTGTTGGCGCAAGTTATACCGCTGGATTAAATCCTCAAATCTGTGCAATTCTTCAGCAAGTGGCAAGCAGTGTCGTTCTTGACAGCATCCCAACATGGAAATTAGTCCACCATGATTCTTTATTCAACGCATCCTTTGTGGCTGGAGTCAATCAATACGACGTACTTTTTGCTGCAACAACAACTTCACCTGGAAACCTCGTTTGGGATTTCGGAGACGGAAGTCCAGTAGGATTTGGACAAAATCCAACACACACCTATGTTGCAGGAACATATACAGTAACGCTCTTCGCGAGTGGGGCATGTGGAATGGATACGGTTCAACAGCAAATCACCGTGAATACGGTTTCCTTAGACGACATCACAACACAATGGCCGTACATTTATCAAAATGAACAAGGTGATTTCGTTTGTCAAACAAGACTTTTCGAAGTAATGAACATCGAAGGCCTAAACCTTGCCGGACAAAAAATCCACGTTTCACACACGGTTAATTCTGACGGGACGATTACGTTTCCTTATAATCCAGACATTTTCATGATTCGCATTGATTTTGATCATTACGTGCTCATCCAACGCTTACACTAATGGACTACATTACTGATCAAACCTTTGAAGGATTAACCATTGAACATTTAGCCACAGCTGAATACGAAAACTGTGTCTTCCAATCGTGTCAACTGAATAGCGCTGACTTATCGAATTTCACCTTCGTCGATTGCGAGTTCATCAGCTGTGATCTCAGTTCAATCCGCAGTAAAAAGACATCTTTTCGCGACGCCTATTTCCGTGATTGTAAGCTCATGGGTATTCATTTCGAGGATTGCAATCCATATGGACTAAAATGTACGTTTGAATCTTGCACATTGGATTATTCCTTCTTTTACCAATGTCCATTGAAAGGAACAAAATTTTCGAATTGCCGGTTAACAGAAGTTGATTTTACGGAAGCTGGACTAGAAGGTGTCTCTTTTGAAGGATGTCAGCTCACTGGTTCTGTATTTCAAATGAGCAACCTAGAAAAAGCGAATTTTACAGGTGCGCAAGGATTCATCATTGATCCATCGAACAATCGAATGAAGGGTGCCAAATTCAGTCAAGAAGGATTAGCTGGACTCCTCATTCCTTTCGGTATCGAAATTTCTTAAAAAAGAAAAAGTGACACGAGTTCATACATGCCACTTTTTTAAAGGTTAACCGATTTGATTAATGTTCATGACAATGAACAGTATAGCTACCCGTAGAATCCGTATAGGTTCCTAGCGCTTCCAACTGTTTCAAATCATCGCCACAGTATTCACCCATTTCAATTTCAGCTCCTGCTTTGTCGTAATGACAATCGTGGCATTTGTTTTTACCACAAGAACTTGATGTTACAAGAAAACCGAGTGCAAGTGCACTGAATAAAACTACTTTTTTCATACGTTTTGTTTTTTTAGGTTATTATTAATATTAAAAGTGATACTGATATAGATGTTTCTTCCTGGACTTGCCATCGAAATGTTTTTAAGTCGAGAAAGGTGATCGATGTAGGACGCATTTAGAATATTTCTACAACCAAATTGGACATCAACTGGTGTTTTTCCATTCCATTTTAATTGTACAGAAGCATCGAGCAACTGATAAGATGGACTCGCTGTCTCATTAAACGCAAGCTTGTTTTGCTTGTTCATATGCGTATATTGAACAAGCAGATCCTTGATTTGCAATTTTTTACCTAGATCTAATTGGTAACGGAAACTCATCATGAAGCGACCCGGTGGAATCATCGACACACTGCTATCAGTTGAAGTCAGCACGTTTAAATAGGAATACGTTGCTTCCATGTGTAAATCATGTGCAAAATGAGGATGGTAATGCACTCCGAAATCACTTCCGTAAAAAAGAACTTTATTCAGTTGCTTGTATGCAAACACGGGTAAATTATCCACCATTGAATCAATCGGTTGCAGGTAAATAAACTGTTGGATATTATTCAAAAATGGATTCACAATCAAGACCAAGTGATCTCTTTTTACTTCGAAGCTTAAGTCCAACTGACTTGCTCGTTCCGGACGCAGTTGTTCATCACCAATTTCGTAGCGTAAAGCACCGTGATGAAAGCCATTTGCCAACAATTCAGATGGATGTGGCGCTCGATATCCCGTTGAAACATTCGTTCGAAACGTAAACTTGCCTGTCGAATAAATACCACCGATAGATGTATTTGGACTTCCATACGATTTTGAAATCGCTTGTTTTCCTTTAAAGTCCTCCAACGTCTTGATGTATCTCAAGTCATACCTCAATCCTGCTTGAAAATTCCAGCGATCCATGGAATACATCCACATCGAGAAAAGTCCATTGTCAAAAGAAAGGGAATTTGGCAATAAGCGCTCGGTGGCATCAAGGCCATTTACATTGTTTTGAAACATTCCTTGCATTCCATTGACTACTTTTAGGTTTTCACTAAAGCTATGCGTCCATTTAGCCGTGTACAACGAATTCCATAAACGCATTTGAATTCCTGGAATAGTGACTTTCTCATCGTATTCGGTTAATTGATTCATGGTTTGTCCAAGCAACAAGGAAACTTCATTTTTTTCTAAAAACCATTTGTTCTCAAAGGATAGGTAATGATTATCGAAAAATTGAGCTGGAATCGTTTGTTTTCGTCGTTGCAATTCGGACTGGAATTCAAGTGGATTGAGAATGGAGTCATGTGTGTGTCCAGGCAAACCACTCATCACATGATTAAACGAATAACGTAGGTGATGCACCTTGTTTTTTCCGTTCCACGAAAGAGCTGTCTTTAAAACCGATTCGTTGAAACGCGAATTTTGAGCGAATTTCTGGTTTGGCAACTGAAAATCGGCATGATTGGCATAGCTTCCACCGATTAAAAACCGGAATTTCTGATTCGATTGCTTGTAAAGCATTCGCAGTGTTCCTCCGTTTGTATTGCTGTGATATATCGACTGAACCTTTACAGATTGAGAATTCACAGCAGCATACGATTCATCTGAATAATACAAAACACCTCCCAAGGCATCCGCACCATACAATAAAGACGCTGGACCTTTAATTACCTCAACAGAACCTATTCCGACTTCAGAAATTCCCATTCCATGATCTCCGCCCCATTGTTGCCCTTCCATACGCATGCCATTCAATAAACTGACTACACGAATTCCCTGTAATCCTCGAATGACCGGTTTTGAAATGCCATTTCCAAAACTGGATTGGTAAACACCCGGAATCTTTGCTAACGCTTCTCCCATGTTGAGGGTGGAAATTCCATTCAATTCGGACAACTTTCGGGTTTCAATCAGAAATGGACTCTTATTTTTTTGAACATTGATTCCGGTTGACACCGTAATTTCTTCAAGGTCCAAATGCCTTTCTTCCAAATAGATTTCAATTTTGCTCCCCACTAGATACTGTCGTCCTAGTGCTTGCGCAGATTGTGTTAAAAACAGAACTTTTGATTCAAATTCGATGGCAGAAACATGCAAATGAATACTTTCCGGATAAACCCCAAAAAACATAAACGCGCCTGTTTCATCCGAAATGGAGGACTCACCTGTTTCTTCTATGTGAATACGCGCATTGGCAATCGGAAGATTGCTTGATTTACTTTTAACAAAACCTGATAATTCTTTTTGTGCGTTTGTCGACAAGGCAACAAAGGCTACGAGTAATGCAATAAATTTCATGTGTGATTTACTTCTAGACACTTCATAAATACTTCCTGGTAATGAATTCTCGCGTCTTTATGAACACGAAAATACATTTTAGGCTAAAGGATAGATGCTGTTAATCCATGGGACATCATACGATCCAAAAGAAGAGACGCTGCGTCCATACAAATGAATCTTCACCTATTGACTTTTGTCAACGGTGCATCCATCAAATATTAAGCGTTTTGAGGTGGTCCTCGAAGTGAAAAAGACAGATAAGGATTGTTCTCTTTATCCAAAAGTCCAATTGAAACAACTGTTGGAAGTGTCGGTTTATCGGAACGGTAAAAAAGAATCGATTGAACCGTGAAAAATCCGAGGTCGATGTCACAGATGTCACAGGAACCATCATCGAAATGACTTTCACTTAATGAAGTCGTGGAGAATTGTTTGTGATCGCATTCATGCCACCAATCTCGTGGGGTAAGCAACACGAAAAAGGTGAGCAATAATAATCCGGAAACAATTTTATTCTTCACTAAACAAAAGTAGCAAAATTCTATGAGGATAAACATTCATTTAACAACACTGAATAGTATTTCAAAAAAAATGCCCTGACGAATTCGCCAGGGCATTAAATTTATTCGATTGATTCTTATTTAATCACTTTCTGTGTATAAACCGTTGAACCAACTTCTAATTGGAAGAAGTACGTTCCAGCTGGCACATTCGATGTAGCGATTGTTGCTTGTTGAACAGAGGATAGGGATTGTGTTTTCACTACTTGTCCATTCATGTTGTACAAACGCATCGTTCCCGAAGTCACCTCATCAAATTGAATAATCAATTCAGAACCCATTGGATTAATCACACTAAATGGATTTTTAACGATTTCGTTCAATCCACTTAATTGTGCCCTATCGTTTACAACGATTGTTTTTACATTGCTCGATTTAATTGGACAATACAAGATAAACTGCAAGTTCACACAACCATTAGCCATTCCATTTGGAATGTAGTAATAAATCGTATATGTTGCAATCGTGAAGTTCATTGAATCAACAAATGTCCAAACTGTTTGCAAAGTATCAACTCCAATCATAGTTGACGAGGTCATAGAAGCTCCTGTGCATGCATTGAAGTAAAAATTACAATCTTCGTATTGCTGAACGAAATTCCCAACAGCTGCTGGACCACAATTTGAATTGTTAACTACTAACGTATCCCCTACATTTGATCCAGAAACGGTCATGGAATCACATACATTCATTTGGCAACCATTCGCATCAACGACATTTACACAGTAGGTAAATCCAGGAATGAGGTTGATAATATTCTGTGTCACAGAAGCTTGATTCCATAAATAGGAGTAAGGAGCAGTTCCACCAGTCACATTCGGTGAAATAGAACCATCATTTGAACTCACTGTTGAACAAGGAGTTGTTGTTAAGGTCACATTGAAATTCGCACATGGATTCGGTCCACCACCTAAAATAATAAAGGTTGCAGCCATAGAATCAATTCCACCTGCAGGATTGCTTTGATTATAATAAACACCATAATTCCCTGGACATAAATTTCCGATTTGATAAACACCAGAAGCGATAACCGCGCCATTTCCATACCAAGTGATGGATGATTGAATAACCTGAGACGGATTGCTAAGTGCTGCTGTTCCATCACATACGTTTGGTCCACTCGCTGGCGTGATGTTTAATTGTGAAAAAGAGAATTGAGAAAAGAACAAGATGCTCAATCCCAAAAAAAGTGATTTAAGTAGATTTTTTTTCATGTGTTGATTGATTAATGAAATACAAATATAAGAAATACTAATGTCCAAACGATTAAACTCAAAGCTAAGTTACTTATCGAACAGAGATTAAATGAAAGTATTTTGTGGAGGATGTACGCATGGGTGCATTCCAGCGGAAAATCCAATAGCACCACTTATGAATGGTACTCCTCAATGAAAAGATTCTACCGATTTGCCACGTTAATTCTTTGTAGACAATTCCGTTTTTTGTTTCTAAAACAATTTGCCGCGAATAATAGGATGGTAAACTCGATAAAACGGCATCTGGACCATCAAAAAGGAATAATACATTCCGATGTTGCGCAATGTCATCTACCCGATGAATGATGTCCTTTTTTACGCGATGCCATTGTTGCTTTTCAATGTGACGACAAAAGTGACAAGAACCTGAGCATATTCCTTGCTTGCCTTCCTCTGAAGTTGTTGCCATATGAGAATCAATAGTCAATTGAACATAGTTACTATA
>JBILRU010000022.1:0-23099 GCA_044372485.1 Crocinitomicaceae bacterium
TGCATCGCCTTTTTCCACCTTGGAAGTAATGTGAATGTAAATAGTTGGATCTTCAAAGCGTGTTTTGGTCGTAAATATTGCCTCGAATTCTGCTCGGTAGTCGGATGCAAAGAAAATATTATGGACACCAAGTTCTGAAAAGGATTCTTTTATTCCCCAATAAAAGACAATGGCACTGCTCGACTTCTCTTGACGCAATATCTTTTTCGGTTCGTGTAATCCTTTTAACAGTTGTTCATAGGTAAAATGTACATCCATATTTGATACAACGATGTCACAGTCGACGGTTTTGAGGTTGGTGCGAATTCCTGTTACATTATTTTGTGAGTGAAGAATTTCTTCCACACTTTCGGACAAATGAAATGTGACCCCAAGACCAATACAGAGTTGGTGTAATGTTTTGGAGATTTGAACCATTCCTCCTATTGGCATTGCTGGACCCTCGTTGAATTCCAAGTGACTGATGATGTTCAACAATCCTGGAGTACGGTACGGACTACTTCCATTATACGTCGCCATGCGATTGAGTAATTGAGCCGATTTCGGATTCCGGAATATCCTTCTGTTCACCACTGACATACTCGATGCCATACCATAAAAAGGAATGCGTGAAATGGCTTTTAATATCCCTTTGTTCATCCACTGCTTACGTCGGTGGAGAGAAGCGGATATAAATACAGGATAAACTGCTTTATAGTTAATAGACAGTCGTTTTAAAAAGCGCTCCGTGCGTTGGCGGTTTTCACCAAAGGCAGTTTCAAAAGTTTGCGCCGTTTGATTCAGTCCTGCTGGAATGCTTACTTTTTGTCCATCGTTAAAAAAGTAGCGACAGGACTCTTCTAATTGACGAAAGGAAAAAATGGATGAATCTTTTTCGCATAAGGAAATCAATTCGTCGATGAGCGCAGGTTCTGTAAAAACAGAGGGACCCATATCGAAGCGGTAGGAACCGATCCATTTTTCGTTCACTTTCCCTCCAACGAAATGGTTTGCTTCGAATACAGAAACTTCGTAGCCTAATTTAGCTAAGCGGATAGCACTAGCCATTCCACCAGTTCCCGCACCTATTATTGCAACTTTCATCATTTACTAACAAAGGTGAGGCTAAAATGTTAACTAGGCCGTGATATTCGAAATAATTTTTCCTTTCGTATTCGGTCTAAGGCCTAGTAAAACCAACGTTTTTAGGTGGCTTTATTAACAAAATGACCATTTTTTCAACATTTTATGCATTTTTTTTACCTCAATCCGTTACTCGCATTGATATTCAGATATATTTGTTACGATAAAATTTATTACTAATTATTAAAACCAATTTATTATGAACAAGGCGGAATTAATCGACGCAATGGCTGCAGCAGCAGGATTGTCAAAAGCAGATGCTAAAAAAGCATTAGACGGATTTGTAGGAGCTACTACAGATGCATTGAAAAAAGGTGAAAGAATTTCTTTAGTTGGATTCGGTTCTTTCGACATTTCTAAAAGAAATGCTCGTAACGGACGTAACCCTAAAACTGGTGCAGTTATTCAAATTGCAGCAAAAAACACAGTACGTTTCAAAGCAGGTTCTGAACTTTCTTCAAGCGTAAACTAAGAAGAAATTTCTACTTAACTAAATAGGCTTCCACTTGGAAGCCTATTTTTTTTGTCTGTATTTTTCTAGAATCCTATGTTGCGGATTGTTTCGGAATGATCTTCCAAAATAAACGTGGAAGAAAACGCTTCAACTTCACTGCGATGAGTTCTTTGTTTCCTATCAATACTTCGTGTTTGTTTTTCACTAACGCATTTAACAATTGATCGACACACACATCCACCGGCATTCCAGTCGCTTGATTGTGGTCCATTTGTCCATGTGCTTTTCCCTCAGCCGTCATTGCATTCGTGGAAATTGGCGTATTGATTTTTCCTGGACAAGCAACTGTCACTTTTAAGTTGTATTCACTTTCCTCCATCACCAAACTTTCGTAATAGCCGAAAAGTGCATGTTTGGACGCACTATATGCTGATCGCAAATGGAAACCGAATTTTCCTGCAATACTGCTGATGACCAGAATTTGCCCGGATTTTTGCTGACGAAAAATCGGCAATACCGCTTTCGCCATGGCAATATTTCCGAAGAAATTGACTTCCATGATTTGACGATTGACGTCCATGGTGGTATCGAAGGCTGTTGCACGTTGACTAATGCCACCATTGTTAATCAATAAGTCGATCCGTCCATAGTGCGACTCGATTTGCTGTGCCAAAAGTCCAACATTGGAAGTATCCGCGAGATCCACTTGAACGACTAAATGTTGTTCCTTGTGGTTTAAACTTTCCTTAAGTTCATTGAGTTTTTCTACGTTACGAGCGGACAAAATCAATTGTGCTCCGGAGCGGTCTAATTGTCGGGCCAACTCCTCGCCGATTCCCGAAGATGCTCCGGTAATCCACACGACTTTTTGATGAAAATAGCTTGAATTCATGATGTATCAAAGATACGAAACTCCCGCTTCATGTCGCGCTCTACCGGAATTTAGTTTAAATTTGAGGACAAATAATAGACATGGAACTACGCAACTTGATTCAACAGCAATTCGAAGAGGCTCAGCAAACATTGGTGAATTTCCAAACGGAGGCGAACTTTTCACTGATTTTACAAGCAGTTGAACTCATGAGTCAAGCCATTCAAAATGGTGGAAAAATCATTAGCTGCGGAAATGGCGGGTCTATGTGTGATGCCATGCACTTCGCAGAAGAACTCAGCGGACGTTTTCGCGATAACCGTCGTGCGCTTGCTGCGATCAGTATTTCAGACCCATCTCATTTGTCCTGTGTGAGCAACGATTACGGCTACGACTTCGTTTTTTCGCGCTTCATCGAAGGACTCGGACAAGAAAACGATGTGTTATTGGGTATTTCGACTTCTGGAAATTCAAAAAATGTCATTCTAGCGGTTGAAGCTGCGATAGCAAAAGGAATGAAGACGATTGTCCTCACAGGAAAAGACGGTGGGAAATTAGCTGGACTTGCAGACATCGAAATCCGTGCACCACATTCCAACTTCGCCGATCGCGCACAAGAAATTCACATCAAAGTCATTCATTCCTTGATTTTAGGAATCGAACAGTCACTTGGACTCTAGATTAATTTCGTAAAAACCTCATCCGTATTGACATACATGATTTGTATGCGGGTTTCTTTCGAAGCTAATTTGAGGTTCTTTTGAACATATTCCACCAAATGTCGGCTTTGTCTTCCTGTCCAACGACTCCAAAAAACGACGACAGTGTAATCTAAGTCTTTCATTTTGACACATGGATATTCCACCGGTTTTAGATGAGCCAAGAGCCAAGATAAAGTCATCAAAGAATCGCAAGGCGCTTGTGTTTTCGCTGGAAAAACATCGAATTTCCCATTACGATTCCAGTTCAAATTGGGATACCCACCAGCATAGCAGTTAATGTGATACGAAATCAGCTTTCCACTTGCATCGAAATACATCGCTTGAATTGGTTGCAATAAATCCTTGGCTAATTTTGGATTGATAGAATCAATTTTTTCTATTTCATCGATATAGGAAGGTAACAATGTTTGCTGGAAATAGATACTCATGTTCCATTTTTCACCGAAACGGTAAAACTCTTCATCCGTTGGTACATGCGGTTTTTTCATTCCCATTGTACGCAAAACCAATGGTGTACAGGAGGATAATGAAAGCAATAAACTAAGTAATAAGCTCGATTGATTAAGCTTCATTTAGGGCTAATTTAGAATGCTTGCGTCCATATAATAAGTAAATCACCAAGCCCAACAATAACCAAATGGTGAAGTATATCCAATTGGCCAAAGCCAGCTGACTCATCATATACAAGCAACTTAACAAGCCAAGAATTGGAATCAGAGAAAGTTTGTGTCGAACCGACATGATCGTAATGAAAATGGTAAATAGAATGAAAATCCAACTTGGAATTTTATTTGCGAAGTGCGACCAACCTTCGTTTTGCGTTTCTATGTTTTTCCAATTGTTATATTTTATCTGACTTTGAAGAACTTCCGATGCTCCTTCACCGGCATAAAACTCATCCAGATTCACTTCCTGTTGTTGAGAAATTCCGGACTTTCCTTCTGGTAATTTACTTGCCAATCGATACGCTTCTTTTTTTGTGAATATTTTCAAGGTCTCAATTTGACTTTCGGTCAATTGCAACATCATCTCTTCGGACGTTTTCAAAGTCGGTTCGTTTTGAACAAAAGCCATTGTCTCTGTGCGATAAGTACTGAATAAAAGCACAATTGTTCCAACTAAAAGTATCGGCATCACAATTCCACCATTGATGAATGGCGTTTTGAATTTACCACGTGGAATATCCGTTTTGTTCTGAAGTACCAGTACTCCACCGCAAACGAGCACAAAAGCAAACAAGGTTCCAATGGAACACAAATCGGTAACCATCGTCAAATTCATGAATAAAGCAGGAACAGCAACAACGAATCCAACGACAATCGTAGCAAATGAAGGGGTTTTGTACTTCGGATGGACTTTCGAGAATCGCTTAGGCAACAAACCATCGCGGCTCATACTCATCCAAATACGCGGTTGTCCCATTTGGAAAACCAACAAGACCGAGGCCATGGCCACGACAGCACTGATCGAAATGATTCCAGCCATTTTCGGTAAGTGGATTTCATCAAAGACAAATGCCAATGGATCACCCACTGCTAGCTTATCATAGGAAACGATTCCCGTTAAAATAAGCGCGATGATGATGTACAATACGGTACAGATCACAATTGCCCACATCATTCCACGTGGCAAGTCACGTTGTGGATTTTCACATTCCTCGGCAGTTGTTGAGATCGCATCAAATCCTATGTAGGCGAAGAATACGGCAGAAACTCCCTTCAAGATTCCTGTAACTCCATTTGGCGCGAAAGGACTCCAGTTATTGGTGTCCACGTAAAACATTCCCACACCAATCACCAATAGAATGACAGCTAGCTTGATCACCACCATGATGTTGGAGGCATTTCGACTTTCTTTCATTCCGCGATACACCAACCAGGTAATCAAGATAATGATGAACAATGCAGGCAAATCAAAAATAAGGTGAAAGCCAAAAATTTGCGGGGCACTCATCCAAGCTTCCCTCGCTAGTATCAATGATCCATCTAAATCCACCAGTTCTTTTCCTGCTGCTAATAAGGTTTTGGCTTCATGGAATCCATTCGATGCAGACAAATAATCCATTTGAATCCAACTTGGCAAATGAATACCATTTGGTATCCCAAGTGCCTTAATATGAATTCCTTCGAGCATATTAGTGAAATAATCACTCCAAGATATGGCAACCGTAATGTTTCCGATGGCGTACTCCATAATCAATGCCCAGCCGATGATCCACGCAACAATTTCCCCGAAGGCCACATATGAATACGTGTAGGCAGATCCGGACACAGGTACCATGGATGCGAACTCTGCGTAGGCAAAGGCCGCGAATCCACAAGCAATCGCTGTAAACAAGAATAGGAAAATGACCGCTGGACCACCCTGCGAACTGGCTTCACCAATCGTACTGAAGATTCCAGCTCCAATAATCGCGGCGATTCCAAAAGCAGCTAAATCTCTAACCTTCAAATGCTTTCCTAACGAATGAGCATCACTGTTTTGGTCAGCTATTCGGACTTGCTCCAAAATGTCGTGAACAGATTTTTTGCGAAAAAGGGAATTCCAGGTCATATGCATGTTTGTTTAGCGGACTAAAAGTAGGAAATAATTTAAGATTTTGACCGAATGCGAACAGCTTTCCTTTTCATCTGTTACTTTTGTATGGTGGAAAAATGCATAGAAATAAAAGGAGCAAGGGTTCATAATTTGAAATCCATTGATGTGAAAATCCCCCATGGGAAGTTAACTGTTATTACTGGTGTATCCGGCTCCGGAAAGTCAAGCTTGGCTTTCGATACCATTTTCGCGGAGGGACAACGTCGTTTCATCGAAAGTATGTCCTCCTACGCACGACAGTTTTTGGGAAAATTGAACAAACCGGAAACGGAGTACATCAAAGGAATTGCCCCGTCGATAGCGATTCAACAAAAAGTCATTTCGAGCAATCCACGTTCAACAGTCGGAACAACTACCGAAATTTACGATTACCTCAAGTTATTTTACGCCCGAGTGGGAAAAACCTATTCGCCTATTTCAGGGAAAGAAGTGCAAAAACATCAAATCAAGGATGTCATCAATTTCCTTAGTTATAACTGGAAAGACGAAGCCATTGCGATTCTTTGTCCGGTTACACTTTTCGAAACGGAAACCTATTTAAATAAATTAGAATCACTTTATAGACAAGGATTTACTAGAGTATACTTAAATGAATCATTTAAATTAATTGAGGACTTATTAAGTTCTGAATTCGATGAGGAATTCCTCTTAGCGATCGACCGTTTTAATAATGATTTCTCCGACGAGAGCAACTTAAATCGTTGCACTGATTCACTCGGACTTGCCTTCACGGAAGGAAAAGGAATTTGTGCAATTCTCCACCATAAGGAACAGAAACTTCAATGGTTCAGCAATCGTTTTGAATTGGACGACATGAGCTTTCAGGAACCAAGTGTTAACCTCTTTGCTTTCAACAATCCTTATGGAGCCTGCAAAACCTGCGAGGGATACGGAATGGTACTTGGAATCGATGAAGATCTTGTTTTTCCCAACCGAAACCTCAGCGTATACGAAGGAGCGATCGCACCGTGGAAAGGTGATTCCATGGGCGAATACTTGAACCAACTAACCTACAACGCAAAGAAATTCGACTTCCCAATACACCGTCCGATCAAGGATTTAAGTCCAGAACAATACGACTTACTTTGGAAAGGAAATAGTTATTTCGATGGTTTAAGTAAATTCTTTAAATTCATTGAAAGTCAAACATATAAGATTCAATATCGCGTCATGCTTTCGCGTTACCGCGGAAAGACAAGTTGTCCGGAATGTAAGGGAACAAGACTTCGTGGAGACGCTGCTTACGTGAAGATCAATAGCTGCTCGATCCAAGATCTTGTACTCAAATCCATTGACGATGCTGCAGCATTCTTTCAAGAACTTTCCTTAAACGATTACGACCAACAAGTATCGAAACACATTCTTCCCGAAATTCAACAGCGACTCGGATTCCTGCAAGACGTTGGACTCGGCTACTTAAGCTTAAACCGTGGAGCCAATACCTTATCCGGTGGAGAATCTCAACGTATCCACCTAGCAACTTCACTGGGAAGTAGTCTGGTTGGATCCATTTACATTTTGGACGAACCTTCGATTGGCTTACACCCAAAAGACACCGCACGACTGATTAAGGTTCTTAAAAACCTGAAAGCACTTGGAAACACCGTGATTGTCGTCGAGCACGAAGAAGAAATCATGATGGCAGCCGATGAGATTTTGGACATTGGCCCATTGGCGGGATCGCACGGTGGAGAAGTCGTTTTCCAAGGAGATTACAAAGCACTCATCAACGCAAAAGACAGTTTAACTGCCAAGTATTTATTGGGAATAAAGGAAATTCCTGTCCCGCAGAAAAGACGCATTGGTAAAAACCGCATCACTCTTACAGGTGCAAGACAAAACAATTTAAAAAACCTCACGCTCGATTTTCCACTAAATAAACTCGTGTGCATCACTGGGGTTTCTGGATCAGGAAAATCGACTTTAATTAAGTCTTTACTGTACCCATCTATTCGAAAAGAGTTGGGATTAAGCGGCGATTTAATCGGGAAATGCGATGGTATTTCAGGGGACTTAAAAACGATTAAACACGTTGAATTTGTCGACCAAAATCCTATTGGGAAGTCTTCTCGAAGCAATCCGATTACTTATGTTAAAGCTTTCGATGACATACGTGAACTATTTGCAAGACAACAACTTGCAAAAATGCGCGGATACAAACCAGGCTTCTTTAGTTTCAACGTCGAAGGTGGGCGCTGTGAGATGTGTGAAGGAGAAGGAAGTATCACGGTAGCGATGCAATTTATGGCGGATGTTCATTTGAATTGTGAAGCCTGCAAAGGAACGCGTTATAAGTCTGAAACCTTAGAAATCGAATACCGCGGAAAGTCCATTTACGACATTCTCGAAATGACACTTGACGAATCGTTGGCATTCTTTAAAGAAGGACAAGACCGCTTTGATGCAAAAATTGTCGAGAAGATTCAGCCATTAGTCGATGTTGGTTTAGGTTATTTAAAAGTCGGGCAATCCTCCAGTACGATGAGTGGCGGAGAGGCACAACGCATCAAACTTGGATCCTTCTTAGCCAAAGGAACACAGGCGCCTCCTACCCTATTTATCTTTGATGAACCAACGACGGGCTTGCATTTTTACGACATTGACAAATTAGTTATTGCATTTAACGCATTAATTGACCGCGGACATTCCATTTTAGTCATTGAACACAACATGGAAGTCATCAAATGCGCAGATCACATCATCGAATTGGGTCCAACAGGCGGTGAACAAGGCGGACACTTGCTTTTCGAAGGTACACCCGAGGAGATGGTAGCGGCAAAAAACACAGAAACCGCGCAGTTTTTAGCAGAAAAACTACATCCAACTCGCTAACAACCGGAGAATTGTGCATTTATCTGTTGATAAAATACACAGTGTCCGGAATACACAAAGCAAGAATCCTTTAACTTTGCATAAAAATACTTTACATGTCAGCAGATATTTTCGAAAAAATTCAGGCGAATCGCGGACCTATTGGACAACACGCGAAAGAATCACATGGATATTTTACTTTTCCTAAGTTAGAAGGTCCAATTGGCCCACACATGATTTTCCGTGGTAAAACACGTTTGAACTGGTCATTGAACAACTATTTAGGATTGGCTGATCATCCAGAAGTGAGAAAAGTAGACGGCGAGGCAGCAGCTGAGTTCGGACTTGGATCACCGATGGGAGCGCGTATGATGAGTGGAAACTCTGATTACCACGAACAATTAGAGCGTGAATTATCTGCATTTGTCAATAAAGAAAGTACGATCCTTTGTAACTTCGGTTATCAAGCGGTTGTTTCGGCGATTGACTGTTTAGTAGACCGTCACGATGTAATCGTTTACGACGCGGAATCTCACGCATGTATCCTTGACGGTGTGCGTTTGCACATGGGGAAACGTTTCGTTTTCAAACACAATGATTTAGAGGATTGTGAAAAACAATTACAACGCGCAACGAAATTAGCAGCGGAAACAGGTGGTGCCATTTTGGTGATTACGGAAGGTGTTTTCGGAATGCGTGGAGACCAAGGAATCGTTAAAGAAATCGTTGATTTAAAACAAAAATATAACTTCCGTTTATTTGTAGATGATGCACATGGTATCGGTACACTTGGAGCAACTGGTGGAGGAACTGGTGAAGAGCAAGGATGTCAAGATGGAATCGATATTTACTTCGGTACTTTCGCGAAATCATTTGCTTTGATTGGTGGATTCATTTCATCTGATGAGCAGGTAGTTGAATACTTACGTTACAACATGCGTTCTCAAATCTTCGCGAAAGCAATGCCAATGCCATTGGTAGTTGGTTTGCTGAAACGATTAGAATTGATGAGAAATCACCCTGAATACAAAGCAAAATTGTGGGAAATTACACGTGCATTGCAATCAGGATTAACAGAAGCTGGATTCGAGATTGGTCCAACAAACACATGTGTGACACCAGTTTACTTGAATGGATCTATTCCAGAATCGACAAACTTGATTTACGACTTACGTGAGAACTACAATGTGTTCTGCTCGATGGTTGTTTACCCAGTTGTTCCAAAAGGAATGATTATTCTTCGTTTGATTCCAACTGCAACGCATACCTTAGAGGACGTAAGATACACCATCGAGTGTTTCTCTAAAATCGTTGGGAAATTGAAAGCGGGAGAATATGTTTCAGATAAAATTGCCGCGGTTTAATTCAAACCGAAATTGACAACATAAAAAAAGGAGCTTGAAAAAGCTCCTTTTTTATTTTCTATTAAGTTTTCATTAGCGACTCGCAAACGGGTGATTGTTCACCACTGGAATCTCCAAGGAAATCAATTTTTGAATGTCACGGATGTACTTACGTTCTTCTTTATCACAGAAGGAAACCGCAATTCCGGAAGCTCCTGCGCGTCCGGTACGACCAATGCGGTGCACATACGTTTCGGGAATGTTTGGAATGTCGTAGTTGATCACAAACGATAACTCATCGATGTCAATTCCACGTGCAGCAATGTCTGTAGCGACTAATACACGAGACGTTTTGTCCTTGAAATTAGATAAGGCGCGCTGACGTGCATTTTGAGATTTGTTCCCGTGAATGGCTTCTGCCGTGACTTTGTTTTTCGCTAATAACTTAACGATTTTGTCCGCTCCGTGTTTCGTGCGAGAGAATACCAACACACTTGGTGCAGTCGTTTCTTTCAATACATGAACCAACAAATCTTTTTTCGCTGGCGTATCCACGTAGTACAATGCTTGCTCGATCATTTCCGCAGTTGATGAAACTGGATTCACTTCCACTTTCACAGGATCTGTCAAAATCGAATTCGCAAGAGAAGTAATCTCTTTCGGCATCGTTGCGGAGAAAAACAAGGTTTGACGTTTCGATGGAATCATTTTGATGATTTTCTTCACGTCATGAATGAATCCCATGTCTAACATACGATCGGCTTCATCCAAAACAAAAATCTCCAAGTTTCCTAACTTGATGAATCCTTGTTGTTGCAAATCCAATAAGCGTCCAGGTGTAGCAATCAATACATCTACCCCATTTTTCAAACGGTTCACTTGTTGTGATTGATTCACTCCACCAAAAATCACGGTGTAACGCAATTTCAATTCGCTACCGTAATTCTTGAAACTCTCTTCAATTTGAATCGCTAATTCGCGCGTTGGCGTCACAATTAAAGCTCTGATTTTATTCGAGTTATCAGCTTGTTTCGAAGTGTGAATGCGTTGAATAATTGGAATGGCAAATGCCGCTGTTTTTCCGGTTCCAGTTTGTGCACAGCCCATGACATCTCTTCCTTCGAGTACGTATGGTATTGCTTGTTGTTGGATTGGAGTTGGTTCGGTATAACCTTGTTTGGTAAGAGCGTTTAAAATCGGCTCTAAAAGATTTAATTCATTAAATTTCATATAATTATTCAATCCTACGGTTGAACAAATACATTAATGATTGACCCAGGATTTGCACAAAGGTACTGTAAATAAACCGGATAATCTATTTCATAGCTAATCGGACCGATTCCAAAATGCGATTCACACGGTGTTCATCTACTTTTAAAATCGTTTCTGAGAAGGCTGAATCTTCATCCAACAAAACCTTGCTTGTCCCTGAAAAGTGAATCGCGTCTGGCTGTGCCTCTCGAGCAATTTTCGCAATGTTACCAGCGTTTATACCGCCACCTGCCATGATTTCGATGCGTCCATTTGCATACTGCATCATTTCACTTAAAATCGGTAAGCCGATGTCCACATGACTCGCAAATCCAGAAGTTAAAATCCGGTGGAATCCCAATTTAATTAATTGATCCATCGAGCGTTTCCAATCGATGCTTTCATCAAATGCGCGGTGAAAAGTCCAAACAAAATCAGGGAATTGTTGCTTCAAGGTCGCTAATGCTTCGATATCCAAATCGAAATTGGACTTCAAAATTCCTACCACTACTCCTTGTACACCTGCTTGCTGACAAAAAGTCAAGTCTCGTCCCATCAAAGCGATTTCTTCTGGACCGTAACAAAATCCGCCAGCTCTTGGACGAATCAAGACATGTGTATCGAGTCCAATCTCCAATGCATAAGTGATCATCCCCGCGGAGGGCGTGAGTCCACCCTGCTCCAAATTCTGACACAATTCAATGCGGTCAAAATCAAGTGATTTCGCTAATGTTATTGCTTCGATCGAAGCGGCACACATTTCTAATTTCATAGGTCCAAAATAGCTACACAAAATTGCTAAAAAATTCCATATAAAAACGCCAAGGCTTTTCCTTATATTTGCATACGATTACAATCAACAATGGCAAAAGAAAAAGCACCCAACACGCAAGATCAAATGGATTTTGAAGCATTCAAAAAACAAGTACTTGCTGACTATCAATTAGCTTGTGAATCCCGTGAGGCCTCTCTTCTTGGAAGAAAGGAAGTACTCACAGGTAAAGCGAAATTTGGAATTTTCGGAGATGGAAAAGAACTCGCACAAATTGCCTTAGCGAAACAATTTCAGAATGGCGATTTTCGTTCTGGATACTACCGCGATCAAACCATCATGATGGCCATTGGTGAATTAACCATTGAACAATATTTTGCTGGATTGTACGCACATACGGATGTAGACATCGAACCACAATCTGCGGGACGTCAAATGGGTGGACACTATTCCACGCGTAACTTAGATGCCAACGGAGAATGGAAAAATTTGATGTTGCAGAAAAACAGTTCTGCGGATATTTCTCCAACAGCTGGACAAATGCCACGTTTGGTTGGATTAGCACAAGCATCGAAAGTGTACCGTCAACAAGAAGCTTTGAAATCAAATCCTGCCTTTGAGAAATTCACAAACGGCGGAAACGAAGTCGCATTTGGAACCATTGGTGACGCATCAACGAGTGAGGGTCCTTTCTGGGAATCAATCAACGCAGCAGGTGTCCTTCAAGTACCGATGGTGATGTCCGTTTGGGACGATGGCTACGGAATTTCAGTACCAAGAGAATTACAAACAACGAAAGGAAGCATTTCCGATGCGTTATCAGGTATGCAACGCACAGCGGACAAACCTGGATATGAGATTTTCATCACCAAAGGATGGGATTACGCACATTTGTGTGAAACCTATGAAAAAGCGGTGAAACTGGCACGCGAAGAACACATTCCAGTTTTAGTTCACGTGAAAGAAGTAAATCAACCACAAGGACACTCCACTTCAGGATCTCATGAGCGTTACAAATCAGCGGAGCGTTTGGAATGGGAAACGACTTTTGATTGCATCCATAAATTCAAGGAATGGATTCTTTCATTCGAAGCAAAAGGAATGGCGATTGCATCGGAGGACGAACTAAATACGATACAAGCAGCCGCGAAAGAGTTGGTTCGAAGCTCAAAAAATACATCTTGGGCACGCTTTACCGATAGCATGAAACAAGATCAAGCGGATTTAGTTTCAGTGTTAAAAGCAGTGGCGGCGGAAAGTACGCAGTCCGTGTTTATTCAAAAGGACATCGAAGCGCTTGAAAAAGAAAAAGAACCGATTCGTCGTGATTTATTGACTTTGGCTCGCAAAGTCTTGCGTCAAATTCGCGAGGAGCAAATTTCCTCGAAAAAAACCTTAGGAAACTGGATTCAAGGCATGATTTCAGGGAACTTCGATCGCTACAGTTCACATTTACATTCGCAATCTGCTCATTCAGCGATGAATGTTCCAGCAGTGGCACCGAAATATGCGGATGACGTTCAAATGGAAGACGGGCGCATCATTTTACGTGAAAACTACCGTACGATTTTAGAAAATCGTCCAGAAGTTCTTGTCTTTGGAGAAGATGCTGGAAAAATTGGTGGCGTAAATCAATCATTGGAAGGATTACAAGAGCAATTTGGCGAAATACGTGTTTCAGATACTGGAATCCGCGAGTGTACGATTATTGGACAAGGAATTGGAATGGCGATGCGTGGACTACGTCCGATTGCAGAGATTCAGTATTTGGATTACCTGTTGTACGCGATTCAAATCATGTCCGACGATTTAGCAACGGTTCAGTACCGCACAAAAGGTGGACAAAAAGCACCATTGATTGTGTCCACACGTGGACACCGTCTCGAAGGAATCTGGCACAGTGGATCTCCGATGGGAATGATTGTTAATTCGATTCGTGGAATTCACGTTTGTGTTCCAAGAAACATGACCAAAGCCGCAGGATTCTACAACACTTTGTTACAAGCAGACGAACCAGCCTTGGTGATTGAACCATTGAACGGATACCGCACGAAAGAACGCATGCCGATTAACTTCGGAACGTTCACCGAAGCATTGGGAATGCCGGAAATTGTGAAAGAAGGAAAAGACTTAACCTTGGTGTCTTACGGATCCACGTTCAATCTTTGCGAGATAGCTGCTCAACAATTGGAGCATTTAGGCATATCCGTCGAACTAATTGACGTTCAAACCTTGTTGCCATTTGACATCAAACACATGATCAGTGATTCCCTTGCGAAAACGAATCGTTTACTCATTGTGGACGAAGATGTCAGCAGTGGCGCAACTGGATTCATGTTGGATAAAATCTTAGTGGAGCAAAAAGGTTACTACCACCTCGACTCCGCACCTGAAACCTTGAGTTCAAAAGACCATCGTCCAGCTTACGGTTCCGACGGTGACTACTTCTCCAAACCAAGCATCGACGACATCATTGAAAAAGTCTACGCAATGATGCATGAGACAGACCCGGCGAGGTATCCGAGTTTGTACTAAAGGAATAACTTTTACTTTTTTAAATCGAAGTTAAATGCAAAAAGATCAAAAATTAGGGCTATTAGATTTCATCGTAATTCTTTTAACTCTTTATGTTCTTGGTGCTTTAGTTATCGATACTTTTTGGAAATTACCCGAAGAGACCACTATTCTATTGAATTATTTTGATTACGCAATTTGTGCTTTCTTCTTTCTTGAATTTTTGTTCAGATTTTGGAAAGCCGAAAACAAATTAAAATTCATGCATTGGGGTTGGATCGACTTACTCGCAAGTATTCCAATGGTTGATTTTTTAAGAGCAGGTCGACTTCTGCGATTAATTAGACTTTTCAGAGTAATCAGAGCATTTAAATCAACGAAACAACTTCTCAATCATATTTTTAAAAATAAAGCAGAAGGCGCACTTACTTCAGTAATCTCCATTTCTGTTTTATTAGTTATTTTTTCGGCAATAGCCATTTTAGAAGTTGAAACAGTCTCAGGTTCAAATATCAAAACAGCGGAAGATGCCATTTGGTGGTCATATTCCACTTTGTTAAATGCTGGATATGGCGATGTTTATCCCATTACAACAGAGGGAAGAATTATTGCAATGGTGTTAATGGTTTTTGGCATTGGTTTGTTAGGAACACTAACCGCTTATCTTGCTTCCGTTTTTGTTAAGGATAAATCGAAATAGCCAAAAACTTATTTCATCAACTCTGACTTGTAGGTTTCAAATTTGATTTTTGAATCGAAATTATTCTGAATTTCTTTTTTGTACTTTAATATTTTACGAAGTCCCAATAAAAAGAATAACAAATAAAATCCAACAGTAATGGCGAACATCACTTTTCCCATCGATTGAATAAGTACCAAGTCAGCCGGTGTTTCATTGGGTAAATTCCCATTGAATAATGCTGGATATTGATAAGTCATCCAGCCATTAAAACCTATTACACCTAAAAGAATAATGTATAGTATGTTGATGAGTGTGTAAATAAACTTCTCCCCCATATAACTTGGACGCAATCCGAAAGCAGTCAGAATAGCTGCAACCGACAAGTTTTTTTTTGATAATTCAGCCGACTTGTTTTCAAAATGAAGTATAACCGAATCAATATAATTCATATGTTTTGACTTGATAAATTTGAAATTTTGAGCATTTATTTCATCTAGTTTTTCGAGTTGATCCTTATACTCATCGGACAAATTAGCTTTACAAAAATCAATTTTATTATCAAGTTCATAGAATAACTCGTTCCATTCAAAGTCTTCCGGATCCGTATTCTCAGCTTTTTCTACGAGATTAGCTAGGTGTCGAAAGGTCTTCTCGTCATTCGCTAAAAGTTCAAAATTGATGACTTGATCAAAAATGGGCACTTCCAAATCAACAATTTGTTGTTTTCGTCTACTTCCCGCTGATGGCGACATGACAGAACGGTAAGCATCACGTCCTAACTCACGACCAATTTGATTGACAAAAGAATTAACAATACTCATTTTATAGACATTAGTTATTAGTGCTCTGTTTCTCGCTCTGTTACTCTTCGCCGCGGCGCTCTGTTTCTCCGCTCTGTTTCTTACTCCATTATGTACTCAAACGGCATGCGCATCTGAATTCCTGCCATGTTTTCAATTTTCTTGATGCGTGCGTAGATGGCTTTTAATTCCGTTGGAATAGCGACATCCATTTTGACAGAGGTTTCCTCTTCTTCCTGTTGCTGCTCGATCATTTCGGCAATTTCAGACAGCGTATTTTTCTTCACGATTGGGTAGTAAATCACTTTCGGAGCAGATTGTGTTTTACACGCATAAGCGATGGCCTTGGATAAGCCACCTAATTCATCTACCAATCCGATGCGAAGGGCATCTTCCCCACTCCACACTCGTCCACGTGCGAGTATCGAGACTTTTTCCAATTTCATTTTACGACCTTCCGAAACACGAGTTAAAAATAACGTGTAGATTTTATCTACTTGTCCTTGAATTACGGCTAATTCTTCTGGCGTCAACTTCGCATTCAAGGAAGTCAATGAATGTTGATTGGTACGTACACGGTCAAAGGTGATTCCCAATTTGTTCTCCATGAATTTACCTGTGTATGGAATCATCCCAAATACACCGATGGATCCAGTAATCGTAGTTGGTTCCGCGAAAATACGATTAGCTGGCGTGGCAATGTAATATCCACCTGACGCAGCGACATCTCCCATGGATACTATGACTTTTTTCTTCTTTTGTGTCATGGAAACTTCGCGCCAAATTTCTTCACTTGCTAAGGCACTTCCACCCGGACTATTGATTCGGAAAACAACCGCTGTTATGTTTTTATCGTTTCGTACTTTTTGAAACAAGCGGCAAATACTTGCGGATGAAACTCCATCGCCACTTGTTGCCACATCTCCTTCAGCTAAAATCACCGCAATGTTCGGTTTTTGACGTTTCACCAATAATTGTCGGTCTGAAAAAGCTTTCAATGCATATTTTTCCAGGGATTGAATTTCCAATTCTTCATCCTGCTCCATGTTCATCTTTTTCTTTAATAGTCCCATGAATTCGTCGCGGTAACGCAAACCAGTGATTAATTTCGCGTTATACGCGGACTCACAATCTAAGATGTGTAACGAATCTACGTGGTTGTCCAATGTCACCGTATCGATTCCTTTGTTCAGAGAAATGTCGTTTCGCATGGTGCGCCACATCGTACGCAACAGAGCTTGTGTTTGTAAACGACTAGAATCGCTCATATTGCTGCGAAAGAACGGTTCTACGGCGCTTTTAAAATCGTTGTTACTTCCTCGAACGATGTCTATTTCAATGTTCAAATTATTCAATAAATTCTTAAAGAACATCATTTGAACACCGACTCCCGTAAATTCCATGGTTGTAGATGGAAATCCATACACTTCTTTTACCGCTGAACTGATGTAGTAAGCTGTTTGTGAAACATACTCACCGGACAAATAAGCTACAGCAAATTTCCCGCTTGTTTGAAAATCTTTGATAGCATCGTGCAATTCTTTCGCACTGCCCATACCGCATGTCAAGCCACCAAGTTCCAAATAAATCCCTTTGATTTTAGAATCCGTTTTCGCTTTTTCGATGCCGTAAAGTAAATCCGGAAGTCCAACCGAACGATTGACTTGAAAATTTGCAATATCTAAGGACTCATCGCTTTTGTCCTTTAGTTCCCCTGTCAATTTCAATTGAAGGATAGTCGAATTCTTTATCGCTAATGGCTCCGGACCAAAATCTCCAAAGGAACCAATCACTCCTCCTAACACGAGGAAGAAAAGAATCAAGGAAACGAGTCCGGCAATCATTACCGCGACAAAACTCGGCCAAAATAATTTACCGAAGGATACTTTTTGATCTGACATAAACTATTATTTAAATCGTGCGAAAAGGTTTGTTGAATTAACTAAATTAAGTTTTAAACTAAAACGAATCTCGTTGGAGTAGTTTGTCCATAGTGTACCCATGTTCGCACTTCGAACGAGCGGAAAATACACACTCAGTACATTGGTCAAACGAACACCTAATCCAGCGTTATAAGCTGTTTGGACAGTTGTCCCATTTGAAAACGCTCCGTAATCTGCGAATACGCCAAAAAGATTCGGTTTGATTGGTAATTGGAAATAAAGGTTCACACTTCCTAACCATTTCGAGGTCACACCAAAATTGCTGGTGCTTTTAAAGTTTCCGTAGTTCTCCATGCGCTGTTGAGACCAGAATCCAGACACGTCGTTGCGGGCAAAATTGTATTCTTCGTAGAATAAATCTTGGTTTCCTCGTCCACCACTCATGCTCAACGAATAGCGATCGGAATAAATTTGAATGGGCGATAACGATTGTTTGTACAAAACATTGTTTCCGAAAAACGCACGCAATTCCAACTTGCGTTGCAATTTGTTTTTCATGTAACGCCAGTCGTATTTGGCAGTAACGGAGATTCTTCCAACTTGCACTTGTTCTCCATTCACATATTCTGCTCTCAACTTCACGGCAAGTTGATGGTCAGGATTTGCGTACTGAAAGGCATACTGCGCCATCGCTCCTTTTTCATCTGAACCAAATTCAGCTGTTTTCAAACCAACAAGTCCTTTCAGAAGTACATCTTGACTGATGTTACTTCGGTTTTTTCGGTTCCCAATCGTTGCTGACCAATACGGGGTCAATGCCACGAAATTCTCACCTGAAAAACTATTTCTCGAGAAGGATTTAACGGAAAGTCCAAGGCGTTCAATTTTCAATCCCTTTTTTGGAAGGATCGTATAGGAAAACTCTGCCATTCCAACCGGTTTTTTGGAATAGAAACCAAACATGGGAGTTAAGACATAGGAGAACTTCTGAAACGGAAGTCCCAAGTTGTGGAACGTTGCTCCTAACATGAATCCATCGTACACATTTCCACCGAGCATGGGCGTCCAACGCACGCTATTGTGATCCGCTTCGTTGTCACTGAATAAAAACTCTTGTTTGATTGGTTCGATTTTATGAAGAGGTGTATTCGCTCTCCAAGTATTGTTATTGCGGTTCAATTCAGGAATGTCCTTGGACTCGTCGATGATCACTTTTTGAATATCCTTGAACGGCGTTTTCAAGGTAGCGGAATTTTGTCCTGGCTCCAACCAATGTGTTTCCACTAATTTATCCGTTGCATACACATTGATTTCAATTGGACCATTGACTTGTCCAACGTTTTTCACGCGGACCACTGCTCCCTGTTTACCAATCCCAACATGTTTCAACTTATAATCTACGTGATTCGTCGTTTGGATTAAATCTTCGAACAACCAAGAAAGGTCTTTTCCGCTGGATGCTTCCATCACTTTGCGCATATCCTCCGGTTGGGGGTGTTTAAATTTCCAGGCTTCGAAATACGCGGACATTGCAGCGTTGAATTTCTCTTCGCCTAAGTAATCTTTTAGGTAGAAAAACACGAGTCCTGTTTTCTGATACATGATTCCACCGTAGTTGATGCTCGTAAACTGATCTGAATGTGTTTCAATCGGTTGATCTAGCCCAAGGGAAGCCAAGGTTGAGTAGGTGATGTCTCCTGAATCATGGTGATCCAAATCCTCTAAGTGAAAACGTCCATTGAGGATCATGTCAGAGAAACGTGTATTGTCTGGATACTTCGTTTGAACATAACGCATCTCGTTCAAGGTATTCATTCCTTCATCCATCCATCCGTGAACGCGCTCATTGGAACCTAAAATTCCGTAGAACCAGTTGTGTCCAACTTCGTGGACAATCACGACTTCCAATTCCTCGTTTGAACTTGCATTTCCAATTACTGTGACGTTGGGATATTCCATTCCACCACCCGCACTGATGGTTCCATCTACTGCTGTTACTTGGTTGTATGGGTAATCGCCATTCCACAAGGAATAGTAGTATGTTCCATCGTTGATGTATTCAATAGCATTTTTCCAATATTTGGCATTTTGAGGCGTAAATAATGCCCATGATGTCACTTTACGTTTCGAATGAGGTAATTCCACTTCGCCTTTTAAAACACCGTATCGTTTATCTGCGAACCAAGCGAAATCATGCACTTGACTTTGAGTAAAACGGATGGTTTTCATTTCGGATGAAGATTCTGGGAAAGACGCTTTTTTTTCTCTTTCCTTATTAGATATCCATGATTCGATTTTCTCACCCGTTAATTTTACTTGGTCCTCCATGAAGGCCATTTCACTTGTTGTTTGCAGGTCACCTGTTGCACCAACGATGTAATTCTTCGGTAAGGTGATACTGACGTCGTAAGAACCGTATTCTGAGTAGAATTCACCTTGATTCAAATACGGAATGGCATTCCAGCCATTTTTATCATAAACAGCCGGTTTAGGATACCACTGCGTAATTTGGTAGGATTGTCCGATGTGTCCCATGCGCGAAATCTCTCCGGAAGGAATTTTCACTTTAAATGGCGTGGTAATGCGCACACGATCTCCGTTTTTCAGCGGGGTGTTTAGGTAAATCACACAGATATCTGGATTCTCAGCATCGTATTCCCATTTTAGCGGAGTTCCCTCGGACTTAAAGTTCAACGAATCGATGAATCCTTTGTCCTCTTCTTTAGCAAAGGTCAATTTACCATCACCTTGGCGGTACAATTGTTTTGCCAAGGCTGAACTTCCATCCTTGTAGGCATTCGGCCAAATATGCATATAAATGCGGTCCAGGGTGTTCGGTGAATTATTGACATATTCAAACACTTCAAAACCACTTAAAGTATGGTTGTTATCATTCAATTTTACTTGAATGGTATAATTTACTTCTTGTTGCCAGTAATCTTGAGCGAACACACTGCTAGAAATTGAGAATAACAGCGCTGTTAATAGGGATTTAAACATAAATAAACGTTGTAAATTTTTCTGTAAAGTTAGACGAAAAATGAAACCACAAGTTACAAAAAAAGGCCTTTCGGCCTTTTCTTTATTTTGTTTAAATTCTTCCTTCTTATTGAATGATCAATCGGAGGATTTCTTTTTGATTTTCAAGTGTCACATGCACCAAGTATGCACCCGTAGAAAGTCTTAAATTACTTACCTCGAGGCTTGTTCCATTGATCCACTGTTGGAATAAAACTTTTCCATTCATGTCTGTCACTTGGATGTTTGCATTGGCAACTTCCGAATTGAAATAAATAGCAAATGCACCGTTTGATGGATTCGGAACAAGTCCAACTTGAACGCTAGTTACATCCGTTAATCCAAGGTATCCATCTACGCCATCACAGTTCTCATCGATATCATTCGATGAAATATCCGTTGCTCCTGGGTATACATTTGGATTCATGTCATCACAGTCACCATCGACCAATACATATCCTGGAATTGGAATTGCTTGACAAGAAACCAATCCAATACCTGCACCAAATTGATCATTATCCGAATCTAAATAGTAGGTATTGAAGATTAATCCTTCGTCGCTTGTTCCATTACAGTTGTTATCGAATCCATCACAGATTTCTGCAGCTCCTGGATAAATCGTAGTGTCATTATCGTTACAGTCACCACCGATTATCACGGTATTTACTGGTTGCGTACATGACAATGTTCCTGTAGCATCATCACCGAATCCATCATTGTCTACATCAACATAGTACATTGTTGGGGCAGTAATGTTTGCATTGGAATCATCACAATCATCATCATTCAACACATATCCCGTTGGTGGTGTACATCCTGTAAAGGTATTCGTTGCATCACCTTGCAAATCGCCATCCATGTCCATGTACCAAACCGTTGTTGGATTGATTGTTGAATCGGCATCGTTACAATCTTGACTGTTTGAAACAAATCCAATTGGCATTGCACATGAAATAGAATCATTCAAGAAATCTCCATATCCATCTTGGTCCAAATCAGCATAGTAGGTAATTCCGGGGTAAATCGTGTTGTCTCCGTCGTTACAGTCACCGCCGATTGTTACGGTGTTTGTAGGTTGCGTGCATGCTAAACTACCTGTTGCATCATCACCAAATCCATCTAAATCAGCATCAACATAATACATTATCGGTCCTGTAATGTTTGCATTAGTATCATTACAATCTGTTGCATTCAAAACGTATCCTGAAAGTGGTGTACATCCTGTAAAAGTCATCGCTGCATTCCCGAGTAAATCTCCATCCATGTCCATGTACCAAATGGTGTTTGGATTGATCGTTGAATCTGAATCGTTGCAATCAAGACTGTTTGTCACAAATCCTGCCGGCATGGTACAAACCAAAGTATCATTGGCAAGATCACCAAATCCATCTTGATCAACATCCGCATAAAACGTTTGAGGTGTTAATGAAATAACGTTACCGTACAAAGAAACATCATCCATCCGCCAAGTTGTGGTTGTTCCGAGCATTTCAGTAATGTAAAAACGGAAAGTAACTTGAGTTAAATTAGAGTGATTTGTTAAGTAAACTGTATCGTCCAAATAGGCATTATTCACGTTGACACCAGTTCCATAATCAAGGTCAGTAGCGAAATTATCCAAACTTGAGCGCAAATGCCATACAGGTGATCCCGCTGAGCCACTCGGTCTAAATTTGAATGCAACACGATCTAAATTCATCGACTTGCAATTAGCAGCACTTACTGAAAATTCATTGTATTGATTCAAATCAACGGAAGCACCTATATTCCATCCACTTCTATTAAATATTCCACCACCACTTGCACAATTAGTACCAACTCCACTAAAATTAGCAAAAGTTAAATCTAAATTTGAGTTGGAAGCTACGTTATCTTGTGTAGTACAATCAACTGTTCCTGCAAATTGATAAATCCCCAACATCACTGGTGTTAATGGTGCATCCGCCCCATTACAATCTTCATCGATACCATTTCCTTCTATTTCCACTGCACCAGGATAGATCAAATTGTTTGCATCGTTGCAATCGGTGCTATCCAAAACATAACCAACTGGTAATGAGCACGCATTGATCACTTGATTCAAATTCCCAAAATTATCCCCATCTAAATCTTGGTAATAATTTAAGAAAATTAGGTTTTCGTCAATTGCTCCAGAGCAGTTATTATCTAGGTTGTCACAAATTTCTGTGTTACCTGGATACATATTGGCATTCGCATCGTTACAATCGCCCGTTACTAACACATAATTTGGTCCAGGG
>JBILRU010000023.1:0-21995 GCA_044372485.1 Crocinitomicaceae bacterium
CCTTGATCAATCAAACGCTCTATCCGCTGATGATGAATCATTTCCACCAAGACATACGAAAACCATTGAGTTATAAATCCATTGAAGGATTAGAAAACTTGGACAAAGTCATTGAGATCGATCAAAATCCAATTGGAAGAACACCACGCTCTAATCCAGTTACGTATACAAAAGTCTTTGATGAAATCCGAAGTCTTTTTGCAGCCTTGCCCGAATCCCAAATTCGCGGATACAAAGCTGGAAGGTTTTCCTTTAATGTTGCCGGAGGTAAATGTGAAACCTGCAATGGAGGTGGATTGAAACTCATCGAAATGAACTTCCTTCCAGATGTCTATGTGGAATGTGAAACCT
Organism: Crocinitomicaceae bacterium; assembly: GCA_044372485.1. Lineage (GTDB taxonomy): Bacteria > Bacteroidota > Bacteroidia > Flavobacteriales_D > Crocinitomicaceae > UBA952. The sequence continues at coordinate 352 of JBILRU010000023.1, forward strand.
GCAATGGCAAAAGATACAATCCAGAAACGTTGGAGGTTCGCTACAAAGGAAAAAGCATATCAGATGTCCTAAACATGACCATCGAAGAATCCGTTCCTTTCTTTGAAAAACACCCTAAAATATACCGAACGCTTCATACATTGCAACAAGTTGGACTTGGTTATATCAAGTTGGGACAATCATCCACTACTCTTTCTGGTGGGGAAGCTCAACGCATTAAGTTAGCCACCGAACTCGCAAAAAAAGCAACAGGTAAGACCATTTATATTTTAGATGAGCCATCTACAGGATTGCATTTCGAAGATATTCGCATGTTATTAGATGTTTTGCAGCGATTGGTGGACGAAGGAAATACTGTCTTGGTCATTGAACACAACATGGATATTATCAAAATTGCGGATCACATCATTGATTTAGGTCCAGAAGGTGGATTTAGAGGAGGGGAAATTCTTTTTACCGGGACACCCGAACAAATGATAAAAAAAGCAAAGGGAAAATCGTACACGGCGAAATATTTGGACATTGAATTAGCATAATTCAGACAATTTGACCGAGAAAAGCGTTTGGCGTAACCTTTGATTAAAGAAATTGACTTAATTTTACGCCCGAAAAGGGAATTTAAATACTTAAAACAAAATAAAATGGCATTAGAAATCACAGATGCAAACTTTGACGAATTAGTCATGAAGTCAGATAAACCAGTTGTTGTTGATTTTTGGGCTGAGTGGTGTGGTCCTTGCCGCATGATTGGTCCAGTTATCGAAGAAATGGCAAACGAATACGAAGGAAAAGCGGTTATTGGAAAAGTAAACGTGGATTTAAATTCGGGCGTTTCAGCTCAATTTGGTGTTCGTAGCATCCCAACAGTATTATTTATTAAAAATGGTGAAGTAGTTGATAAATCAGTCGGAGCTGTTCCAAAAGCAGTCCTGGAGGAAAAACTAAATTCATTAATGTAATTTCAAAGGGAGTTCGCTCCCTTTTTTTATGCCATGAAAGATTTTTTTAGAAGATTAAAATATTACGGTTTAGGATTTTCCATTGGGGCGATCATGGTCGTGTTTATGTTCGACAACAAAGGATGTAGTTGGTTTCCATCGAACCGTGTGAAGGATAATTTATTTAACCGAATGATTGTCGTCAATCAAGAAGCTCTCGCCGAAATCGAAGAACAAGGATTCAAAGAATCACAATTTTTGAAAACTGTTCAAGAGGGTGAAGTCGACTTTGGAAAAAGTAAAAAACAAGGTTTGGACAAAGTTTACCGAATTGATTACGAAACTCCGAAAGGAAAAAAAGAACATTGCTTCATGACGATGGGCGATGAAAGCTTTGTAACGGAAATTGTTTTCTCTCCCAAAAAAGCTTCACAGATATCTCCAAGCAATTCGGAAAATGAATTACTTGGTAAAATCCTCTTTTTCCCTAAAAATGAATTTTTGTTTTACATGGATTCTTCACGCGTTTTTCAAGATCAAATGAAGGAAATCGGGATTCCCAATGATAAAAAATTAAACCAGCTCATTCGTAAATACGGTCAATTTTCATTCGGTGATTCACAATTAACACTTCACCCCAAACCCATTCACAGTATCGTTTTTAAAACAAACAAGCAAACGAATGAAAATTTTTACGTTCAATGTATTTGGTTCAAGGATAAAATCAAAGTGTTTCAAATGAGAGTGGAACCATTGGATTTCTAACAGAATTGGACTTTTTATTGTTGATAAATTGACTTTTAGCATCGTTTCGTCGTCTTACCTTTTTGTAACTTTGATTAATGGAATTTACAGCCGAACAAATCGCCGGACTTTTACAGGGGGAAGTTGATGGGAATCCATCTGCCAGTGTTAATGGATTAGCCAAAATTGAGGAAGGAAACGAAGGATCTTTAAGTTTTCTTTCCAATCCCAAATACGAGGATTTCATCTATACCACTGGGTCTAGTATTTGCATTGTCAATAAATCCTTTAGTCCTTCGAAAGCGCTACCATCTAGTTTGACCCTCATTCGTGTTGATGACGCCTATGCATGCTTTGCGAAATTATTAGCGCTTTATAATAGCATGAATCGCAAAGAACCGGAGATTGAGCAACCTTCCTACATTCATGAATCAGCAACAGTTGGAAGTGAGCCATACATTGGCGCATTTGCGTACATTGGTAAACATGTAAAAATCGGCAACAACGTTCAAATCTATCCGAATGTCGTTTTGGGAGACAATGTGCGAATTGGGGATAACACGATTATTTTCGCGAATGTGAGCATTTATGCAGATTGTCAAATCGGCAATAATGTCATCATTCACTCAGGAACGGTAATCGGTTCTGACGGATTTGGCTATACCCCCGATGAACACCGTGTTTACCAAAAAATCCCTCAAATTGGAAATGTAGTCATTGAAGACGATGTGGAAATTGGTTCCAATTGTTCCATTGACCGCGCAACAATGGGATCAACATTCATCCGTAAAGGAGTGAAAATTGATAACTTATGTCAAATTGCACACAATGTGGATGTCGATCAGCACACCGCAATGGCGGCTCAAGTGGGAATCGCAGGTTCCGCTAAAATTGGCAAGTACGTCATGATTGGTGGTCAATCAGGGATCGCAGGACACTTGCACATTGCGGATGAAACTAAAATCGTTGCACAATCAGGAATTCCTTCTTCGGTAAAATCAGCGGATACACTCATGGGATCTCCTGCCATAAATCACAACGATTTCAAGCGTTCCTACATTGGCTTTAGAAAATTACCTTATATCTTATCTAAAATACAAGAGTTCGAAAAACAGTTAAAAGAGCTCATGAAAAAATAAACAGAATGACAGAAAAACAACGCACACTTAAAGAATCCATTGTTTTTAATGGGGTTGGACTCCATACTGGAGAAGCTGTAACAATGGAAATTTGTCCTGCTGCTGATAACCATGGTTATAAATTCCAACGGGTTGACTTAGAAAATCAACCAATAATTAAAGCAGATGTGGATTATGTTGTTGCAACAGATCGCGGAACAACGCTTGAGCAAAATGGTGCCAGAGTGTATACTACAGAACATGTACTTGCCGCTTTGTACGCTTGTCAAGTCGACAACGCACTGATCAAAATCAATGGTCCCGAAATCCCCATCATGGATGGAAGTGCGATTCTTTTTGTCAATGAAATTGAACGTGTTGGATACGAAGATCAGTCAGCAGAAAGAGACTATTTTGAACTGAATGAAAATATTCCTTGGGAAGACGTAGAAAAAGGAATTGAATTCTTGGCAATCCCAGATGTTAATTACCGTTTAACGGTGATGGTTGATTACAACTCCCCCGTTCTTGGCACACAGCATGCCAGTATGTACCATCTTGGTGATTTTAAAAAGGAAATTGCAAAATGTCGAACATTTGTTTTCCTAAGGGAGTTAGAATACTTGGCAAGTAACAACCTCATCAAAGGAGGAGATTTGGACAATGCCATTGTATTAGTTGATCGTCTGGATGTTGCTCAAGAGGAATTAGATCGTCTAGCAAAACTTTTAGGTAAAGAAAAACTTCAGGTTTCCATCGATGGAATTGGCGTGCTGAATAGCACGAAATTACAATATGAAAATGAACCTGCTCGCCATAAACTTCTAGACATTGTTGGTGACTTAGCCTTAGTTGGAAGACCGATTAAAGCACACATTTTAGCCGCGCGTCCAGGTCACTTTGGAAATGTTCGCTTTGCAAAAGTGTTAAAAGAACAAATCAAAAAACAACAAAATCAAGGTCGCTATTTCGACTTAACGAAAGATCCGGTTTACGACATCAATGATATTGAGCGTATTTTACCCCACAGGTATCCATTTTTAATGGTCGATAAAATCATTGAAATTCAGGAGAACTCCATCTTAGGTGTGAAAAACATCACCATGAACGAACCTCAATTTACCGGACACTTTCCCGGAAATCCAGTTTTCCCAGGCGTTTTGCAAATCGAAGCAATGGCACAAGTTGGTGGGATTTTCGCATTAACGAAAGTGGAAGAACCTCATTTGTATTCTACGTATTTCATGAAAATCGACAATGTGCGATTTAAACAAAAAGTAATGCCTGGCGACACGGTTGTGTTTGAATTGATATTGAATTCCCCTATCAGACGTGGACTGGTAGAAATGAGCGGAAAAGCATATGTCAACGGAAAAGTTGTTTCCGAGGCAAGTATGCTCGCACAAATTATTAAAGACAAAGAATAAATGATTTCATCTTTAGCCTCGGTCTCGAAAGATGCCCAGATTGGACAAAACGTCCGAATTGATCCATTCGCTGTCATTCACGAGGATGTCATCATTGGAAATGGAACCAGAATTCATTCAAATGTTGCCTTGTATCCAGGTACGCGTATTGGTGAGGATTGTGAAGTTTTCCCCGGAGCCGTTTTGGGTGTGGTACCTCAAGACCTGAAATTCGACAATGAATATACGACTGTAGAGATTGGAAACAATACAAAAATACGTGAATGTGTAACCATTCACCGTGGTACAAGTGATAAAATGAAAACCGCCGTTGGGGATAATTGTCTCTTAATGACATACGTGCACATTGCACATGATTGTCAAATTGGCAACAACGTAATTTTAGCGAGTTACACCGGACTTTCCGGACATGTCATCATTGATGATTTTGCTATTCTTGAAGGTAAAGTAGCCGCACAACAATTTGCCCATATTGGAAAACACGCTTTTATTGGTGGCGCATCCCTCATTCGCAAAGATGTTCCCCCATACATCAAAGCTGCTCGTGAGCCATTGACTTTTGCAGGAGTAAATTCTGTGGGATTGAGAAGAAGAGGCTATTCGGATGAACAAGTACGTGAAATCGAAGATATTTACCGAACGATTTACGTGCAAAATAGCAACGTGTCAAAGGGCGTTGACGCTGTGCTTCAAAGCATGGATAAAACTCCATTACGTGATGAAATCATCGGATTTATACAAGCTTCTGATAAAGGCGTAATTCGAGGAATGATCTAAGATGAAAAGAGGAGATGAGATTTCCGTTGAAATTACGGACTATGCTTTTGGTGGAAGAGGAATTGCGAAGTTAGAGACAGAACATGGTCATTTTGTGGTATTTGTTGACAACACCTTTCCTGGTCAAACCGTACGTGTTCGCATTGAAACGAAACGAAAAAACTACGCAGAAGCGAAGTTAATTGAAGTAGAAAAAAGATCGGGATTTGAAACAGAACAGCGCTTTCAAGAAATTTCCGGCGGACCATACATCCATGTTCCTGTTGAGAAACAAGAAGAAGTTAAACGCGAATCGACACTGACAACCTTCGAACGATTGAGTGGAATCAAAGAAGTGCGCGAACGTTTCGACTCATTTATTTCTTCACCAAAACATTATTTCTATCGAAATAAAATGGAATACAGTTTCTCCTGTATTGAACATGATTTAGAAACGAATAAAGAATTAGACGATGCATTCGCTTTAGGATTTAAACGAAGAGGAACGTGGTGGAAAGTGGAGAGCTTAAACAAAGCTTCCGGAATGTTTGATGAAGAATGGGAAACCAAACTTCGTGAGATTAGAGTCTTCTTAAAAGCAACGAATCTTCCCGCTTGGCATCCACCAAAAAAAGTTGGATTCTTTCGTCATATCGTTGTAAGAAAATCCTTCCACACCAATCAAATCCTTCTGAATTTGGTGACATCATCAGATGTTGACAAACAATTTGACGTCTCCAAATTTGCTGATTTTCTACAAAATTTACTTCCAGGTAGAATTGCCGGATTATGGCATACCGAAAATGACAATGTTGCAGACCGTGCAAAAATTGAAAATGGGACATCCAAACTGATTTTCGGACAAGAAGTGATTGAAGAGGTTCTCTCCGGCTTAACCTTTCAAATCTCTATGGAAAGTTTCTTTCAAACAAATCCATCCTGTGCAGAATTACTTTATGCGAAAGCATTGGATTACGTATTCGAAGAAGAAATTCCATCCGAAAAAGTAGTGATGGATTTATTTTGTGGAACGGGAACCATCGGACAATTATTAGCGAAACGAAATCCAAACGTTAAAATCGTTGGTGTCGACATCATCGAGAAAGCGATTGAAGATGCTCGTGAAAACGCGAAGAAAAACGGAATTCACAGCATAGACTTTTACGCTGCGGATGTCGGTAAATTTCTAAAAGAATACCCGCATTACCAAGGGAATATATCCTGCATTGTGTTGGATCCACCAAGAGCCGGTATTGCACCGAAGACACTTCAGAAGGTCATTGATTTAGGCGCTCAACACATCGTGTATATTTCATGTAATCCATCAACACAAGCAAGGGATGCAAATACCTTGAATGAAGCTGGATACGTGCTAGAGAAATATGCCTTAGCTGATCAATTCCCACATACAGGTCACATCGAATCCATCGCTAAATTCGTTCGAAAATGAACATTGAAATACTAGCTATTGGCGATGAATTGTTGATTGGACAAACCATCAATACAAATGCTTCGTGGCTGGGACAAGAATTATCAAAAATTGGCGCTCGAGTAACACGTTCCCTTGTTGTTGCAGATGATAAAAATCGCATTTTAGAAGCACTAGAGCAATGTTACCCAGAAACACATTGTGTGATCATCACTGGTGGCCTCGGTCCAACGAAGGATGATATTACCAAGCATACCTTATGTGAATATTTTGAAAGAAAACTAGAAATACATCAACCAACGCTTGCGAAAATAGAAGCCTATTTTGCTTCCCGTAATCGTCCGATGTTGGAATCGAATATTCAACAAGCAGCCTTACCTATCGATTGTGAAATCTTGTCGAACAATTATGGAACTGCTGCAGGAATGATGTTTGAGAAAAACGGACGCTATTGCGTTTCCTTACCCGGTGTTCCCTATGAGATGAAAGGAATTGTGACAGAGCAATTGATTCCCCGATTGATTCAACGCTTCCAATTAAAAGCAATGTATCATTACACGGCGTTAACTCAGGGGATCGGTGAGTCTTTTCTAGCTGAACTGATTTGCGATTGGGAAGACCGTATTCGAGAAAGAGGATTTGGTTTGGCTTACCTTCCATCTCCTGGGCTTGTCAAACTGCGCATTACCTCCTACGAAGGAAAAGAAGACCAAGCTGAAATCATGGAATTTTTTCAGGAATTAACCAATCGGCTGCCAGAAGCTGTTTATGGTTATGAAGCAGATACCCTTCCAGAGGTCTGTGGTCATTTATTAAAGAAAAATCAATTCACCATTGGTACCGTTGAAAGTTGTACAAGTGGACTTTTAGCTCATCAAATTACGAGTGTTTCGGGAGCATCTGATTACTTTATGGGTTCTCTACTCACCTATTCTAATGATTTGAAACATCGACTTTGTGACGTTTCCGTTAACGCGATACTTTCCGAAGGCGCCGTGAGTGAAAAAGTTGCACTAGAAATGGCGGAAAATGGCGCGAAAAAATTAGGTGTGGATGTGTGCATCTCCACTACGGGAATTGCGGGTCCTAATGGAGGAACCATTGATAAACCGGTTGGATTGGTCTGGGTTGGAATACATATATCCGGAAAAACAGTTGCCCGTAAATTTCAATTTGGAGACAACCGTGAACGAAACATTCAAATGACCGTTTTAAGCGCCTTGAATTGGCTACGCTACGAATTAACTAAAGCATAAATCACTTACCTTCCAAACGATACGTGTATTGAATCATCACGGTTCTTGGGGCTTCGATTTTCAATGGACGCAAAGAATACGTTCGATTGAAAATATTGCTTCCAATCACCGCTAATTTGTGCTTTTCTGAGAAATTGAAAGATAAACGTGCATCAAAGATCCAATTGCCGAATCGATGCGACTGAAAATAGTCCATATAGGTTAAGTCTTGCAACAGTTCATTATCAACCGTCACTTGCTCAAAGTCCTTAATAATGGCATCCATGTTCACGATTTTCGAAAAATACTTCGCACTGATTCCAGCGGATACTTTCTTATTCCAAGAATGCTCCACATCCAATTTAACATTGTGCAAAAATCGGTACTTCAGAATTCCTTTGCTTGGATCCAAAGACGTTGATTGGTAACTAAACACACGATTCAAGGAGTCCGTAGCGTATACGTAATTCGGACTTAACGTTATTGGAACAATATAGTTGTATCCCAAAAGAAAAGTCAACTCGTTCGTTTTTGACGTTTGTGCTTTTCCAGCATAGGAGATGTCGATTCCTGTCACTCTAGAATTACCGGTATTTAAAAACATGAATCCAGCACTTGAAGCCATCGACTGAATAGAGGTTAATTCGTTCCAAATCCCAAACATGTATTCGATGGTATTTTGGTATTCCTGCCAAAATCCGGCCAAATCTAAGTACCCCAAAACATTGCCAATCTTGATTCCTTGTTTGATACCAATCTCCGCATTCCAACTGCTCTCCGGTTTTAAATTTGGATTAGGAAAAACACCAAAATTACCAACGCCGGTTTTAATGAATCGCTCCGTGATGGTTGGAAAACGAAAACCTTGTCCGTAGGACGCACGCAGAAACGTCGCCTTGTGAATGCGATAGGTTGTTCCCGCTCTAAATATTGGTTTACTTGCTGTAATGGTATCATTTAACTGAAAGTATTCTAAGCGTCCACCGGCGGAAAGATTCAAACGATCATTCCATTTGCTTTCTACTTGCGAATAGATCGAAACATTCATCATTTGATTATATGGCGATCCTGAGCCGATGTAAATATTAGCTTCTGAATTGGTTAATGTTCCCGTTATACCCGAAATCATTTCAATCTGCTTCCAATCAGTCAATTTTTTCTGAAACATGTAATCACCATAATACGTCATGGCTTTATTCGATTGATTCGCGGACATTTGATTATCCACTTTTAGCAATCGCGAACGCAAGTAATGTCTCCCCTTGTTTTCCGTCAAATAATGAACATAAGGATCCACATTGAAAATGAATTGATCTTGTAAAAAGATGGCTCCAGGATAGGCACGATAAAGTCCGGAAGAATCATTCAACCAGGCCAAGGGCATGGAGGTATGCATTTTCATGAAGTTTCCATTTAGTCCGTAGTACAAACCTTTTACTTTTTCCGAGCGATAGCGCAGGTTAAAGTTCATTCGTGCACGTTTTGAAACTAGATCCTTTTCCGTGAAATTTGTAATAGTATCTGGAAAAATGGTAGCAACAAGGGAATCTGTTTTTGGTGGACCGATGTAGCCATGATCCAAATTCAAATTTCCTCCAAGCACTAAGTCCAAGCGACCAATTCGACGGGTATGTAAAAAAGTTAACCCATGAATTCCAGGATACTGCTCATTCCATTTCATCGAGGGGTCGGATGGATTCGAATATGCTCCGGAGTACACTTGAACTTTCGTTAACGGTTTTGCTTTCGGATATGCTGTTCGAATATGTATAGAACCAGACAATGCAGAACTTCCGGACAAAACAGATGCTGCTCCTTTGGTCACTTCGACCTGGCTGATATTCTCAACCGGAATAAATCCCCATTCTGGACGTCCAGCGTCTCCTGAAAGCATGGGCATGTCGTCCACAATCACGGCTACTTTCGATCCAACGCCGAAGGTAAATCCACTTCCTCCACGAATCTGTGGTTCACCATCCAAAATATTCAAGCCAGGCGTTTGATCGAGGGCAGTTTCAATGCTACGTGTGTTTTTGTTTTCAATCAATTCAGGTTTCAACACCAACATCGTAACCGTTTGCTCTTCGATGGGTTTATCAAATTTACCCACCATCACCTTGACCTGTTCCACACTTTGAACTCGATCCTTTAAATAGAAATCGTGTTTTATATCCGCTGGATGGTTTTCAATGAAAAAAGTATCGGAAATCATTCCATCTGACATACATTTAATCAGTATATTTCCAGCAGATACCTGCAGCTCAAAGGAACCATCTGACTTTGAAAAAACACCAATGCGTTGCCCAATGACACTTACTTTTGCGCCTTGAAGTACTTTTTTCTCTTGACTGTAAACAACACCTGATATTTTCAGGTTTTGAGCAAAAATGGGGAAAGAAAAAAGAAAGCAACAGATAGACAGATATACCTTCATTCCTTGCATTTACGGAATGAACAATTTCTGACTTTTCCCTTGGAAATTCAAAAGGTATTGTCCGGATGGCATTGTTTTACCACTCAACTGCGCAAGGCTGCCTTTTTTCACCAATTGACCCGATATACTATAAATGGAAAGGTCCGTGTCCATAGAAAGGTCTTTGGACATCAATCCATAAATCGAAGAATAATACACTTGCACTTTTGACGTCAATTCACCAATGGAACTTGCATTATAAATTAATTCGATATCATCTAAAAGCACCTCATCGTTTGCTGCACCTCCACCCGGATTTTTATTGGTTGCAAAAGTGAGTAAAATATACTTGGGCATTGGCATTAATCCAATTTGAACCTCCGCATTAAAAGGAGCAGAAAATCGTCCCCAATTTCCAGCTGTTGGTGAATAATTCAATTCGGCACGTGCTACGACAAATGGTTGAGATGCAGCATCAACCGGATCGTGGACATTGCTGCTATCGTGAATGATTGCGTGCATGCGCGCTTGTTGTCCGTTGCCAGCTGTGTATTTTGCCCAAAAAACAATGGAATCAGGAACGCTTGAAATTGCTTCAGAGAAAAGGGGATTTGCGGTTTGAGAATAGTTATGGTTTGAGGGGTCTGACACTGTTGTACTTCCCATGTTAATTCGACCTAAGGTCAAGGTTCCATTCGCGACAATACCAAGCGTACTTTTTGACCAAATTCTTGCGCAGTACATTCCTGTTGCATTTGCACGAATTGCAGTTGATTGTTCCACCTGTTGTGAACCAAAAGATACTAGGCCTCCAGATCCAGATTTAAACCCATTCCAATTAGTGGGTTCTTCAGTCATTAATCCAAGGTTGTCCCAGGACTCCAGGTTGCTATTCGCAATTTGTTGAGCGGAAAAATAATAAGCAATAAAAAGGAAATGTAATGTAATGATTTGCTTCATAATTTAAGTTTAGGTTAAAACAAATATAATCAAAATCAGTTTGAAAAAACGTCCCCTAAAAACAAGTAGATTTGATTAACTTTGCTCTATGTCAAACAATCGCTCATCTTCTCATACCTATCTCCCAATCATGGAACATTTCTTCACGATTCAAGGTGAAGGTTTTCATACTGGACGAGCGGCCTATTTCATTCGCACAGCAGGATGTGATGTTGGTTGTGTGTGGTGCGATGTAAAAGAAAGTTGGACAAGTACTCCGGATCAACTCATGACAATTGATGCGATTCTTCAGGAAGTTCTATCCGTAAATGCTCAATTTGTTGTGATTACTGGCGGAGAACCCACGATGCATTCGTTGGTGGAATTAGTGAACGGTTTACATGAAAACAAAATAGAGGTAGCCATTGAAACAGCTGGAGTGCATGACTTGGATGCTTCGATTGATTGGTATTGTTTTTCACCAAAAAAATTCAAAAGACCCATTGAAGAAGCCTATGAAAAAGCAGATGAATTGAAAATTGTCATCAATCATCATTCTGATTTTGAGTGGGCGGAGGAACATGCGGAAAAAGTAAATCCAAACTGTCATTTATTCCTGCAACCCGAATGGGATAAACACGAAAAAATCCTTCCCTTAATCATCGATTACGTGAAGGGTAACCAAAAATGGAAGATTTCGTTACAGACTCACAAATACATGAACATTCCGTAAATGAAAAACGCGCTACTATTACCCGTCTTTATCTTATTTTTTTACGGTTGTTCAACAGCGCAATTTCCTTATTCAAGCTCTAATAAAAAAGCTATTCATTACTTTGAATTGGCCGAAAAAGCTCCCAAGGAAGGAATGAATCCAATGACCGGGGAATATGATTTTAAAAGTGGAATAGAACTACTTGGAAAGGCCTTAGAAAAGGACTCCAATTTTTGGGAGGCACATTTATTAAGTGCAGAATTCAATGAGATTCAGCGAAATTACCAGCAAGCCATTTTTCATTACGCTCGTGCGTTGGAAATTGATCCGAACCACAGTATTAGTGGGTCCACCGTTTATCATTTAGCAACGTGTCAAATGGCCATCGCAGATTACTCTGGTGCCCTTCAAAGTTGTTCCCGCTACCTGAAAAATCCAAACGCCAAGGAAGAAAAATTGGGAACCGTTCGACGCATGCAAGATTGTGCAAACTTCGCCATTCAAGCCATGAAAAACCCAAAATCCTTTGAACCAAAGAATATTGGACCATCGGTTAATACGAATTTCTCTGAATACTACCCGACTATTACCGTTGACGGAAACACCATGCTATTCACCCGAAGACTCGTTGAATTTCAGGGTGAAAATAAACGAGAACAAGAAGATTTTTACGTAACGCATCAAATCGACAAAATTTGGAGCAGGTCTTATCCAATGCCTAAAAATGTCAACACACCTTACAACGAAGGAGCTCCAAGCATTTCGCCAGATGGAAAAAAGTTAATCTTCGTAGCGTGTACAGATGAAAGTGGTGTGGATTATGGAGCAAACCGTCAAGGGAAAGGAAGTTGTGACTTGTTTGTTACGGAGCAAATTGGTAAATTATGGAGTAATCCAGTGAATCTTCCCGGAAAAGTGAATTCTACACATTGGGAAACACAACCTTCGCTTTCTGCGGATGGAAAAACACTCTATTTTATTCGAGGATTACGCAGCCGAGATGGCAAAAGAGACTCGGACATCTATGTTTCTCATCTGTTAGTTGATGGAACTTGGAGTATTGCTGAACCGTTGCCTCCACACATCAATTCGAATCAAAACGAAGAATCGGTACTCATCCATCCTGATGGAAAAACCTTGTATTTTGCTTCACGTGGTCACGTAGGCATGGGAGGTTCGGACCTCTATGTTTCCCGCATGGATGCAAAAGGGAATTGGGGACTTCCTCAGAATTTGGGGTATCCAATCAACACACTTTCGGATGAGAATTCGCTCATGGTTTCCCCTGAAGGAGACATTGCCTATTTTGCCTCTGATCGTCCCGGTGGATTTGGCCTGATGGACATTTATTATTTCGAATTACCGAAAGAAGATCAACCCATCAAAACGCTTTATTTCGATGGATTCGTATTTGATGCCAAAACGAAAAAGTCACTTGGAGCAAGTTTCCAATTGACAAACCTATCGACCGGACAAGTTGTTATTCAATCCAAGGCAGATGTCACCGACGGAACGTTTATGGTTGCATTACCAATTAATACGGATTATGCCATTGAAGTAACTTATCCTGGCTACCTGCCCTATTCTTTGAATTTCAATATGACTTTGAAAGAAAATGAAAAAAGTTACCATGTGCAGATTCCATTAAATCCTGAAAATTCCTCCACAGAAAATGTCCTTTCAAATGTGTTTTTTGATTTAAATCAAGCCAAATTACGCCCGGAATCGATTGTAGAATTAACTTCTTTTTCGAATTACTTGAAAGCGCATCCAAACTTAAAAATCGAAATTGGTGGACACACCGATTCACGTGGCAATGCACAAGATAATTTACTCTTATCGACTAATCGTGCCAAGGCAGTAAAAGATTTCCTTACTAGCAAAGGAATCCCCGAAACTCAATTGAGTTCCAAAGGATACGGCTCTTCTTCTCCAATCATGACAGATGCAGCAATTAATGCCATTAGTGATGTGAACGAAAAAGAAAAAGCACATCAGAAAAATCGTCGAACGACTTACACATTGAAACCATGAAGTACTTTTTAAAACTCATCAGAGCGAAAAACCTCCTTATCATTTTGATGACCATGATTGGTGTGGCATTTTACCTCATGAAAAACAATGGTTTTCAGAAGGTAGATTTTCATTACCTGGATTACTTTCTACTGATCTTTTCAACGATGGTTATTGCTGCAGCTGGAAATGTCATCAACGATTACTTTGACGTGAAAGCAGACCGAATCAATAAACCGGAGAAAGTCATTATTTCTAAATTCATGAAACCGAGATGGGCGATTTTGTGGCATTGGACATTTAATTTGATTGCATTTCTAATCGCCGTATACCTATCTGTCAAATATGAAACACTAATTTTCGTCTTCGTTCATTTACTTTCTATCAATTTACTTTGGTTCTATAGTGTTCAGTTGAAACGCAAACTAGTTATAAGCAACCTAATCATTGCTTTTTTAACAGCATTGGTCCCGCTACTTTCAATTTGGTTCTTCAAAGTTCTGAATGAAAGTTCGATTCCCTTTTCACCTTACCGAGAAGAATCATGGTCAACATACCTAGATTATTCCTTTGTATATTTCCTTGCCCTCTGTGCATTCATTCAAAATTTTGCGCGTGAAATCAATAAAGACATTCACGACATACAAGGAGATTTAGTCAATCATGTAAAATCTTTACCGATGAAAATAGGTAAGGAAAAGGCTGCCTATTTGACCATTATATTGATTCAAATTCCATTGGTTTTATTTGTCTTCGGATATTACCTGTTTGATTGGTTCGAAGTGAACAAGGTGACAATGATTCTACTATTGCTATCTGGAGCTGTGAATTTTACGAGTGCTTTACTATACATCATCAAGAAAGAATCTACCTTAACATGGATTAACCACCTGATGAAATGGTCGATGTTTTTTGGGTTAATCTGTTTATTCTCCAATAGCTTATGAATATTGTTTTAGGTTCTGCTTCTCCAAGACGAAGTGAGTTATTGCGTCAAATGGGGTTTGAATTTCGAACTGCAATAGCAGATTGTTCTGAGGAATTCGACGAGTCCGAGACTCCCGAGCAAATTGTTCTTTCCATTGCACAACAGAAAGCGGATGCCCTTCAAAATGACTTACACCCAAATGATCTGTTAATTTGTGCGGACACCATCGTTTATTTAGCGAATGAGGTGATTGGAAAACCGATTGATGAACAAGATGCCATTCGTTTACTGCACAAACTTTCTGGGAAGAAACACGATGTGTACACAGGAGTAGTTATTTCTTACAATGGGGTATCCACATCATTTTCAGTCAAAACTGCCGTTCATTTTCGTACATTAACTTCGAGTGAAATCTCCCATTATGTGACGAACTACCAGCCACTCGATAAAGCTGGTTCCTACGGAATTCAAGATTGGATAGGATTCATCGGCGTAGAAAAAATAGAGGGTTCGTACACAAATGTAATGGGTCTTCCAACCCAAGAACTCTACCTCGCCTTACAAGATTTCAAGGCATAAAAAAAGCCATCTTTCGATGGCTTTTTTTATATCCTGAAGGACTATTACATTTTCACTCTAAACTCTACTCGACGAGATTTTGCGTCTTTCACGTCTTGCTCGTCGTCTTCAACGATTTCCGAACTTGGTGTAGATGTTCCTTTGTACGTTTTGATGATTCTGTCTTCTGAAATTCCTTGAGCAACGAAGTATTTCACTGCAATCGCCACACGTTTTCTATCCAAATCAAGATAGTCCTCGTTTTCTTTACTTGCTTTTACCTCAAGTTCATCGTTGTTTCCAGAGATCTCTATTTTCATTGCTGGATTCATATTCATTTGCTCTACAACGAAGTTCATGTTTTCCTTCGCGTTTTCTGTCAGTGAAGCTTTGCCTTGACGGAAATAAATAGCGTGGGCTTCAATTTTCTTATCCACAGTCATTTTATCCGTAATCTCTGGAGCTTTATCGTAGATCAACGTAGAGAACGCATCTTCGATTTTCGGTGGACGTGCATTGTAGCAAGCACATTCAGATACATTATCCACCAAACGAATAATCACATTGTCGATGTAGTAGTATGCGTGAGCAATTGGATCTGCTTCGCTTTCCTTCGGTTTTTTAACCGCCTCAAATCTTGTCGTCTCATTTCGGTCAAAGTTTCCGATAGTGATGTACTTTTCATCTCCTTTTGCAATGTACGTGTTACATACTTTTTCCCATCCAAAAAATCCGTTGTGAACTTTATTCATTTGTCCTTTTAAGACGTGATCCGTTGCCACATAAATCGCTCCTGGTTCTCCCGATCCTGGATTTTCTTTTGAAAAATATGCTGCTAAGTTGTTGCAAGAAAATTTCGAGGACTCACTTAATGACAAAGAGTATTCCACGCAGTATGTCAAGCCTTTTTTCAAGGTAACAGGGGAATCATTTTTCAGCAACTGAATTGTTATGTAAGAACGCTCACCCGCTGTTTTTCCCGGCTTGTATGCCACGATTCCAGCATAAACTTCTCCACCGTTTTCAGTTGTTGGATCTTCCTTACCATAAACATTTGTTGGAATGGCAACGTCTCCTGTTCCTGACTTGTGGAAAATGTCTGCTTTTAATTCCGTAGGCGATGTCACACCTTTACCGACAACGTCAATGTTGTTCAATTCGGTGACATCTTCACCCTTCACATTTTCAAAGGTCATGTTGAGAATTTCCTTCTCATTTGTTTTTTTACTTTTCTGAGCAAAGCTCGTTGAAACAGACATCATCGCCACAAATGAAAGGGCAACACATCCAAAAGTTCTTTGATTAAATTTCATAACTTTTCACTGTATTTATAAAAACTTTTACTTTTTCTGGGTCAATATCGGGATACACCCCGTGTCCCAAATTTACAATATGTCTTTGACTTTTAAATGAATTTAACAATTTTCTTGTTTCATTCTCTATTAAATCGTTCGAGCCATACAACACACATGGATCTAAATTGCCTTGAAGTGTCTTCGTTTCCTGAACCAAAGTTCGTGCCACATCCATCGACATATTCCAATCAATACCAAGTGTAGTACATGGCAACTTAGCTAAAATCGGTAAGGAACCAATTGCTCCCTTCGAAAATATGGTAAAAGGAACAGTGGAAATAGCATCTGTAATTTGACGAATGTACTTGATTCCAAACGCTTCATATTGGTCGTCGCCTAAAATTCCAGCCCATGAATCGAATAATTGAAGGGCATCCGCGCCTGCTTCGATTTGCGCTTTCAAATAAGCGATTGTCACATTCGTTATTTCTTGCAGCAGTTCGTGTGCCAATTCAGGTTGTGTGTACAACATTTTTCGGGACTCCGAAAAAGTTTTAGATCCTTTACCTTCGACCATGTAACAAAGGATGGTCCACGGTGCGCCTGCAAATCCAATTAATGGAACGCGTCCATCTAGGTCACGTTTCGTCAAGCGAATCGCTTCCATCACGTAGGACAAACGATCCTGCACGTCAATGTTGCGATCAATGAACGATAATTGCTCTCGAGAACGAATGGTTTTTTCAAACCATGGTCCTTTCTGCTCAATCATTTCATAGGTTAATCCCATTGCTTCTGGAACCACTAAAATATCCGAGAAAATTATGGCAGCATCAACTCCGAGTAAGTCAACAGGTTGAATCGTAACCTCGGAAGCAAATTCGGGTGTCTCCACTAATTCTTTAAATCCAGATAATTTTGCTCTAACTGCTCTATATTCTGGTAAAATTCTTCCAGCCTGACGCATTAACCAAACGGGATAACGTTCGATTTGTTCTCCTCTCGCTGCTCTTAAAAATAAATCGTTTTGTAATTTCATCGCGTGCAAAGTTAGGAAATTACCATTGAATTTCGCTTTGTTCCATCATGCGCAAAAATTCATTTGTTTTACTGAAATGCTTACAGCCAAAAAATCCACGGTGTGCGGACAATGGCGATGGATGCACGGACTTCAAAATGAGGTGTTTCGAATGATCAATGAAGAATTCTTTCGAAATAGCTTTCGCTCCCCATAAAATGAAAACGATTCCTGTTTTTTGTTCATTGATTGTTTGAATCACCGCATCTGTGAACTTTTCCCAACCAAATCCTTTGTGTGAATCGGGTTTCCCCTCTTCTACGGTCAAGGATGAATTCAACAACAATACTCCTTGTTCTGCCCAACGTGCAAGGTTGCCATTTTCGGGCATTGGGATACCTAAATCCAACTGTATTTCTTTGAAAATATTCAATAAACTCTTAGGAAACGGCTTTACCTCTGGTTCCACTGAAAAACAAAGTCCGTGTGCGTGTCCTTTGGTTGGATAAGGGTCTTGTCCTAAAATCACGACTTTCAATTGATCAAACGGACACAAATCAAAGGCTCGAAAAATCTGAGAACCTTTCGGGAATACACTTCCCTTATGTTCAATGTATGCCAGGCGAACTTGTCCCGTTAAGTTAGAAAAATAAGCTTGTTGAAACTCACTTTCCAGCACTTCTTTCCAAGAATCATGTATGGCAATACTCATTTCCGTTGTCATTGTTTAATTTGGATCAATAATCGCGGTCCAAAGGGTGATTTTTCCTTCATCCATGCGTGGCCAAATTGGACGAATATGTCCATTGACTGATGAAATTCCCAAATAATCCCCAAAGAATACTTTATCGTTAGGCGTAAAAGGTTTTTGGGAAATCGTTTCTTCTTTGAAACTCGTTCCTCCATCTGAACTAGTTGCCCATACGACATCCGTGGATTTATCCTTGTATTTACGACGGTCGTAATAGACAAAATGTAGGTTTCCATTCGACTGATCAATACTCATCGTGGTTAAAAACTGGTGTGTTTTGGTTTGATCTTGATTGACCTTTATCGGATTGGACCAAGTATCACCACCATCTGTTGATTTCAGCAACCAAACATCCGTATTGTTTTCACCATTTCGTTGGTCGCACCAGTTCAAGTACAAGTTGCCACGATTTGGACCACTGCTCATATCGGACATCAAAAATGGCAATCCATTGGCACGATAGAATCCTGGGATTTGTAAATCCCATCCACCTATTTGCTTCGACAAATGTTTTTCTTCTTTCAACCATGTTGCACCGTCATCTGATGATTTTTGAAACATCAATCCGCGAGGACCTGTCCATGTCACGTATATTTGTCCATCGGGACCCAAAGCTGGAACTGCACCTTCCACGGTATTATCACCGTCCAGACAGTCACCACCAAATTTTGAAATACGCTTCGGAGTTGTCCATGATTTTCCTCGATCAAGTGATTTCGAAAAAACAATAATCGAAGTGTCTTTTGGATCCGCGGAATCGTAGGCATCGAATTGTGTCCAAGTCATGTACAATACATTTGTTTTCGGATCAATAACCACCCAATGTTTATCCTGAACTTTCGTTCCATTCGGAGCCGGAAATGTTCCTGAAGTAAATTTCCCTAAAACGGTATTAGACGTTTGACAAACGATACGATCCAGATGTGTCCCTTTCGAATAATCAGCTAAATGAAAATAGTACAAGCGTCCAAGTTGGTCAAATTGCAAAACGGGATCACCGTACACACCATACGGACTTGACATTTTTTTACTGGTCCAAGTAAGGCCACCATCAATGGAATAATGATATCCTTTAAGTACGGAACCTGCAGCAATTTCATTCGTGTTAAGCGGATTGATTGCAATGGATGGTTCACATTCGTTAAACGCATAGGAGGACTTAACGGGTGGAATCTGTACATTTTTAAATTGACTTTGTCCAAATGAAAAAGTTGAACTTAGGATCCAAAAATTAACGAAGCCAATAACGAAGGCGTTTTTCATCCGAAGTAGATTTAGTCAATAAAAATTGTGGCTTTTTATAAGGTTTGATTGTTGCTTTCACAGAAAATAAATTCTCTTCTCGAGCCACAAGAATTTCGCAAGATTCAAAATTGCTCATCCCGTTCATCATACCTTCAAACATGGACTGATCAACTCGATATCCATTGCACCCGATGATTTCATCTCCGACGCTTATTCCCGCGTCCTCAGCGCTTGAACCATTGCGTACAGATTTCACCATAACCTTTCCTCCTTCTTCTCTCACGCTAGCGCCAAATGATGGATTATTGGTCGTAACATCTTGAACGTTTAATCCCACCGGACTAAAAAAATCTTTGTAAGGGATGATTTCTGTACCATCTACAAATTTCGTGAAGAAGTCATCCATGTTTTTACCAACGAATTTGGACAATTCCGCTTTGAACTCTGCTTCCGAAAATCCGCGTTTTAGTCCTTCGTAATAGGTAGTATACAACTGCTGCATAAAATGATCTAAGCATTTTTTTCCATCTGAATCAGCCACAATCATGGCGTCAATCACAGAAGCGAGAACCGAACCACGCGAGTAATACGTCATGGTGGTATTCGAGCTATTTTCATTTGGACGATAAGCCTTTACCCAGGCGTCAAAACTTGCATGCGCTACCGGCTGAACCCGTGAACCTGGAGATCCCTCCACATAATTAATCGAAGATTGCAATTTCGCGAGGAACTCATCCTCTGTGTAAAATCCAGTTCGACGAAGAATCAATTCATCGTAGTAGGAAGTAAATCCTTCCATCACCCAAAGTAAAGTGGTGTAGTTTTCTTCATCGTAATTAAATGGACCCAACTCGATTGGACGAATACGTTTTACGTTCCATAAATGGAAATATTCATGTGCAACTAAATTCAGAAAGTCAACATATTGTTTTCCAGCGTATGTCCATCGATTGACACTTAATACCGTTGAATTCATGTGTTCGAGTCCACCTTGTCCGTCCACAACATTGTGCACGATAAACGTGTAGGTACTATTTGGATTTTTTCCAATGACCGCCGTTTCTGCCTCAACAATTTTCGCCATGTCTTTTTTGAGTTGCTCCACATTGTAGTTGGCATCGCCGTACATGGCTACTGTATGTAGAACCCCAGCTGCAGAAAATTCAAAGACTTCTTGATTCCCAATCTCCATCGGACAATCGACTAATTGATCGTAGTTTTCAAAGCTAAATCGTTGTCCAGCGCCTTTAGCAGCTTGATCTAAAGGCAAAGAAGTAGAAATTCGCTTAAACGATTCATGTGGATAAACACTTACTGATCCAGCTTGGTTTTTCGCTTTTTCCACATACATAAATACACCTGAACCGCTAACGAATCCATGACTTAAATCTAAAAATGGTGTGCGCACAGAAACTTCAAAGGAATACACCTCATATTTTACTTGGATGTCCTTTTCCTTTCCTGCATTAATAATCCAAGCATTTTTTGATTTTTTCGTAACAGCAAGAGCTTTTCCTTCTTTGGTGAAAGCCTTGACTAAATTGACATTTTTCGAGAACTCGCGCACCAGATAAGAACCAGGAGTCCATACCGGCATTTTCACTTCTACTTGTCCATCGTTATTTCCACTAATGTTCATTTGAACTTCGAAATAATGATTTTGAGGTTTCGGCATTCGAAGTTCGTACGAAATGGACATCCCAAATGAACCTAAAGGAATACTGATTAAAAGGAAAAGGATATATTTCATTTTACTTGGATTTTTGCTGCGGTTAGTTTTGCTTTTTCGACTAAGTCTTCAACAGATTCTGTGCCAAAAGCTAGGGCTACTGCCATGCGTCGATAAGGTCTAGTTGTTGGTTTACCAAAGATACGTACCTCCGTGTTTTCGAGTGAAAGGGCCTCCTCTATTCCAGTAAATTGCGGAGCTTGATCAGATGATTCAGATGCCAAAACAACAGCACTTGCTCCATTTTGAATGTGTTCAATTTTTGGAATGGGAAATCCTAAAATAGCTCGTGCATGCAATTCAAATTCTGATAAGTTTTGAGTTCCGGCAAGGGTCACCATTCCGGTATCATGTGGACGAGGAGATAACTCAGAGAAATAGGCTCCTTCTTTC
>JBILRU010000025.1:0-21411 GCA_044372485.1 Crocinitomicaceae bacterium
TGCCTGATCTAACAACCCATAGACAATTGCCGTTTCTTTAAAATCACCAGAAAGTTTCAAATCCTCGGAACAGCTTTGCAGAAACAATGCTGCTAAAAAAATAAGGGAGAGAAAACGTTTGATCATCTGAGTTAGTTTGATTCAAAAATACAATTTATTTAGCGAATACCTTGAGGAGAGATTCCTAAATCAGGAGTTTCACTTTTTTCAATGGCGATTAATTCCACTTCAAAAATCAATGGTGAATATGGTTTGATGATGGTGTTTGGTGGTGGATTACCGCCATAAGCCAATTCTTGAGGAATAAAGAATTTGAATTTAGAACCGATGTTCATTAACTGAATGCCTTCTGTCCATCCTGGAATTACTTGATTTAACACAAAAGAAACAGGTTCTCTTCCGATGGAACTGTCGAAGATTCCACCTTCAGGAATGCTTCCTTGGTAATGAACTTTAACGGTAGATGTTGCCGTTGGATGTGCTCCTTTTCCAGCTTTTACCACTTGGTATTGCAATCCACTAGCCGTTGTAATGATTCCCGGTTTCGTTTTATTCATCGCTAAAAATCCTTCACCAGCTGCTTTGAACTGCTCTGTGATTTTTGCATATTTTTTATTCATTTCCACTTCGAAAGCAGCCATGATTTTCTTGCGGTCCTCGTTTTTCAATACTTCGATGTCTAACTTGTTTAGTCCATCAGCGAAACCTCTTTCGACCATTTTGATGTCGATCAATGGTAATGCATCTAAATCCTTAAAGTATCCTTCAAAACGTTGACGGTTGATTTTTCCAACAGCCAAAGATCCTTCTGCATTGTATTTCTCATTGAACTCTTTTCCAGTTTTTCCGATACACTTCGTCACGGTTTTAGAAAGTCCTTCAAATTCTGAATCGGAAACTTTGCATTTGAAACCTTCCACTAATTTTTCTTTATCCATCTTGTTAAATGGACTTTCTGTAATGAATGGTTTAGCGATTTCACAACCTAATACATAAGAATACTTCTCTTGCATGGTTTTTAATTCAACTTTCTCTTCTCCACCACATGCTTGTAGGATCAGGAATAAGGCGATAAATAGGGAATAACGAATCATTAGTTAATGTTTAAAAGTTCAACTTCAAATATAAGGGCACTGAATGGTTGAATGGGTCCACCCGGGTGTGGATTTGCTCCGTAAGACAATTCTTGTGGAATGTACAAGCGGAATTTAGATCCAACAGACATCAATTGCAAAGCCTCGGTCCATCCTGGAATCACTTGGTGAACGCCGAATGTTGCTGGCGTTCCACGTAACATAGAACTATCGAAAACAGTTCCATCGATCAAGGTTCCATGGTAGTGAACGGTCACATTGTCCGTTGCAGCCGGTTTCGCACCATCACCGGCAGTTAAAACCTCGTATTGCAATCCAGAGAAGGTTTGAAGTATTCCTTCTTTTTTAGCGTTTTCCGCTAAAAAGGCTTCTCCTTCTGTTTTGTTCGTACTAAAAGCTGCATTCTTTTTCTCATCCAAATATTGTTGGATAAAAATGTTTGCTTCATCCGGAGTTAAAGCAGTTGCTTCATCATTGAAAACCGCCTGAATGGCTTGCATCATCAAGTTCACGTTGATATGCTCTAGTTGTTGATTTTTCAAACTTTCACCGATGCTCATTCCAACACCGTAGCTCGCTTTTTCTTCTAAAGATTGCATTTAATTGATTTTAAGGAGACGAAGTTAAGAAAAATGCGGCGGAGATCTTTGAAAAAATCAGGCGAATACTTGAATAATTGTAACAACATGTAAAAATGCTCGTTGAAGGCTTTATGCAAAAATCCTTTCACTTTGATTACGAGCTTCATTCCACTTGGGAAAACTTAGCTGAATCGGACCTTCACTTGGTTGAATTAGCCCATGAGGCGATGGATTTAGCCTATGCTCCCTACAGTGAATTTAAGGTCGGCGCTGCGGTTCGTTTGTCGAGTGGACTCACCTTAAAAGGAAATAATCAAGAAAACATTGCATATCCATCCGGACTTTGTGCAGAGCGCGTGGTTCTTTTTTATGCTGGAGCAAATTATCCAACTGAATCCATCGAAACGATTTGTGTGGTGGCACGTGGAGATTTAATGCCAAGTGAGTTTTTGTTATCCCCTTGTGGATCTTGCCGTCAAGTCATGTTAGAAACCGAAAACCGTCAAGCGAAAAAGATGCGTGTGATTTTGGTGAACCAGGACAAGCGCACGATTATTCTTCATTCCGTCAAGGACTTGCTTCCATTTGGATTTGGGAAGTAGAAAACGGAGACCAATTCTGTAAAAGCGCATTTACCTTTTTAAGTATTCTTCCGCTGTCATGACGGGAATGCTGGAATGTTTGAAGTCCTTTCCATTTCGTGTGATGATAACGGAACAATTCGCTTTTAAAGCACTGTAATATTGAACGGAATCCTCAAAATCTTTGAATGGAGAATTCAATCCTTTCTCCACGGTTTCTTCATTTACTTCACAGACTTCACAAATAATTTTAAACTTTCTTAGTTTCGTGCGAACGGATTCCTCGGACTCGTATTTGTTCAGGATAAAATCAACCGTCGTAAAGGACAGCGGAGAGGATACCAAGAGTAGTTTCTTTTGATCGGCTAAGGTTGCCAATCTTGCAATGGAGTCGAAGTGAGGATCTCGATGCGCCAATAAATCCAGTATGACATTGGTATCCAAAAACAATCTGCTCATTTGTATTTCTTTTCTAGGTGCGTTAAACGTTCCTTTTGAGCATCAAAATCTGCCGGGAGCTTCGTTTTGGTGGACATGCTTTTGACAAAATCAGAGATTTGATCCTCGTCGTTGCTTTCTTCAGAGATCAATGAATTCAAGTAGTTTTCAATCAATTTAGACAAACTAACCTGATGACTCTTGGCATATGTTTTTGCCTCGTGAATAATCTCGGCATTCAGATTTAATGTAAGTTTTGTGTTCATTATCATAAGTTTACGTGTAAAAATAAAAAATAATTACGTATAAAATGAATGAACCGCTATTTTCATGAATCCTTTGGAAATGAATTGGTCCAATTAGCTAACGCAGATGCTTCGTTTTTATTTTAAGAAAGAGAAAATGGATCTTTGTTTTTTCGCGAAATCCGGATGTTGCGAAATGCTATTTATGACGAAACCAACAATCTTGGCGTTCGTTTTCGTAGCCTTTAAAAACAGTATTCACGGGTGCTCCGTGCTTAAGTTGCTCGTTGAATTTCGTTCGAACCAAATAATTAAATGCGCCCATATCTCCAGTAAAAGCCGTTTTATTCTCGCGGTTTCCTCGTTCATGAATAGCGCACAACTGTTGAATGAACTCAAAGAATAGGGGAGCATTGGCTCCAATGATTCCGCAATTTAGCAGCGTTTCATCCCCGAAGGACTTTTCATAGTCGGCATAATCCGGAAGGTTGTTGCGCAGGTGAGTGGAATGCTCGTTCATCCATTCGTTATTCAGGATTTTGGGCTCGTCCCCGCAAAAAATGGACTGTGGATTTTCCTTAAAAAATGCTTCGCTAAATGGATTCTTCATGAGGGTAACATCGGAGATATCCGTCACGAAAATATTGTTAAATAGGTCCATATTTTTCTCTACAAAATCCCGGTAAACGAAATACCGAAATACGTTCGGATTGAAAGCTGCATTGTATTCTACACGAACAAAAGAAATATAGTCATTTTCATATTTCTGGCAGGTTTCCGCGCTGAAATTATTGTGAAAGATAATTCCGTGTAGGTTTTGCTTCGCTATCGATTCCGCCCAATCTCGCACCAATTCATACGAATCATCTTGTAGCGTTTCATTTCGGTTTACATCAAAGACGCCTGTAATGTGACAGGCCATGATAACGTTACCGTTCGACGAAAAATTGGGGTTATCGAAAATGGACATCCATTAACAATTGATAAGGTTTTCTTTTTTGATCGTTGAGCAAATGCTATTTGGCATGTTTCGGTGATAAATGTAGGTTCTTAAGTCTGCTTTTTTCACGCGAAATTGAGCTCCAGCTTTTTCATAAAAATCAGCGTCTGCGGCAAATCCATTTCTGAAATCGATGCTCGTAAACACTTTTTTAATACCGAACAAGGTTCCAAACAAGATGGCATCGTCTAAATGAATGAGTTTCGTTTGGTCATTTTTATCCGGAACGTAGTAATCGTCCATGCTGTCAACGATTGTTTCAGTGGTAGAGCAAATTAAATCTACGTTTTCAACTTCTTTCAAACACTGCGTTAAATGGTTTGGTTTGTATTGATCATCACTATCCAAGATGGTAATGTATTCGCCCATGCTGTATAGTACACCACGGTTGATGGAGGCTGATTGTCCGCGATTGCTGTGACGTATGTAGATTATTTTGTCCTCGTGTTGTTCCACGTATGACATTAAGGCCTCGCGGTTATTTTTGGTGCTGCCATCATCGATAATGAGCAACTCGAAATCTTGAAAATCCTGATTTAAAACGGAATCAATTGCTCGTTTGATATAAGAGAAATCGGTATTAAAAACAGCCATTAGAACGGATATCTTTACTTGTCTCAACATAAGTGCTTGGTCTAGTGGTTGCTGCGCAAAGATAGGTAAATGTTTGGTTCGATGTTCGGTTTCCGATTTCCGATGTTCGGTTTCCGATGTTCGATATTCGTTTACCCAGCCGAACTCACTCTGTTTGTTTAGCGTAGATTAGTTGACATACGGTGTCCATCGCTTTAAACAGCGCTACATCAAATTTCGGAGAAGTTGTCAACTTTGTCATGGAGGAAACAGCATCGAAGAGTAATTCATTTTCACTTTGGTGAATCCGTTCAATGAACGTAATGGCCTTACTTCCTTTTTGTGATTCGGAAACAATCACTTCCTTGGTGTTCGAATCGATGGCAAATAATAGGGTCTTTTTCATTTTGTGCGAGCTTGTTGGGTATTAGTGAAGGTAGCAACGTCCACTGGAATTCGTTGTTTTGTTTTTACACCTCGCGCCTTTCTGAGTAGTTCCGGTACATTGACGTGCGGTCGTTGTTGGCTGCTTCGTCGAGCCTCCATCGCAGCAATTGGTTCCTACCGTTCTTTGGTGTATTTTACAAGTGCAGCTGTTCGATTTACTGCGGTTACAGGACATGCACAGCAGTTGAATGTTTGACGCTTCACTGCTTCCGCCGCAAGAGTAAGGAGTGATGTGGTCGTATTCGAGATTGGATGAACTTCCACAGCAATTGCAGGTTCCGCCATCTCTGGAGTACACGATTTTTTTCGTCGTTTCCGAAATATAGCGACTCTGTGAAAAGCCGGAGATGCTGATGAATAGGAGTGCGAGGAATACGCAAATTTTCTTCGTTGTTTTCATTTGATTTCTTTAATAATAGCTAATTGTTCGTTCCACAATATAGTATTTTCCATCATCATCAATGTACATTTTGATCCAATTTCCAGTGGAATCATATTCATAGGTATTTCGTTGAATTCCCGTAATTTCTCCGTCAACATCTTTTTCGACGACCTCGATTTCATTCCCATTTTCATAGGTGTAATCAATGGTTCCATCGGGCTCCCCTTCTTCATAGTCCAACCAGTGTTCCAATGTTTTCTGTTTATTGACGTATTGATAGGTTGTTATTTCAACCATTCCTTCATCATTGTCAGACCATTCATGTTTCACTAACAGATTATTGCTGTCGTATTCGAAGGATTCCATTTCGGAGTATGGTCCTTTTACGTAGTCAATTTTAACAAGGTTGTTTAATGAGTCGTAAGAAAATGTTTCCGTTGAAATGAGTTGATTGGATAGGTATTCCACTTTTTTAACCAGGGAGTTTTTATCGTTGTAATAATACTTATAGTCCGACTCTATGTGTTTGTCGCGAAAGATTTCCTTTGATGAACAGATGTTATTCAGCGAATCGTATGTAAAATAGTACTCAAGGTTTTCGTTTTTGATGTCATACACGACTCTGTTTTTGTCATCTAATTTTATGGAATAAGTAACGGAAGTCGTCCCGTTTTTAATGACCTTTGTTAATTCTAGCAAGCCAAATGTATTGAAGTGAAATTCCTGATCAAATCCCCAGGAATATTGCCAACCTTTAGTAGTGTTTACGAATTTGTTATTTACTTTTTCAGCAAGAAAGGATGTTGTATGGATCTTTTTCACCTGTCCTTTTAAATTCCAACTTTCCAAATTATCAAAAGAAATCGTAGGAATTTGACCAAAAGTATCGAAGGAAAAATGGCTAAAGAGAAAGATTAAGAATCCTTTTTTCATTGAAGAGATTTCGAGTTGCTTCGATAAAATTACACGATTCAAGTGGAAATGCAAGGGTTTGTCATGTAAGTAAACTAAATAGCCAAAATCTAATTAATCTATGTTTTCTTTTCTCGAAGGCCTTCGAAAGAGGTGGTTTGTGATACAAAAAATGGAACGTAAATCATCTAATTCCAAAATCAGCGAACTCCCCACTTCTTTTGAAACGAAATGTTATCAACAATTGAGGTAAATAGCTTGAAAGCAAGTATCTTTGTAAGCTAAAAAATTACCTCATGAATAGTTGGTTTACCGTCAAAGTAAAATATACAAAACAATTAGAAAACGGATCATTTAAACGTGTTTCAGAACCTTATTTATTAGCTGCCATGACCTTCACGGATGCAGAGGCGCGTATCTATGAGGAATTGGGTACAACCATTCGCGGTGAGTTCCAAGTAACGGGAATTGCACGAACAGATTTACATGATATTTTTCAGTACGATGATACAGAAACATGGTTCAAATGTAAAGTGACTTACGACCGCATGGACGAAGAAGGTGAGAAAGCGAAAACCGTTTCTCAAAACTTCTTGGTTTCTGCAGCAAACGTGAAAGAAGCGTATGAGCGCACAGTGGAAAGTTTGTCGACAATGATGATCGATTTCGTAATTGCATCCATCGTTTCTTCTCCAATTGTAGAGATTTTCCCTTACCGCGAAGAAGATGTTCAGAGTCCAGCTATGAAAAAAATGAATGTGGAGGATGATATCGAAGAACGTAAGCCTGTTGGGGCTGTTTTCTCTGCGGCTGGATCTGATTTCGACGATAGCGAAGAAGAAGTATTCGAATCGGATGATGCTGAAGAAGATACAGATGAAGCTAGTGAAATGGAAGATACTTATTCCAACGAGGAAGCCGAATGAGTGAATGGTTGAAAAAATACCGTGAAAATCATGCGGATTTCGACAAAGGTTCCTTGAACGATGTCGGAAAGGATCCATTTGCTGCTTTTTCCGTTTGGTTCGACGAAGCTGTCAATCATGGTGAAGCGGAAGCGAACGCGTTTGTCCTGAGTACCGCCACTGCGCATGAAGGAGTGAGTTCGCGCATCGTTTATTTGAAAGAATTAAAGGATGAACGTTTTGTTTTTTACACGAATTACTTGAGTCAAAAGGGCCGACAAATGGCCGCACATCCCCATGTTTCTATGTTGTTTTTTTGGCCTGGTTTACAGCGTCAATTGCGCATCGAAGGTACGGTAGAGAAAGTTTCGGAGGAAGTCAGCGACGCCTATTTTGCTTCGCGTCCAAGGGAAAGTCAACTGGGTGCTTGGGCATCCCAACAATCGAGCGAATTGGCACAAGCCGAAGACTTAATCGCTGCATTTGAACAATACGACCGTCAATTTCCAAACGATGTCCCGCGTCCACCACATTGGGGAGGATATGCGATTCAAGCAACAAGCATCGAATTTTGGCAGGGACGTCCATCGCGCTTGCACGACCGCATCGTGTTCGTAGCGGAGAATGGTTCTTGGAAACAAATACGTAAAAATCCATAATGCGAAAATTTCAACCCACGTGTCACGTTTTGTCGAATGGAATCCGAGTGGTTCACTTGCAGGTTCCAAATCAAGTGGCGCATTTAGGCTTTTTCTTTTCGGCTGGATCACGCTATGAACAAGCCCACGAAGTTGGATTAGCACACTTCCTTGAACATTGTTTGTTTAAAGGAACGAAGACACGAAATGCATTACACATTCTCTCACGGATTGATGCGGTAGGTGGTGAGTTAAATGCTTATACGGCGAAAGAAGAACTGTGCTTGCATGCTTCTTTTTCCAAAGAACACACGAAAAGAGCCTTGGAATTGTTAGCGGATATTTCCATTAACTCTACTTTTCCTGAAAAAGAAATTGAAAAAGAAAAGGAAGTGATTTTAGATGAGATCAACTCCTATTTAGATAGTCCTAGCGACAAAATATTCGATGATTTCGAAGAACATTTGTTCAAAAATCATCCACTTGGAAACAACATTTTAGGAACCAAAGAAAGCGTTTCTAGTTTTACCCAAGCGGATTTACAACGTTACGTGAATGCGTATTTCACCGCTGATAACATGGTGGTTTCTTACGTTGGAAACATGAGTTTCAAGAAATTGGAACCTTTGATGGAAGCGACTTTGAGTCACATGCCTTTAACGGCTACACGTAAGGATTTCTTGTCCTTTTCTTCTTATTCCCCCTTTCAAATCAACGTTAAAGAAGCGAATTACCAAGCGCATGCGGTACTAGGTGGAATCGCGCCAAGTTACAAAGATGATGACCGCATGGCGATGTCCTTGCTGATTAACATTCTTGGCGGACCCGCACTGAATTCGAAGTTAAATTTATCGGTGCGTGAGAAATATGGTTTGGCGTACACGGTGGAAGCGAGTTATTCTTCCTTCGTGGATTCTGGATTCTGGCAAATCTATTTCGGTTGCGAGGATAAAAACATTAACCGAACCTTGGACTTAATCCATAAGGAATTAGTTAAGTTTCGATCAAAGGAATTGAGTTCATTGCAATTGCTACGTGCAAAACAACAGTTCAAAGGTCAAATGGCTTTGGGAATGGATGTCAATGCCGGACTTATGCAAGGATTGGGAAAAAGTATGTTGGCGTTTAATCAAATCGATACCCTCCAAGAAATTCACCAAGGAATTGACAAAATCACGGGAGCAGATATTCTGCGTTTAACGAATGAGTATTTGGCGAAGGATTCGATTTCTTCCCTGATTTTTGGAGTGGAACAGGATTAACGTCCGCCGAAAATCGAACTTCCCACACGAATCATGGTACTTCCTTCTTCGATGGCGATTTGATAATCTCCGGACATGCCCATGGAAATTTCCTTGAAATAAGTGTTATCCTTGAATTTACTTGCTTTCAAGTGATCAAAAATACTCTTGAGTGATTGGAATTCACGATGAACTTGTTCTTCATCTTCTACAAACGAAGCCATTCCCATTACGCCAACCACACGAATGTTTTGACACGATTGAAATGCGACGCTTTCGATTAATTCCTGTGCTTCTTCCCGTGAAAGTCCAAACTTGGTTTCTTCTTGTGCGATGTGAAATTGCAAAAGCACATTTATGCTTCGCTCGTTTTTTTCTGCCTGCTTATTGATTTCCACCAATAGTTTCAAACTGTCCACCGCATGGATCAAGTGAACAAAAGGAGCAATGTACTTGACTTTGTTGGTTTGAAGATGTCCGATGAGGTGCCAGTGAATATCCTTCGGAAGAACTTCGGATTTATCGACCAACTCTTGTACTTTGTTTTCTCCAAACGCACGTTGTCCTGCGTCGTACGCTTCTTGTAAATCGCTGACAGGTTTCGTTTTGGAAACAGCGATTAACGCGACGGTTTCGGGAAGAGTGGATGTAATTTCGTGGATTCTTTCAGCAATCATGCGTGCAATTGATAAATGGTTAATCCACTGCGAAGTTTCGGTTCTACCCATGTTGATTTTGGGGGCATGTTCATCCCGGCATCCGCTACTTCTTTGACCTGATTAATGGTTGCTGGATGTAAAATGAAACCAACCTCGAACTTTCCGGAGTTGATTTTATCTTCAATGGAAGACAAGCACTCATTTCCGGGAACGAATTCCACTTGATTACTTGTTTTTAAGTCGACGATACCTAACAAGGGTTTTAAAATTAAATCACTGAGAATAAAGGAATCCAATTGTTCTACAGGATTCGATTCATTGATAAATGAATGATCTGGTTCGAAAAGGTACCAGTCATTTCCCATGCAAATGGTGAATTGATGTTCCTTCTTCGGTTCAGCAGCACTTGGAATGGCTTTCATGCTTCCTAGTTCACTCATCGCAGAAACGAATTCAACTTTCGTAAATCCGTTCAAGCTTTTCAATAAGCGGTGGAAAGCCAAGATTTTTACTTGATCTTTCGCCACGATGTAACTTAAAAAGTACCTCGTTTCTGCAGTTGCTGTTCCTTGTTTGGCTTTCATTTGTGCATAGCGAACGGAGGAAGCCGAGCGATGGTGTCCGTCAGCAATGTACAATGCATCTACTGATTTGAAATGTGCTTGACATTCTTTTGTTTGAGCATTGGAAAGGACCCAAAGTTCGTGTTTGATGCGATCAGTAGTTGAAAACTCGTATTCTGGCCGCTCAGTGCTCACCTTTTCAATGAGTTCGTTGATTCCAGATTGTGGATCATAAGTCATTAAAACAGGTTCGGCATTGAATCCAACTTGGTCTAGATAATTCGTGAACATTTCTTCGCGCAGGGTTAATGTTTGCTCGTGTTTTTTGATGTCGTTATCGATGTACTCTTGCACACTGGCGCCACCCACGATTCCAATCACTGAAAAATCTCCTTTTGATTGACGATAGATATACAAATGTTCTTCTGCATCTTGGATCAGAATCCCTTTCGCTATGAAATCGTTGAATTGCGTTTTAACCAATTGAAATCGTTCAGTCGAATTGGCTTTCGTTTTTACCGAAGTACTAAATTCAGGATTGATAATGTGAAGAAATGTAAATGGATTATCTTCCAATTTTGCTTTCAGCACGTTCTTTTTGTAAGAATAATAAGGCCTTGTCGCGACTAAATGAACTTTATCACGAACAGGACGAATTGCCTTGAATGCTGAAATATCGGACATTTTGTGTTAGAATTTATAATTCAAACCGAAACTAGGAAGAATAGGAAATTGGTAGATGATCTTTGAAGTGATTCGGTTCACGTAGAAAATATTGTTTCTGTTGTAAACGTTGGTAATACTTGCAACAATTTCCATTACATCCTTATTCTTGAAATTAAATTGTTTTTTAAAGGTAATGTCCAGGCGATGGTAGTACGGTAACCGTTGCGAGTTGAAGGTACCAAGTAAGGTTGTCATGTAACTTGGATTATCTCTGATAAAATCAGTAGTTACGCCACCGGAGAAATTCTGTCCTTGATAATATCCAGCGGTAGGTGTGAAGGGTAATCCAGAACCAAGATTCCAACGGATGTTTAGCTCGTAATCTTTTGCTTTTCCGAATAAATATGATCCAACAAGGTTCACGTTGTGACGTCGGTCAAAAACAGGTGCGTAGTTCGAGAATCCATCCCAACGGGTGTTTTTACCATAAGAATAAACCGCCCATAGAAACAGTCGGTCTTTTGAATATTTTGCAAGGAAGTCAATACCGTAGGACTGACCAGTTTCGATAATAAAATCTTTTTTAAATACGTCGTCGATCACCTCAAATTGTGAGATGTCATCGTACAATTTATTCTGATTGATGTTACTCAATTGTGAGAAATACTTGTAGTACGTTTCTACATTAAAGGACCAGAATTTCCCTAAATCAAATTCCATCCCTAAAATGGCATGCCACGCATACTGAAGTCCATTTTTCGTGTTTTTCAAATTTTGAGATTGTGTCACAAATTGCTCTTGCACATTGGTTGGCGCTGACAAAAGTCCATTGAATAAGTTCACTACATCCTTGTCTGAAGAAGCGGAGGTAAAGTTCTGTGAAAAGCGTCCGCCAGAGAATTTAAATCGTAGGTTTTCGTTTGCATTGTATTTCAAGCCAAGGCGAGGTTCAGGAGAAATGGTATTCAAGGAAGCATATACTTGAACACGCATTCCTGTTTGAATGACCCATCTTTTTTTAATCAATCGATAATTGAAGTAACTTCCAATTTCAGTAGTGAAATTAATGGCCTCAATTTTTCTCTTCGCTTCGTTGTAGGTTACAAATTCCGTGTTGAATCCATTGATATTGAATCCATAGTTCATTTCACTTTCGTTCTTCAAGAAATAACTAAAGTCAAATCCAAGGTCAAATCCACCGATTTTCGAATAACGAGGTTCTTGTGCCGTTTCAGCAAATGTCGTTTGATAGTTACTACCATTTACATGTCCACGAATAAAAATCGGAGACCCACTTGGCACCATTAAGAAATTCACCCCACCACCTGAAGCATCCCATCGAAGGTTGGCAATGTCGTAATTCACTGAGTCTTGGTTGTGAAATCCGAAAGCACTCACTTTCGTTCCGCCATCACCGTTAAAAGTTACTTTTCCATATAAATCGGTAAAATTAAAAGGCAATCCGTTCCCGTCATTGACTTTCGGATAAAGAGATTTCGATGTGTAATCCAATAAACTGTGTTTTGCCGAGAAGACATAGGATCCTGGCGCTGCTTTTTCCTTAGAAACTTTACCGATCGGACCTTCCAAGACCATTTTCGCAAGAAATGGAGATGCCGAAACGCGACCACCAAATTCTCTGCGGTTTCCGTCTCGGTAGGTAATGTCCATAACGGATGAAACGCGTCCACCGTATTTTGATTCGAACCCACCAGTGTAGACGTCTACGGTTTTAACTAATTCTGTTTCAAAAATGGAAAAGAATCCGATGGAGTGGAATGGATTGTAGATGGTCATTCCGTCCAATAAAACTTTATTTTGAATCGGTGTTCCACCGCGAACGTACAATTGTCCGCCTTGATCACCTGTTGTTACTACTCCTGGTGTTACACTAATGGCCCCAACGATATCGTTTTCACCACCGTGGCTTGGAATGCGGTCTAGGGATTTTTGATTGTATTTCAGTGTCCCGATTAAGATTTCATTTTTCTTCTCTTTTGAATCGATGCTAACAACGACTTCTTTCATATTTTGGGTATTGCGAACAAGTTTGAATTGAACATCGTAAATCTTGTCTTTGTCTGTCATGTTCACGTTCACAAACGCTTTATTGAATCGTCCACCTTCAATCTTTAAGATGTACGAACCTTTGGCTAATTTTGGGATTAAGAATCCACCGTTGTTGTTTGTAAAAGCACCGGCAATAACGGAGCTATCTACTTTTAGAAGTTTCACTTTAATATCACTTAGCGGCTCCATATTGGAATCGTCGTAAACGAATCCACGGATGGAAAAGTCTTGAGCAAAGGTTGTAAATCCAACAAAGGTGATGACGAAGAAAAGTAGTTTTTTTAACATGTGTTTCAATAAGAGTTCCCGAATTTAATGAATAGTTCGCAACAAAAAGCTATCATGCGAGAGTATTCCTTATTCGATGATGCATTTTTGCAAGAAAGTCCCGGTTGAATGCTCAAATTGAATCCAATAAATCCCCGGACTAAGATCACTTACGGAAATGGTGTTTGTTGTGTTTTTCAGTTGAATGAACTTCGTTTTTTGTCCGAGCATCGTAAAGAAAGTAGCCTGAATTTCTTGGTTTCCTTTATTCGTTATAACCAGGAATTCCTTACATGGATTCGGGGACACCGTGATTAAATCTTCCAAAATGTTATCAAGTCCGACAATGTTCAGATTCGGACTCATTGCACAACCAAAAGGAAAGCTCACTTGAACGGTGTATACGCCTGTAGCATTTGGACCTAATTCGTAGAAATCTGCAAAGGCTCCAGGAATCAATTGACCATTAAGAAACCATTGATAGGAACTTCCAGGTGTATTTGTCTGAAGAAGGTTTCCATTTTGAGTAATATTCACCAGAGGAATACTTGGACAAGTCGTTTGAGCGCTTGTTCCTTGGGAATTTGCCAATTCAAGTTGGAAATATTCATATCCAGAACACATGTCTTTTAGGTTGAAATCCAACCAAGGATCCAAAATCGAATAAGTCGCGTTTTGTTGTTCTGCTCGACTTATGCTAATTCCCGTTGACGAAGTACCTTCACCAAAATCACAATTGAAGTTTGTGTTGGCAAAGTAACAATGTGCTCCACCTATGATGCTCACAAAGGATTTACAGGTACTCGTCACACCGTCGTACATGGGAATGTGGTGTTGTGCGGGAGGAGTAACGCCATCCGAACTTCCAGAAAAGACGATGCTTGGAACTTGCACATTCGGTGCAACAGCAATTGCCGATGGATTGGTTTCCGCTGGCGCGAGCCCGATTAATGCATGGATGTTTGTGTTGTTATCCGCCGCTAAAAAAGAAGCGCCACCTCCCATGGAATGTCCCATTATTCCAGCTTTTGGGTAAATATGATTTTGGAAAAGTGCGTTTGTCGTTTGCAGGTCCAACATTTTTTGCGCGACCAATTTCAAGTCCAAACTAAAATCTCCGTGACTTGGTGAGGGAAACAAACCGCTTTCGGTCCGAACGAATGCCATGATGTATCCACGAGGAACATAATGTTCCCAAATGTTTGAATAGGCATCCCAATTCATCGCGAAACCATGTCCGAAAACAATCACCGGATACGTTCCACTAGCGACAGGCGTACTGGTTCCTGCTGACGTTGCTGGATAATAGATCTCTGTTTGAATCTGTCTTCCCGCGCCACCTCCTGAACCGACTCCACCTGAACGTGTTGGATCGTTAAAAGTGAGTGTGGTGTGACCGATGCTAACCTGTGCGTGACAAAATTGAGCGAGAAACAGAACGAGAAATAGGATGCTTTTCATGGATTAAATTTAGGATAAATGTACAAAAATCTTATTGGACTGCCCCCCAATTTCCTCGATCCAAACTTCGGTATTGAATGGCTTCTGCAATGTGATTTGATTGAATGCGTTGCGAGGAGTCCAAATCCGCGATGGTGCGTGCCACTTTGATGATGCGGTCGTAAGCTCGGGCAGAGAGTCCAAGTTTGTTCATCGCCATTTTGAGCAAATTGGTCCCGGCATCGTCAAGCTGGCAATTCGCCTCAAATTCTGACTTCGACATTTGGGCATTGCAATGCACTCCTTCTCGATTCATGAAGCGTTCGCGCTGAATTTTTCGGGCTTTTTCAACGCGCAAGCGAATCGACCTACTTCCCTCACTTGGGACAGTAGAGGAGAGTTCGTCAAAACTTACGGGCGTCACCTCCACATGCAAGTCAATGCGGTCCAAAAGTGGTCCGGATATGCGATTCAAGTATTTCTGAACTACACCTGGTCCACACACGCAGGTTTTCTCTGGGTGATTAAAGAATCCACACGGACATGGATTCATGGCCGCAACGAGCATGAATCCGGCTGGATAATCAATGGAAAAGCGTGCTCTGGAAATATTGACTACGCGATCTTCTAACGGTTGACGCATGACTTCGAGGACATCACGCTTGTATTCCGGAAGTTCATCCAGAAAAAGAACTCCGTTGTGTGCTAATGAAATTTCACCAGGTTGTGGATAGGATCCCCCGCCGATTAAGCCGATGTCCGAGATCGTGTGATGGGGCTTTCTAAACGGACGCTGGGTTATGAGTCCGACCGGATTTTTGATCTTACCGGCAACGCTGTGGATCTTCGTCGTTTCTAGCGCTTCTTCGATGGTCATTTGCGGGAGAATCGTAGATAAACGTTTGGCCAACATCGATTTTCCGGCGCCAGGAGGACCGATGAGAATCACGTTGTGTGATCCGGCTGCAGCAATTTCGAAGGCACGTTTGATGTTCATTTGTCCCTTCACATCACGAAAGTCGTCGTCAAAAATATCTGTGTTTTGTTGGAAAGATGCAGAGACATCTACAATCGTTGGTTTCAAAGCAGAATCATCGTTCATGAAGTCAATCACTTCGCGGATATTCTCCACGCCGTAGACCTTTATTTCTTGAACGACGGCAGCTTCTTGCGCATTAATCTTCGGGACGATGATTCCTTTAAATCCTTCTTTCTTCGCTTGCAGGGCGATTGGTAGAATTCCTTTTGTTGCTTGAACGGAACCATCGAGTGACAATTCTCCGATCATCAGGTATTCATTGAGGTGGTCGATTTTCACTTGTTCACTGACTGCTAGAATTCCTATGGCGATTGGTAAATCAAAAACGGATCCTTCCTTGCGAATATCTGCGGGAGCCATGTTTACGGTAATCTCCTTTCCAGGGAATTTAAGGTCATTGTTTTTAAAGGCAGCTTTGATCCGTTGCTGACTTTCCTTGACGGAATTATCGGGTAATCCGACTAAATAAAAGTTGACACCAATGCCTAAATTGACTTCAATTGTGATGGTGGTGGCATTGATACCGAAGACGGTACTGGAGTAGGTTTTGACTAACATAATTAGAGGTTTTATTAATTTTCTCCATTTAAGTTAGTCAAATAAATGACATGAAAACAAGCGAAATACAATTAAAAAGAACGAAAAATGCGCAAAAAACACTAAAAAACCATTAAAATTCCAAAATATGACATTTTAGTATTTAACCGCGACTTTCGTAAATGACTGTCCCGTTTGACTATTTTCTACTCGTAAAAAATAAGTTCCTGAAGTCAATTGATTTAATTCAATGTGTTGGAATCCTTTCAATAAATCCCTTCGAAGAATTTCAAGTCCATTTGCTTGAAAAATGCTCAGTTGGATATTCGTCGAACTGCTTATTTCAAACTCCAAATAATCAGAAAACGGATTAGGTTGAATATCGATAAAACTCATCCAATTTTCCGTCAGCTTTGCACTTCCGCACGCACCCTCGGTAAATGATACAACACCACCGTAATTTGTCGCTTCGCACGAATTGGAATAAGTAATGGAATCACATCCGCAAACCGGTTCATAGATTGCAGGACACAGAACATTTAAGTTGATTTGATTGCTATCAATACATGCAAGAAGAACCGTTGTGTCTTGAATACAAGCCCCATTACATTGGTAGGAACTTTGGAAAAAAGAGGTGGAATAGTCTGTGCCATTGGAACCAATCATGCTACATCCAGAAAGCATCACGCATCCGGAATCACTTAAGGCCCAGCCAAGTGGCATTGCGCACAAGCCGAAATCGACACCAAGTGGAATGACCACACATGTATCGACAAAGTCTTTTTCCCAAATTGGATTTGGTTTTGTTTGTGCGGATGTATTTGTCGACGAAAACAGACAAAGTATAAGACAGAAAAACAGTGTTTTATTCATAGACTATTTTTGTAGCACCTTGAAAACGGCTGTTTTCACTGCTGCGATTACTTGCTGTACGTGTTCATCCGTCAAGTTAAAATAAACTGGCAAGGAAATCTCCGTTGAATATTTATTCCATGCTTCTGGATAATCTTCCATCTTGTATCCCAAATTTTTATACGCTGTTAAGAGCGGTAAAGGTTGAAAATGTACGTTTACAGATACGTCTTGTTCGAAAATCTCTTGGATAATCGCATCGCGCTGTTCCTCGTTGACATCGGCAATTCGAAGCTGGTATAAGTGGTAACACGTCTTTTTATTTGCGGTGTGATATATTGGTGTGATTCCCCAAGATGTTTGTTGGAAAGCGGCATCATACGCTTCAAAAATGTCCTTCCTGCGATCGAGGTTCTCTTGGTAGCGCTCCAATTCGATGAGTCCAATGGCTGCTTGAAGATCCGTCATGTTGCACTTAAATCCAGGCTCCAAGACGTCGTAACGCCACGCGCCTTTTTGTGCTTTTGCCATGGCATCTTTGGATTGTCCATGAAGGATTTTGATGCAAAATTCTTTGTAAATTTCTTCGTGGTCAAATCCAGCGGGAAGATTGAAACAAATTGCTCCACCTTCTGCAGTTGTGAGGTTTTTTACCGCGTGAAAAGAAAAAACGGTCACATCGGCAATTGATCCGGAAACTTTCCCTTTGTAAATTGCTCCAAAACTATGAGCTGCATCTGCCGCGATTAATATTCGGCCTAGTTTTTCTTGTTTTTCGTTAGACGCTTGGAAAATGGCACGATTTGCTTCAACGAGTTGATAGATTGCATCATAGTCACATGGAAATCCAGAAATATCTACTGGCATGATTACTTTGGTGCGTTCCGTAATTGCCGCAGCGATTTTCTCATTGGAAATATTGAAGTCATCTGCACTGATGTCCACCATAACAGGTGTCGCTCCGGTATGCAAAACAACATTCGCACTTGCACAATAGGTATACACTGGAATGATGACTTCATCTCCAGGACCAACTCCCCACCAACGCAATAAAATTTCCATCCCTGCGGTCCATGAGTTGACAGCAACCGTAGTTTGACAACCACAATATTCCGTGATTTTCTTCTCAAACAATTTCGTGCGCGGACCTGTAGTAATCCATCCGCTTAAGAGCGCTGCAGTAACTTCATCTACGACTCTTTGGTCGATGCGAGGGGGTGAGAAAGGTATCATAAAACAAAGTTACTTTTTATATTGTAAACTCACTTCAACCAACGTATCGTTTTCAATCGCTGCCGTTTTACTTACTTTTGTAAAAACAAATTTCCATGAGAAACGAAAAAGTAGATGATTTCTTAGCAGTTCAAAAAAAATGGCAAGCGGAATTAACAAAATTGCGCATGATTGCTTTGGATTGTCATTTGGAAGAAGGATTTAAATGGATGCATCCGTGCTACATGTTTCAAGGAAAAAATATTTGTTTGATCCATGGATTTAAAGAATATGTTGCCATCATGTTTATGAAAGGTTCATTGTTACAAGATTCCGAAGGAATCTTATATCAGCAAACAGATCAAGTGCAGTCAGGTCGACAAATTCGTTTTACGAGTCTAGAAGAAATTGAAACGTGTGAAAGTACATTGAAACAGTATATTTTCGAAGCCATCGAAGTGGAAAAAGCAGGAATAAAAGTGACAATGAAAGCTCATGAAGATTATGAGGTGGTAGAAGAGTTTCAAGCTAAACTCGATACGGATGAATCCTTGAAAACGGCCTTTTTTGCCTTGACACCTGGAAGACAACGTGGGTATTTACTTCATTTTTCAGGTGCAAAACAATCTGCTACACGCATGAGTAGAATCGAAAACGTTCGTTCGCGTATATTGAATGGAAAAGGACTCACGGATTGTATTTGTGGATTGTCGAAGCGCATGCCAAATTGTGATGGGTCGCACAAACATCTTTCTTTAACGACTTAATTCCTTCTGCTTGTCACTTGGATTTTTCTTTAGTAAAAG
Source organism: Crocinitomicaceae bacterium (assembly GCA_044372485.1). Lineage (GTDB taxonomy): Bacteria > Bacteroidota > Bacteroidia > Flavobacteriales_D > Crocinitomicaceae > UBA952. The sequence continues at coordinate 19,149 of JBILRU010000025.1, forward strand.
AAAATCAATCATTCCGAGCAAATAGCCCATTCCATAACTCACGTGTATGATGGGGAAGAGTGAAACGGTATTCAAAAAGTGTTTTATTCCCGTCAATTGAAGACTGAAAAATGTCATTCCGCACAGATAAAGCATAAGCGGTGTCGTGGAAAGTAATTGAAGCCAAAGTGGAAAAAAGTAACACAAAGGCACGCCGCAGATGTACAACACAAATGCGGGTTGACGAATCGTTGTCATTGTTCCATGCTTACGATTGACAAACACTTTCCAATAACCATATTGAAAAAATTGTTTTCTTAGACCCGAAACTTCCGCTCTAACGTAGTATTTCAATTCAATGTCGTGAATGAAATAGATTTTTCCGCCAGCGTTCGTGACACGAAAATTAAAGTCATCATCTTGATTTCGAATCAAGTCCTCATCGAAAAAACCAATCTTTTCGAATACCTCATATGGATACATCGGACTCGTAACGGTATCTGTATAGCCTGATTGTTCCAATGTGCGAAAATTCCCTATTCCCATTCCAAAAGAAGAGGACATCACCGCTGAGATTAATTCACCGGTTTTATTCACGGCAACATTGGCAATTTTTCCGCCAACGCACCAGATGTCTTTTTTTTCTTGAAGGACATTCAAACAGTTGATCAAATAATTTGAACTGAGAATGTGTCTTGCTCCAACGATTTGAATAAAATCTACTTTTCCACCTGCGTGAATACCTAAATTAAAGGCAAATGGCGTTAACTTTTTTGGATTATCGATGAGTGAAATGTGTGCATTGGTTTTCATTAGTTCTAGCACCTGTTCACGTGTCCCATCATCGCTTATTCCGTCCACTACATATACGTGCATGTCATAGTCTGATGGAAGTTCACATGCAAAAATGGCATTTACACATTCTTTGATGAAGGCTCGTTCATTGCGACACGGTATAACTACACTTAACTTCATTTTTCAGTACATTTAGGAAGTTGAATAACCGTTAACATAACACATATCATCATAACGTAAAACACAATTCCAGACTGACGCTGTAGCATGCTTTCAAAAAGGCAATTCAAGATTAAACTAAAAACGAGAAAGACAAGAAGTTCATCCTTTTGTTGAAGTGCAAAGCGGACAACAAAGAAAAGAATAGCTAAAAAGAAGATGAGGCCAAAAAGACCAATTTCTGCAGCAATTTGCAAAAATTGATTGTGTGGATTGTAGTTTTTCTCGACCAATTCATGTTGATTCAATTGAATGAGTCGTTGCTTCATTTCACCTTCCAAATTCCCAAGGCCAATTCCAAAGGGATGGTCTGCAATGATTTGTCCGGTAATCGTCCATACAACCAATCGCGCTTGATTTCCCGACATTCCACTTGGTGTTTCTTGGATGAATTTTGTCGGGGATTCCACGTAATGAGAAACAATGGACGCTGTATTGGAAATGTTATCTTTCAAGGAAGGTTGAATCCAAAAAACGACTTGAATACACAAGATTCCAAGGATCATGATGGAAGCAAAAACCCAACGAGAAAAGGATTTCCATGCCCAGCGCAATACCAAAAATGCGGTGAGACATCCTAAAACAAGAATACCAGATAGACTTTCCAATGGTAAATGCAGGATGGTCAGAAAGGTAATGAAGGCAATGGAAAGCCATTTTCGTTTGAGTGATTCTGTCGGATGAATTTCTGAAATCAGAAAGAAAATCGTAAATGAAAAGAAGGCAGCGACATAACTTGGATGATGACTCGGAGCAAAAGCGGACGAATGACAATAGCTAGAATCTCCTGTTATGCTGTAGTGGTATATGGACTGAAGAACGAAATACGTCCCAAGTAGCAAACATCCAATGGTAAAGGCACTTAGTAGTTTCTTGCGGTCCACTTCAACGTTTGGTCGAAAGGAAAACAAAATAGGAAAAACGATAAACGAGAGCTTGTGTTCAAGATCCTTGCTCGCTTGTCCGAGGTCCTTACTTGGAATACAATAAAGAACATACAAAATATAGAGTAAAATGAAACCAAAGAGCATCCAATTCCATTGAAATGTTCCTTTTTTCGTGATGGCTCCATAAATGACGATGAACGCAAAAAGTACTATGCTAGGAGAGGATAAAATAGGTAGTGGAATCCACAGAGAAACCATGAGAACAAGGGAGTAAAAGTAAAGTTTTTCGAATTTCATGTTAAGACATTAAAGCTTGATAAAAGTCGAAAAGCTTGATTTCTTCTGCCTTCCAATTATACGTTTCCCGCACGAGTCTTTTTCCA